>NZ_JAVDWK010000004.1:0-360384 GCF_031457335.1 Arthrobacter sp. BE255 | reverse complement strand
AGCCATTCCTTCCTCGTCCCGTACGGCTGCACATAATACTGATGCACCAATTCCCGGATCTCATCACGGCTAATACCTCGCGGACCAACAGACATAGCTGCTCCTGTTCCCTTCAAACGACTGACTCACAACCAGCCTGACGTAAAGGGAACCCGCAACAACTGCGAGAGGGTCCCGGGTGTGAAGATTCCCACGACTGACTGCCAGGGGAGCTTTCTGTCATCGTGGGTTTGGCGACTCGCCTAGAATTGATTGAGATGTACGGACTTCGAAGCGCTTGATTTCGGGTTGCGTAGGAAAACGAAACACGGATAGAGCGGCTGCGATTGCGCCAGTGGTCGGCTCGCAACAGGAGGAATCCCACATGGCTGAGCACAACGGCGGCAACCGCGGCGGCAAGGACCGCGGTCCCTTCCGCGGACCGAACAACTCCGGCGGGGATCCCCGTGGATTCCGTTCCCGGGAAAACCGGGAAGGCAGCGACGGCCCTCGGCGCGCGCCTGGCTCCGGGGAGAACAAGCCTTATGGTGACCGTCCCCGCCGTGAAGGTGACGGCGAACGCCGCAGCTTCGGTGGGGGAGAGCGCAAGCCTCCGTTCAGCGGCGGGGAACGTAAGCCCTTCGGCGACCGTGACCGTAAACCGTATGGTGACCGGGAAAACAAGCCTTATGGTGACCGTCCGCGCCGTGAAGGTGACGGCGAACGCCGCAGCTTCGGCGGGGGAGACCGCAAGCCGCCGTTCGCTGGTGGAGAGCGTAAGCCCTTCGGCGACCGTGACCGTAAACCGTATGGTGACCGGGAAAACAAGCCTTATGGTGACCGTCCGCGCCGTGAAGGTGACGGCGAACGCCGCAGCTTCGGCGGGGGAGACCGCAAGCCGCCGTTCGCTGGTGGAGAGCGTAAGCCCTTCGGCGACCGTGACCGTAAACCGTATGGTGACCGGGAAAACAAGCCTTACGGTGACCGTCCCCGCCGTGAGGGAGACGGCGAACGCCGCAGCTTCGGCGACCGTGACAACCGGAAGCCGTTCGGTGACCGCCAGGAGCGGGCACCCCGCAGCTTCGACCGGGGCGAGTCCGGACCGCGCCAGTTCGGCCGTGACCGTGCGGAAGACCGTCCGGTGCGCGTTCCCAACGCCCGCGACCTGCGCAGCGCCAACCGTCCAGACCGTGAGCGGTCCCCTGAAATCGACGAAGACGTCACAGGCAAAGAGCTGGACCGCGCCACCCAGCACCAGATCAAGACCCTCGAACCGAAGAGTGCCGAATGGGTGGCCCGCCACCTGGTAATGGCCGGCCGGCTGATCGACGACGAGCCTGAACTGGCCTTCCAGCACGCCTTGGCAGCCAGCCGCCGAGGCGGCCGGCTCGCCGCGGTCCGTGAGGCCGTCGGCCTGACCGCCTACGCCGCGGGCCACTACGGCGAAGCGCTGCGCGAGTTCCGCACCTACCGCAGGATCAGCGGCTCCAACGTCCACCTCCCCGTCATGGCCGACTGCGAACGCGGACTGGGCCGCCCGGACCGTGCCCTTGATGTGGTGCGCTCCGAGGAAGCCAAGGATCTCGACGCCCCCGGCAAGGCCGAGCTGGCCATCGTCGCCGCGGGAGCCCGGACTGACCTCGGCCAGCTCGATGCCGCCGTCGCCGAACTCGAGATTCCGCAGCTGGACATCAACCGGGCCTTCTCCTACAGCCCGCGCCTTTTCCGTGCGTACGCCGACGCTTTGACTGCGGTCGGCCGCGAGCAGGAGGCAGTGAAATGGCAGAAGCAGGCCGTCGTGGCTGAAAACGCCCTCGGCCTTGGCGTCGACGAGGAACCGGACATCGTGGACCTTGGCTGGGACGAGGAAGAGGAAGCCCGCGAGGAGGCAGAACGCCGCCGTCTTATGGAGCGGGCGGCCCGCGGACCGGAAACGGACGCCCGGCCGGCAGCCGCCGCAGCCGCAGAAGCCAACACTGTGCCCGAACGCGACGGCGTGGACTCCTCCATGGACGACGCGGAGTCGGACTACTTCGAGTCTGACGATTCCGAGTCCGATGAGGACTCCGTCGAACAGGACGAACTGGAATCCACTGACGAGGCCACCGACGACGTCACTGACGAGTCAACCATCCAGGAAGACGACGGCCCGGAAAACCACGGCGGACACGACGCCGAGGCAGGCCACGCAGAACGCCGGGAAGACTGATCCGACGATGACCGCTGTTCCCCTCATTTCGCTGTTTGACGCCCTGCTCGCCGACCTTGACGGCGTGGTCTACGCCGGTCCGCACGCCATCCCCGGCGCCGTGGAGTCGCTTCAGCAACTGGCCGGACTGGGAATCGGTCTCGGGTATGTCACCAACAATGCCTCCCGCACCCCGGCGCAGGTTGCCGAGCACCTCCGGGAGCTCGGTGCCCCTGCCGAGGACCAGCAGGTGGTCAGTTCCTCGCAGGCCGCCGCCGAACTCCTGGCGTCGCTGCTGGCCCCCGGTGCCAGGGTCCTGATCACCGGCAGTCCGGCACTGGCGCAGGAGATTGAGCTTGTGGGCCTGACTCCCGTCAGCAGCCAGGACGATGACCCCGTGGCTGTGGTCCAGGGCTTCAACCCGGCGATCGGCTGGAAGGACCTGGCCGAAGCTGCCTACGTCGTCGCTGCCGGAGCCCTGTGGGTGGCCACGAACACTGACATGTCCATTCCCCAGGCCCGCGGCATCGCCCCGGGCAACGGCACCCTGGTGGCGGCTGTCGCAGCGGCCACGGGCCAGACGCCGCGCGTCGCGGGCAAGCCCGAGGCGCCGCTCTTCCACGCGGCGGCCAAGCGGCTTGCCGCTGACCGCCCGCTGGTGGTGGGCGACCGGCTGGACACCGACATCCTCGGCGGCAACAACGCAGGCTTTGCCACCGTGGCCGTCCTGACCGGCGTCGACACCAGGGAAACCATCCTGGCCGCACGCACCGCCGAACGCCCCGACTACGTCATCAACTCACTGACCGACCTCCACACGCCGTACCCGGCAGTGGAGCACATCGACGGGACATACCGCTGCGGAACGTCCACGGCGCGGGTCAGCGGCGACACCGTCCACGTCCGTGGCAGCGACAGCGACCTCGACTCCTGGCGCGCGGCCTGCGCCGCCTGGTGGGCTGCGATCCCCGAGGCAGCCACAGCCAGTGCGCCCAAACTCGAGTGGCTCAGTCATTAGACTGGTCAAATGACTGAGCTGAACGAAGCGCACCACCCGATTGCAGCCCAGCCCACCCCGGAGTGGCCGGACACCGCAGACGCAGGAGTGGGGGACCCGTCCGTCGATGCCGCCTTGGCCGCGCTGGACGGTCTCCAAACCAAGCCAGTGGCAGACCATGAGGCCCTTTACGCCGAACTCCACGACGCCCTGCTCGAATCCCTGAATGAAGAGCCTGCGGCCGGAAACGGCGGGGCCTGAGCATGGCGAGACTCGACCAGTCACTGGTTGCGCGCGGCCTGGCACGGTCACGCACGCACGCGGCGGCCCTGATTGCCGAGGGCCGGGTGACCTCGGCCGGCCAGGTGCTGTCCAAAGCCTCGCTGCAGGTGGATGACGGCAAGGACCTGGCTGTCGAACACAGCGAAGAGGACAGCTACGTCAGCCGGGCAGGCCACAAACTTGCGGGCGCGCTGGACGCTTTTCCCGCCATCACTGTCGCTGGCAAAAGGTGCCTGGACGCCGGCGCCTCCACCGGCGGCTTCACCGATGTGCTCCTGAGGCGCGGTGCGGCTCACGTGGTGGCTGTCGACGTCGGGCACGGCCAGCTGGTGCCGCAGCTCCGGAACGATCCCCGGGTGGAAGTGCACGAGGGCCTCAACGTCCGGTACATGTCAGCCGATGATATCGGCGGCACCGTGGCACTGACCGTCGCGGACCTGTCCTTCATTTCACTGACGATGGTGGTCCTGCCGCTGGCCCTGAGCACGGAACCGGGCGGTGACCTGGTGCTGATGGTGAAGCCCCAGTTTGAGATCGGCAAGGACCGCCTCGGCCGCACCGGGGTGGTGAATTCCGAGCGCGAACGCCGGATGGCAGTGGAAAAAGTCGCCAATGCGGCGCTCGACGCCGGCGTGGACCTGTGCGGCCTCGCGGCGAGTCCGTTGCCGGGCCAGGACGGAAACGTCGAATACTTCCTGTGGATAAAGCGCAGGATGACCCAAGACTTGCCTAAGATCGAAGAGCGCGATTCAGCCATTGCTGGGTTGCTTGGACGTCTTTGGCCGAACCACTAGAAAGCGGAACCTGATGAGCAGGCGCGTATTGGTCCTTGCCCACACCGGCCGCGAGGAATCATTGAAGGCCGCCTGGGAAGCCTGCGCCCAGCTGCACGCCTCGGGCATCGTCCCGGTGATGCAGGAATCCGAACTGGGCGACATGGAGCGCTTCTTCGGGCACCTGACCCAGCCGGTGGAGATCCTGCACGACCACGTGCAGCTCCCCGACGTTGAGCTGGTCATGGTGCTCGGCGGCGACGGGACCATCCTGCGCGCAGCCGAGCTGGTGCGGGAAGTGGACGTCCCCCTGCTCGGCGTCAACCTCGGCCATGTGGGCTTCCTCGCCGAGAGCGAGCGGGCAGACCTCGCCCAGACGGTGGAGTGGATTGCCCGCCGCGACTACACGGTGGAAGAGCGCATGACCATCGACGTGCAGGTGTGGGTCCGGGGCCAGAAAATCTGGCACACCTGGGCCCTGAATGAGGCAGCCATCGAAAAGGGCAACCGGGAACGGATGCTCGAGGTGGTCACCGAAGTCGACGAGCGTCCGCTGACCACCTTCGGCTGCGACGGCGTGGTGCTGGCCACCCCCACCGGGTCCACGGCCTACGCCTTCTCGGCCGGCGGGCCCGTTGTCTGGCCGGAGGTCGAAGCCCTCCTGATCGTCCCCATCAGCGCCCACGCCCTCTTCGCCAAGCCCCTGGTGGTGTCGCCGCGGTCGCGGCTGGCCGTGGAGGTCCTGAACCGCACCGACGCCATGGGCGTGCTGTGGTGCGATGGCCGCCGCTCCGTGGACCTGCCGCCGGGCGCGCGCGTGGAAGTAACCAAATCCGCCACGCCGGTCCGCCTCGCCAGGACGCACCAGACACCCTTTTCCGCACGGCTGGTCCGGAAATTCGAGCTCCCCATCCACGGCTGGCGGGGTCCCGTCCCACAGTCGGAAGCCATCCACACCGGCCCGATCCCGATTGTCCGGACGCCCCGGCCGATGGCGCCGCTGCAGGTCACGCACGCAGACCACCCTGAAGATGAAACCGATCCGTCAACAGCAAAGTGAATCATGCTTGAAGAACTGAGAATCCGCGATCTGGGCGTCATCACCGACGCCACACTGCCGCTGGGCCCCGGGCTGAGCGTGGTGACAGGCGAGACCGGCGCAGGAAAGACCATGGTGGTCACCGCCGTCGGGCTCCTGCTGGGTGCCCGGTCCGACGCCGGAGCGGTCCGCAGCGGCGCGAAGAGCGCCTCCGCGGAGGCGGTCCTCAAGCTCGACGCCGGACACGCGGCCATCGCACGCGCGCTGGAGGCCGGTGCCGAGGTGGAGGAGTTCGACGGCGGCGCTGAACTGATCCTTGCCCGCCGCCTGGGTGCGGACGGGCGCAGCCGCGCCTACCTTGGCGGGCGGGCCGCCCCTGTAGGTGTCCTCGCGGAGATCGGCGAAAGCCTGGTGGTGGTCCATGGCCAGTCGGACCAGATCAGGCTGAAGGGCGCACTCGCCCAGCGCGGCGCACTGGACAAGTTTGCCGGCGACACCCTGGCGGGTCCGCTGGGTACCTACCAGACCCTGTACAGCCACTGGAAGGCCAGCCAGGCGGAGCTTGACACGCTGCGCGGTGCCGCGCGGGACAGGCTGCGGGAAGCGGAGTCGCTCGAGATCGCGCTGGCGGAAATCGACGACGTGGACCCGCAGCCGGGGGAGGACGAGTCCCTCAAAGCGGAGGCCGTGAAACTGGCCAACGTCGAAGAGCTCAGGATTGCCGCCAACACCGCGCACCAGGCCCTCATCGCCGAGGACTACGGTGACGAGGGCGACGCCACCACACTGGTGGACGCGGCGAAGCGGACCCTGGAACATGTGGCCGAGCACGACGCCGAACTCGGCGCGGCAGCTGCCCGCCTGGCAGAGGTGGGCTTCCTGCTGAACGACATCGCCACGGAACTGGCCAGCTACCAGGCAGGCCTGGATTCAGAGGGCCCGGAGCGGCTCGCGGAAATCGAGGACCGGCGGGCCGCCCTGGCCAAGCTGGTCCGCAAGTATGCCCCCAGCATCGATGAGGTCCTGGTGTGGGCGGAAAACGCGCGCGTACGGTTCGACGAACTGCAGGACGACTCCACCCGGATCGAGGCGCTGGACGCGGAGGTGGCCCGGACCGAAGCCGAGCTGAAGAAGCAGGCGGCCGCCATCAGCAAGGTCCGGAGCAAGGCCGCCAAGGATCTCTCGGCACGGGTCAGTGCCGAACTGAAGGCGCTGGCGATGGCCGACGCGACCCTGGTGATCACCATCGAGCCCGCCGCCCAGCTCATGCCGTACGGCGCGGACGAGATCTCCTTCCTGCTCCAGCCCCACTCCGGCGCGCCGGCCCGTCCGCTGGGCAAGGGCGCCTCCGGCGGTGAGCTTTCCCGCGTGATGCTGGCCATCGAGGTGGTCCTCGCCGCAGTTGATCCGGTGCCCACATTTGTGTTCGACGAAGTGGACGCCGGCGTGGGTGGCCGGGCCGCCGTCGAGATCGGCCGCCGGCTGGCCATGCTGGCCCGGCACGTGCAGGTCCTGGTGGTCACCCACCTGCCCCAGGTCGCCGCGTTCGCCGACCAGCACATCACCGTCACCAAGACATCGGTCAGGGGAGCCGACGGCGGCACCGCCACCGGGTTCACCTCCAGCGACGTGCGGCTGCTCGACGGCCCCGAACGGGTCAAGGAACTCGCCCGGATGCTGGCCGGCCAGGAGGATTCCGAATCGGCGCAGGCCCATGCCCAGGAGCTGCTCGACGACGCCAAACTGCTGCCGCAGCGGGCCTAGTACCGCAGCGGGCCTGGCGGCCGTTAGGGCAGGAGCGTGAGGCGGCGGATGGTGCGTGCCATCATGGCGTGCACCACCAGCGGATGCAGCAGCCGCACGGGAGCGAAGTACAGCCGCCCCCGCCAGCCCTTCAGGCGCACGGCCGTGGTGACGCGCAACAGCCGGGCGCCGGCGTCGTAAGCGACTCCGCAGCGGAAGTCCATGTGCGTGTCGTCCGCGCTGATCAGGGCTTCCTCGCCGCTGACTGCGGCGACGGCAAAGACCCCGGCCGGCGCCCGGCTGATGCCCATCAGTCCAACCACTGCCTGCCGCAGGCCCATCAGCGCTGCCACCCAGCCGGGCATGGACTCCAGCGAGAACAGCTCCTCGGCCCAGACCCGCGGCTCCGCCGAAGCGCCACGGGGGACTGGGAGGACAATCACATCGGCGTAGTCCGGCACCGGAATGGACTCCAGCGCCAGCGACCGGAAGACCGGCAAATTCCCCGCATCCGCCCCGCCGACAGTGCCGGATGGCTCGTTTTCAGGGTCCGGATCCATGGTCACCCCTTGATCCTAAGGCTGCCCGCACTGCACACTGGAGCATTTGGGGAACAGTTTCGGCGATCCTTGGAAGGCTCATTTGATGATAGGCTCGAATTCCGTGGTGCAGCGATCAAATTCCCGTGTAAATTCCCGGTTCCCGGGCTCGTCCAAGACGACCAAACACATCTTCGTAACCGGTGGTGTGGCGTCCTCGCTCGGTAAGGGGCTGACGGCTTCAAGCCTCGGCCACCTCCTGCGGGCACGCGGCCTGTCTGTAACTATGCAGAAGCTCGATCCCTACCTGAACGTGGATCCGGGCACGATGAACCCCTTCCAGCACGGCGAAGTCTTCGTCACCGACGACGGCGCCGAGACGGACCTCGACATCGGGCACTACGAGCGCTTCCTGGACGAAAACCTTGAAGGCTCGGCGAACGTGACCACCGGCCAGGTGTACTCCACCGTGATCGCCAAGGAACGCCGCGGCGAATACCTCGGCGACACCGTCCAGGTCATCCCGCACATCACGGACGAGATCAAGCGCCGGATGCGGCTGCCCGCCGAGGGCAAGAACGCTCCGGACGTCATCATCACCGAGATCGGCGGCACTGTCGGCGACATCGAGTCCCAGCCGTTCCTTGAATCAGCCCGCCAGGTCCGCCAGGACATCGGCCGCGGCAACGTCTTCTTCCTGCACGTCTCCCTGGTCCCGTACATCGGGCCGTCCCAGGAACTGAAGACCAAGCCGACGCAGCACTCGGTGGCAGCATTGCGCTCCATCGGCATCCAGCCGGAAGCCATCGTGATCCGCTCGGACCGCGAAGTGCCCGACGCCATGCGCGAGAAGATCGGCCGCATGTGCGACGTCGACATCGACGCCGTAGTGAACGCCGCCGACGCACCCAGCATCTACGACATCCCCAAGACCCTGCACTCCCAGGGCCTGGACTCCTACATCGTCCGTGCCCTGGACCTGCCGTTCAAGGACGTCGACTGGACTAGCTGGGACAAGCTGCTCGAAGCCGTCCACAACCCCAAGCACGAGGTTGAGATCGCGCTGGTTGGCAAGTACATCGACCTCCCGGACGCCTACCTGTCCGTCACGGAGGCCCTGCGCGCCGGCGGTTTCGCCAACGACACCAAGGTCAAGATCCGCTGGGTGCCGTCGGACGAATGCGAAACCCATGAGGGTGCCGTTGCCTCCCTCGACGGCGTGGACGCCATCTGCGTGCCCGGTGGCTTCGGCATCCGCGGCCTCGAAGGCAAGCTCGGGGCGCTCAAGTACGCCCGGGAAACCAAACTGCCGGTCCTGGGCCTGTGCCTCGGACTGCAGTGCATGGTGATCGAATACGCCCGGAACGTGGTGGGACTGGAAGGCGCGTCCTCCAGCGAGTTCGAGCCCGACTCCAAGTACCCGGTCATTGCCACCATGGAAGAGCAGCTGGACATCGTCGAAGGCAAGGGCGACCTCGGCGGCACCATGCGCCTGGGCCTGTACGAAGCCAAGCTCGACGCCGGTTCAGTCATCGCCGAGACTTACGGCAAGACCACCGTCAGCGAACGGCACCGCCACCGCTACGAGGTCAACAACAAGTACCGCGGACAGATCGCCGAAAAGGGCCTGGTGTTCTCCGGAACGTCGCCGGACGGCAAGCTCGTGGAGTACGTTGAACTCCCGCGCGAGGTGCACCCGTACTACGTGGCAACCCAGGCACACCCCGAGCTCAGCTCCCGGCCCACCCGGCCGCACCCGCTGTTCGCCGGACTGGTCAAAGCCGCCCTGGACCACCAGGCCGGCAACGACCTGCGGGACGCCGGGCTGCCCGGCGCCGCAGCGCAGGAGGCCCCCGAGGTCCCGGCCACCGAAAACGGCGCACCGGCGGCCAAGCAGGCACGCACGGTCGCCGCAAAGTAAAACCGAATACGTAAAGGACGGCGCGATGCCCGGTACACCTGAAACCCCCCAAGCTGCACGGAAGGTTTCGGATGCACCGAGCCCGCGCCGTCTTTTGTCCACCGAGAAGGTTTACGAAGGCCGGATCTGGGACGTGGTCAGCGACAGCTTCCAGCTAAGCGACTCCGGCGACGCCCTCACCCGCGACTACATCGACCACCCCGGCGCAGTCGCGGTGCTCCCTATGAACGAGGCCGGCGAAATCCTGCTCCTGAAGCAGTACCGGCACCCCGTGGGCATGGACCTCTGGGAGATCCCGGCCGGCCTGCTGGACGTCGAAGGGGAAGAGTTCGTCACCGGCGCCGCCCGCGAACTCGCTGAGGAAGCGGATCTCGCCGCCGGCAGCTGGAACGTCCTGGCCGATTTCTTCAATTCGCCCGGCTCCTCCAGCGAGGCCATCAGGATCTACCTTGCCCGCGACCTCACCGAGGTGCCCCATCATGAGCGCCACGAGCGGACGGATGAGGAAGCGGAGATTGAATTCCATTGGATAGCCCTGGACGACGCCGTGGCCGCAGTCCTGGAAGGGAAGCTGCACAACCCGTCCGCCGTCGTCGGGATCCTTGCCGCCGCCGCAGCACGGGCTGACGGCTTTGCCGGCCTCCGCCCCGCGGATGCTCCCTGGCCCGCCCACCCCAGCCAGCGCTGATGACGGCGGATACCGCCGCGGAAGCCCCCGCACCGCCGGTCCCTGACAAACCGGCAAAGCCAGCCAGGCCCCGGACCGCGATCGACCACGCCATCACCGAATACCTGCAGCACATGGGAGTTGAACGGGGCCTGGCGCTCAACACGCTCGCCGCCTACCGCCGAGACCTCACGCGTTACGCCAGCTACCTCGCTGCCGCCGGTTGCGACGGCCCCACGCAGATCACCCGGCACCACGTCACCGGCTTCGTCCAGGCCCTGTCGGACGGTTCCGACGGCGGCACGGCCCTCGGCGTGAGGTCGGCGGCCCGGACCGTGGTGGCAGTCAGGGGACTGCACAAATTCTGGGCCCTCGAAGGGCTCACCACGACGGATCCCGCCAGCGACGTCCACCCGCCGATGCCGGGCAGGAGGCTGCCCAAGGCCATCAGCGTGGACGAGGTCACCCGGATCCTCGAAGCCGCCGGCACGGACACCGCCACCGGGCTGAGGGACCGGGCCCTGCTCGAATTCCTTTACTCCACCGGGGCCAGGATCAGCGAAGCCGTGGGCCTGGACGTTGACGACATCTCGCTGCACGGGGCGGAGTCCGGTCCCGCGATCGTGCGGCTTTTCGGCAAGGGCTCCAAGGAACGGCTGGTCCCGCTGGGCTCCTACGGTGCCCGCGCCCTGGACGCGTACCTGGTCCGCGGCCGGCCGCTGCTGGCTGCCAAGGGAAAGGGGACGCCGGCGCTGTTCCTCAATTCCCGGGGCGGACGCATCAGCCGCCAAAGCGCCTGGACCATCCTGAAAGCCGCCGCGGACAAAGCCAACATCACCAAAGACGTATCGCCGCACACGCTCCGGCACTCGTTCGCCACCCACCTCCTGGAAGGCGGCGCCGATGTCCGGGTGGTCCAGGAACTCCTGGGGCACGCCTCCGTGACCACCACACAGGTATACACCCTGGTCACCGCCGATACGCTCCGCGAAATCTACGCTGCCGCCCACCCGCGGGCGCTGGGCTGACAGTCGCCTGCACCCCCGTTCCCGTTCGGCGAGAATATTTTTCCCGGGTGTAAGAAACCCGGCATGACGGGACACTTATTGGTTAACAACCAAGGTCATCCGATGCCGGGGGGAACACTATGTTGGCAGCCAGTGAACATGACTTCATCGACCTGCACACTCAGCATTTCACGCGCGTCTACCACTACATCGCCTACCGCATCAATGACCTTCCACGCGCCGAGGAACTGGCGGCGGACGTGTTCAGGATCGCCTGGGAAAGGCAGCTGGCGGAACCGCCCGGCATAGGCTGGTTGCTCGCCACCGCCCGGAAGGTGCTCAGCAACGAGTACAAGGGACGCCGCCGCCGCCTCGAACTCATAGATCGCCTGAAGGACCAGGCCCGCAGCCAGGCTCCTGACGCCAACGACCAACAGCAGGCCGCTGTGGCCGATGTCCTGTTGCGGCTCAACGAGCGTCACCGGGAGGTCCTGATGCTTAGCTACTGGGACGATCTGACCACCGCCGAGCTGGCCCAGGCACTGGGGTGTTCCCCCTCGGCTGCCGCTGTCCGCCTCCACCGCGCCCGCCGTGCATTTGCCAGCGTGGCCCCCGCACAACTCATGACCGAACGGAAGGGCTAGCCATGGACCGGATCGAACAGCTCATGAAGGACGCCAAGCCCCGGGTGGAGGAACCACGGCCCGCCGGGGCAGCCGCGGCCGCGCGTTCCATTGTGTATTCTGCGGACCCCAACGTCGTGCCCCTGGCCGGGGCCGGGTCCGCGCGCCGTACGGCGGTCCGGGCGGGGGTCGTCGCCCTTGCGGCAGCCGCCGTGGTTGGCGCCGTCGTTGTGGCCGGGGGAATGGTGGCACCGCAGCCGGAGCCCGCGCCCGCGGGCACCACCGAAGCCACACCTGCCCCGAGCGGCACCATCACCGACCCCGCGCCCGCACCCACGGACAGCCCCTCCGCCACAACACCCGCCGTCCTGACCACCGGCGGCGTCCCCTGCACCGTGGCCAACATCGACCAACTGATGAACACACCGGCGCGCGCCATTGAGCCCATTGCCGAAACGGAACAGCACTATTACACAGTGCTTGGCTGCGCCGATGGCTGGCTGGCCTACTCGATTTCGGATGACGGCGCCAGGGACCTTCAACTCGACGGCGGAAACGCCTGGTATCGCATCGCCAAGCTGCAGAACGGCCGATTCCTCTTTGACCTGCAGGCGCCGTGGTCCACCGTTTTCACCTGGAAATTCCAGGCCCTGAACAACGATGTCTCGCAGAACGGCCAAACAGTGACTGCGCAGGAAGCCATGGACCAGGAATTCGTCCAAAAAGGTATCCCTGTTGAGCTCCGGCCGCGACTTGTTGGAGAAGGGCCGGCCTTCGCCTCCTAGCAAGGAAACCGAGGGGGATCGCAGGCAGCCAAGCTATAGGGTTGAGGGCATGACATTCACTCCGGTCACGCTGTGCTTCCTGACCAGGGATCTGGCGGGCGTGCCACAGGTCCTGTTGGGTATGAAGAAGACCGGCTTCGGCCGCGGCAAAGTGGTCGGCCTCGGCGGCCATGTTGAGCCTGGCGAGTCTGACGCGGAGGCCGCCTGCCGCGAAGTCCACGAAGAAGCCGGCGTTGTGGTCCGGCAGCAGGACCTCCGCGATGCAGGCCAGGTGGTCTTCGATTTCCCGGCCCGCCCGGAATGGAACATGGCCACCCGCCTGTTTGTGGCGGACCGGTGGACGGGCGAGCCGTCCGAAAGCGCGGAGATCCGGCCGGAATGGTTCGACGTCGGCGCCCTTCCGGTGGAGCGCATGTGGCAGGACGCCGCCCACTGGCTCCCGCTGGCACTGGGCGGGTCCGTGCTCCACATCACCGTGGTCCTGAACGAGGACAACGAGACCGTGCGCGAAGTGCTGGACTACACCACCCGCTGAGGCGGGCACTGGTCAGGGGCGGGTGTAACCGCTGCGCATCAGCCGGAAACTATACGGTTACATGCAAGACCACGACAATACGACCTCAGGGGGGATCGTGCTTTCAGAGCGCGAGTTGGCGTTTATCGCCGTGTACAAGGACAGCTATCCAAGAATCCACAAGTATGTCCTGCGGCGGGTTGATGACGCCGAGCTGGCGCAGGAACTCGCGGCCGACGTCTTCCGCGTCGCCTGGCAAAAGTGGGACGGTGCGGGCAGCACGGAAATTCCCTGGCTCTTGACTGTGGCCCGCAATCTCATCGGCAACGCCTACCGTGGCCGCGACCGGCAGAAGGCGCTGCATGACAAGCTCATGGTCTCTTCAGTGGCGGAGTCCTGGGGAAACAGCGACGACGCTTCCGTGGAGGACGCCATGATGGCACTGAGGGAAAAAGACCGGGACATCCTGCAGTTGGCTTACTGGGATGACCTGACCATTGCGGAAATCTCGCAGGTACTCCAATGCACCCAATCTTCTGCCAAGGTGCGGCTGCACCGGGCAAGGGAGGCTTTCCGCAAACTTTTGCCGGCCCTTTCCGGCCCGTTCGAACAGAAAGTGGGTGCCTAGCCATGGATGCCATCAGGAATCTCGTTGCGGGAGCTGATCCGATCGGCCCCAACCCCACCACGCCGGACGCCGAAGAGGCCCTGCACTCGATGTTTTCCCGCCCCGAGGTCTACGCTGACCGCGTGTCCGCGGACATTCCGAACCTCGCGGAGCGCAGGCAGCGCCGCGGCAGGGCCATAGGGCTTCTCACGATAGCGGCAGCGGCCGTGACGGCCGGTGTTCTGGTCTCCATCAACCTGGGGCCCCTGACGGCGGGACCGGCGCCGGCCAACTCCTCCACTGCGACTCCGTCCGCTGCCTCAAGCGTCAGTCCGACACCGGCTGCCACTCCGAGCCCAACACCGCCAGCCAGCCAGGCCCCGGCGTCCGGCGTGGCACAGCCCATCACTCCCTCCGCCCCGGCGGCGCCCGCCGGCGCACAATGGGAACGGTATTCAAACCCGGGCGCCCGGCTTTCTTTCGATCTGCCGCCCGGCTGGACGGTGATTGCGAAAAAAGCGGACGGCGCAACACCATCCGTCCAGCTCGACGTGGCCAATGAACAGGGAATCCGGATTGCCGGCCTCGAACATGCGAATTCAGGGGGGCTGGGTGGCGCCTGCGGTCCGGAGCCTGTCCCGCTGCTCACCCTCGATTCCGGGCCGGCTGATATTCCGTACCGCACCCCTGCACATGCCGGCGCGCCGGAGTTCAGCTTCCGTGTGCTTGACGGGACTGGTATTGGCCTGAAAGTCCGGGGTTCCCTGGGCCTGAACCAACCCGACCCGCAGCTGGTCACGTCGTGCATGTACTACAACATGGTGTCCTCGCCTGTTGCGACGCTCTCCTTTGCCACACAGTTCCAGGTCACTCTCGGTGACACCCGAGGCCTCGCCTTCGATTCGGTCGACGAAGCGAAGGCGTACATGGCCACCGAGGAGTATGCCCAGCTCAAGCGAATGTTCTTGTCCCTGAGCCTGGTCCCCTGACGGCGGCCGCCGGGAAGCACCCCGGACGACGGCGGCCCGGTCACCTTCCAGGGGTGACCGGGCCGCCGTCGCGCTGGCTCGAGTGGCTGTTACGGCAGGTGCCGTTCCTCCACGCCGTTGTATTCGCTCAGCGGGCGGATCAGGGAGTTGGAGTCCAGCTGTTCCATGATGTGGGCGGTCCACCCGGTGATGCGGCTGGCCACGAAGAGGGGTGTGAACGTGGCGGTGTCGAAGCCCATGAGGTGGTAGGTGGGGCCGGTGGGGTAGTCGAGGTTCGGCTTGATGCCCTTGGCCTCGTCCATGGCCGTCTCCAGCCCGTTGTAGAGTCCAAGGAGTTCGGGCCGGCCGTAGTGGGCGATCATCTTGTCCAGGGCAGCCTTCATGGTGGGCACCCGGGAGTCGCCGTGCTTGTAGACGCGGTGGCCGAAGCCCATGACCTTCTTTTTGTGGGCGAGGGCGTCCTCCATCCAGGTCTTGGCCCGGGCGGCGGCGTCCTCGAGGGATTCCTCGGGCCGGATGCCGATCTCGTCGAAGGTGTGCATGACGGCCTCGTTGGCTCCGCCGTGGAGCGCACCCTTGAGCGCCCCGATGGCTCCGGTCACGGCTGAATGCAGGTCCGAGAGCGTGGACGTGATCACCCGGGCGGTGAACGTGGAGGCGTTGAAGGAGTGCTCGGCGTACAGGATCATGGACACGTTGAACGCGTCCACGACTTCGGGCACCTGCTCCTCGCCGAAGGTCATCCAGAGGAAGTTGGCGGAGTAGTCCAGGTCGTCACGGGGTTCCACCGGTTCCTGGCCGTGGCGGCGGCGCTGGTCGTAGGCCACCACCGCGGGCATCGCGGCGAACAGGTCGATGGCCTTGTCCATGTTGGCCTGGCGCGAGGAGTCCTCGGCCAGTTCATGGCGGGCACCCATGACCGAAGCCGCCGTACGGCAGACATCCATCGGGTGGGCGGTGGTGGGCAGCGCGTCGATGACCTGCTTGACTACCGGATCAAGGGGCCGGCCGGCCCGTTCCCGCGCCGTGAAGGCGGCCAGTTCCTCGGCGGTTGGCAGTTCGCCGTTCCACAGGAGATAGGCCACCTCCTCGAAACTGCAGCGGGCGGCGAGTTCCTGGACCGGGTAGCCCCGGTACAGCAGCGAGTTGGTATCGGGATTGACCTTGGACACCGCGGTGTAGTCCACCACGACGCCGGCGAGGCCCTTTTTGATCTCATTTTCAGCCATGCTGAAACTCCTTCGTTCCTTGTGCCTGTGGGCCGGCCGAAGCCGGAAGTCCTTCGATGGTGCGGGGTCAGCGGGTACCTGGAACCTTGAAATTGAAGACTCCGGTGTCAAAGCGGTTGTAGGCTTCGTAATCCACGAGATCGTACAGCCGCGCACGGGTCAGCATGCTCTCTACCTGTGCCTCCTGGGTGCCGTCGGACCTGATCGATTCCAGCGTACGCTCCGCGGCGCCCATGGCACTACGGAGCAGCGTGACCGGATAAATGACCATGTTGACGCCGACGCCCTGGAGCTGGTCCACGGTGAAGAGGTCGCTCTTGCCGAACTCGGTCATGTTGGCCAGGATCGGGACGTCCACGGCATCACGGATGGCCTGGAATTCACTGAGATCCTTCATGGCCTCCGGGAAGATCGCGTCGGCCCCGGCCTCCACGAGCGCCTTGGCGCGGTCCTGGGCTGCCTGGAGTCCGTCGGTGGCGCGGATGTCGGTGCGGGCCATGATGAGGAAGTTCGGGTCCCGGCGGGCGTCGGCGGCGGCGCGGATGCGTTTGGTGGCGGTGTCCAGGTCCACGACGTTCTTCCCGTCGAGGTGTCCGCAGCGTTTGGGGTTGAACTGGTCCTCGATGTGCAGGCCGGCGAGGCCGGCGTTTTCGATTTCCTGGACGGTGCGGGCCACGTTCATGGGTTCGCCGAAGCCGGTGTCGGCGTCCACGATGGCGGGGAGGTCGGTCATCCGGGCGATCTGCCCGGCCCTGGTGGCTACTTCGGTGAGGGTGGTCAGGCCGATGTCCGGGAGGCCGAGGTCGTTGGCCAGGACCGCGCCGGAGATGTAGACCCCGGCGAAGCCCTTCTCCTCGATCAGCCGGGCCGAGAGCGGGTTGAACGCTCCCGGGAACTGGGCGATGGTGCCGGAGGCGAGGAGTTCGCGGAACCGGATGCGTTTTTGTTCGGGGGTGACGGTGGAGTACAGCATTTAGAACAGTCCCTTGGGTGCGGCGGCGAAGTCGATCACGCCGGGCGCGGCGGTGATGTTCAGCTGGTCCAGTTCCCCGGCTGCCAGGTGGGGGAGGCGTTCGACGGCGGCGAGGAACCTCTCGATCTCGGCCTCTTCTACGAGCCCGGCTGCGAGGGTGCGGAACTTGTTGACGTACTGTTCCCGGGCGAACGGGCGGGCGCCGAGCGGGTGGGCGTCCGCGACGGCGATCTCATCGGTGACCACCGATCCATCCGTGAGTGTGATGACCACAGTGCCGCCGAAGGCTTTCTCGGCGATGTCCAGGGAGTGGTAGCGGCGGGTCCACTCGGGGTCTTCCTCGGTGGTGACCTTGTGCCAGAGTTCCACGGTGTCCGGGCGGCCGGCGCGTTCGGGGGAGTAGGAATCAACGTGGTGCCAGGACCCGTCCTGCAGGGCCACGGTGAAGATGTACGGGATGGAATGGTCCAGGGTTTCCCGGGAGGCGGTGGGGGAGTATTTCTGGGGGTCGTTGGCGCCGGAGCCGATCACGTAGTGGGTGTGGTGGCTGGTTTTGATCAGCACGGAGGCCACATTGGCGGGGTTGGTGGCCTCGGGGTGTTCGCGGTGGAGTTTACGGGCCAGGTCGATCCAGGCCTGGGCCTGGTACTCGGCGGAGTGCTCTTTGGTGTAGGTGTCCAGGATGGCCCGCTTGGCCTCGCCCGGTGTGGGGAGCGGGACGGTGTAGGAGGCGTCCGGGCCGTCCAGCATCCACGCGATCACCCCGTCCTCGCCCTCATAGATCGGCACGGGCGAGGTCTGCCCCCGCATCGACCGGTCCACGGCCTCGACGGCCATCTTCCCCGCGAACGCCGGGGCGTGGGCCTTCCAGGTGGAGATCTCGCCCTTGCGGGACTGGCGGGTGGCGGTAGTGGTGTGCAGCGCCTGGCCCACCGACTGGAAGATCGTCTCCACATCCAGGCCCAGCAGGGTGCCGAGCCCGGCGGCCGCGGACGGACCAAGGTGGGCCACGTGGTCGATCTTGTGCTTGTGCAGGCAGATCGCCTTGACCAGGTTCACCTGGATCTCGTACCCGGTGGCAATGGCCCGGACCAGGTCCTTGCCGCTGGACCCCACGTGCTGGGCCACGGCCAGGATCGGCGGAATATTGTCCCCCGGGTGGGAGTAGTCCGCGGCCAGGAACGTGTCGTGATAGTCGAGCTCACGCACGGCAACGCCGTTGGCCCACGCCGCCCATTCGGGGGAGACGCGTTCGCCGATGCCGAAGACCTTCGCGCCCTTCCCGCCGGTGCTCGGACCGTGCGTCAGGGCCTGCGCCCGCGCAGCGACGATAGGCGCCCGGTTCAACGAAGCGATCGCAACGGAGGCGTTGTCGATGACGCGGTTGATCACCATCTCGGTGACGTCAGCGGTGACGTCGACCGGGTCCGCCGCCACCACGGCAATCTTGTGCGCCAGCTGGTCCTCGCGGGCCAGGTTTTCCTCGCTCTTGTACACGCGGACGTGGTGTTCCTTGACCATGGGGCTCCTTCTAGTGGGGTGTATGGGTGGCTTTGATATGCGAAAGGCTGCGGTGCAGGTGGACCGTTGTGGCCGCGTGGGCCAGGCGGGGATTGCGGGCGGCGATCGCCTCGGCGATCGCGGCATGCTCGGCGGCGGCGGCCAACAGCCGAGCCGCGTCGTCGGCGGCGAGCCTGCGTACCCGCACCAGGTGGACCCTGAGGGCACCCATGGCCTGGGCAAGGTAAGTGTTCGATACAGCTGTGTCGATGGCCGCATCGAGCCGTGCCACCAGGGCGTAGTAGTCGTGGCGCGCCGGGTCGTCGCCGCTGATCAGGGCCGGTGCCGCCAGCAGTTCCCGGTGCAGCCGCACGAAATCGTCCGGATCGCCACGCTCGGCAGCCAGTTCCGCGGCCCTGCCTTCGAGGGTTTCGCGGAGTTCGAAGAGTTCGTCGATGTCCTCCAGCGAGATGCCGGTGACGACGACGCCGCGGCCGCCTGCCGCCGTCGTCAGCCCTTCTGCGGTCAGGCGCCCCAGCGCCTCCCGGAGGGGAGTGCGGGAGACGCCCAGGCGTTCGGACTGTTCCACCTCGGCGAGCAGGGTTCCGGGGAGAAGGCGCCACTCGACGATGTCGTCACGGAGCGCCGCGTAGGCGCGGTCGCTGGCCCGGACGCTTGGGCCCTTCGTTGGTTGCATGACCATAGTGTATACACAGAACGCTGCAAGTGGGGTGAATCTCGGGAAATTTCCGGAGAAAAAGCGTTGCGTGTATACATTGCGGCTTGTGCGGAGTTAGCGGCCGCTCCACCTGTATTCATTTTCCGGCCTGCCGGGTGTGCCGTAGCGCGGTGACCTGGAGACAGTTCCGGCGTCGGCCAGATACTCCAGGTACCGGCGTGCGGTAACCCTGGACATGCCCAGGGCATCCATGACCTGGGTGGCCGAGACGGCGTCCGACTGTCCCTTCAGGAATTCCTGCACTGCTTCAAGGGTGGAGACGGACAGGCCCTTGGGCAGAGGCATTTCGGAGGGGGCCCGCAGGCTGGCGAAGGCCTGGTCAACGTCACTCTGGGAGGCCCCGGATTTTGCGGAGCCGGACTCCGGGGACGCCAGTTGCTGCCGGAACAGCCGGTAGCTGGCCAGTTTGTCGGCAAAGGTGGCGTAGGTGAAGGGTTTGATCAGGTACTGCACCACGCCGATCGCCACGGCGCTGCGGACAATGGCGAGTTCCCGGACGGCCGTGATGGCGATGATGTCCGACAGGATCCCTGCGGCGCGCATCCGCCGGGCGATGTCCAGCCCATGCAGGTCCGGGAGGTTCATGTCCAGCAGGACGAGCTCCACCGGTTCTCCGGAGGCAAGGAAGTCTGTGAGGAGCCGAAGTGCCGACTGGCCGTCCGGGGCTGTGCCGGCCAGGGTGAATCCCTCCAGCCGGCCTACATAGGCGGCGTGCGCTGCGGAGGCGACCGGTTCGTCCTCAACAACGAGGACGCGGATATCGCTCACTGGAACTGCTCCTCTTTGTCGGTTCCGGCGGCCATGGCCGGCAGGAAGACATGGAACTGTGCTCCGTCCGTGCCTGTGATGGTCATGGTACCGTCAAGCCGCTGCACGGCCTGCCGCACCAACGCCAGGCCGACGCCCCTCCCGAAGGGGCCGGACGCCTTGGTGCTGAAGCCGTGCTTGAAGATTTTGTCCACGGCGGCCGGGTCGATTCCGGAACCGGAATCCCTGACGATGATGTCCAGGCCCTCGGCGTCGGACTCCACCGTCAGCTCCACCTGCTTGGGAGCCTTGCCGTCCGCGGCGGCGTCGATGGCGTTGTCCAGCAGGTTGCCCAGGATGGTGACGAGGTCCTGGACCGCCAGTCCCGCCACCGACGCGGACCCCACGGTGGCGAGGGTCAGCTTCACGCCGCGCTCGTTGGCTTCAGCTGCCTTCCCCATGATCAGCGCGCTGAGAACGGGCTCGTCCACGGAACTGACCATCTCGTCGGTGAGCTGCTGGCTGAGTTCAAGGTCCCTGGTGGCAAACTCGAGTGCCTCCCGGGTACGGCCCAGCTCCAGCAGCGAAACCATGGTGTGCAGCCGGTTGGCGTGTTCGTGGGTCTGGGCGCGGAGGGCGCTGGACAGGGTCCTCATCGTTTCAAGTTCGCTTCCCAGCGACTCGATCTCCGTCCGGTCGCGGATGGTGGCCACCGTGCCGAACACCGCCGGGCGGCGGAGGCCGGGGGAGTCCGGTCCCACGGCCGGGCCCTGGTTCACCACCACAATCCGGGGACCTGTCAGATGGATTTCATCGTGTGCCGGGCGGCCGGATTCAAAAAGGTCCTTCAGGCTCTCGGCGAGCGGGAGGTCCGACAGGGCAGGCGGGCGTGACGGGTCATCGCCCGAACCGCGGGGTTCGAGCCCCAGCAGCTCGGCGGCCTGGTCGTTGTACATCACCACCCTGCCCCGGGTATCGATCAGGATGAGCCCCTCACGGACGGAATGGAGGACGGACTCGTAGTAGGCAAACAGCTGGGCAAGCTGTTCCGGCCCCCATCCGCGGGTCACCCGGCGCAGGTACCGGCCAAGCAGCCAGGAAGCCAGGGACCCGCCCAGGAGAAGGGCCAGGCCGAGCGCCAGCAGGGCAGGCAGCCGGCCGGACAGGGCAACGTCCACCGTCCGGACCGTGACGCCGGCGGCAACCAGCGCCTTGACGTTCCCCGCCGCGTCCTTGACGGGGGCAATCGTGCGCACCGACGGGCCCAGGGTTCCGGCGGTGACCTCGGTGAACATTTCGCCACGGAGCGCGGCATCAATCGAGCCGATGTAGGGCCTGCCGAGTTCCTCTTCCCGCGGATGCGTCCAGCGTGTCCGGTCCGGCGCCATGATGGTGATGAAGTCTGCTCCGGATCCGGCCATCACCTCCAGCGCGTACGGCTGCAGCAACGCCGACGGATCCGGCGTGCCAGCAGCCTGGAGGACCAGGGGGCTGGCAGCGATGGCGGCAGCCACGCCGGTCATCCGCAGGCCGGCTTCCTCATAGCTGCGGTCCCGGGCGTCAACGTACGTGGCGGTGCCTCCGACGGCGATGAACGCCAGCACAATCACCAGGTTCGCCACGAACAGCCTGCGGGCGATACTCCAGCGGTGGATCATCAAGCACCTCCCATGACCAATATGAACGCAACGGTGAGCTAAGTCACGGTGTGCCCAATGATGGATATCACAACGGACCGACGCGATGAGCCCAGAGACTGCGCCGCAGCGTCTACCAGATTATCCATAAGGAGACACATCATGGCTTCTCAACGAGGAGAGTCAGCAGCGCCTGCAAAGGCCGCCCGCAAGGGCCTGGACAAATCCCACTACCTCTACATTGCCGTCATTGCCGCCGTGATCCTGGGCGCTGTCGTCGGTCTGCTGTTCCCCGAGGTCGGCAAATCGCTGAAGCCGCTCGGCGACGGCTTTATCAAGCTGATCAAGATGATGATCGCACCGATCATCTTCTGCACCATCGTCCTGGGCATCGGCTCCATCGCCAAGGCTGCAACGGTCGGCAAGGTCGGCGGCCTGGCACTGGGCTACTTCGTGGTGATGTCCACCTTCGCCCTGGCCATCGGCCTGGTGGTCGGCAACCTGATCCACCCGGGTGAAGGCCTGAAGCTGACCCCCTACGATCCCACCAAGAAGGCCGCCACGGACAGCACCGTGGACTTCCTGCTGGGCATCATCCCCGGAGACATCCCCGTCCTGCCCACGCTCCTCGCAGCCATCCTGGTCGGCTTCGCCCTCCAGAAGATGGGCCCGCAGGGTGCGCCCGTGCTCAAGGCAATCGGCCATGGCCAGGCGGTTGTGTTCCGTATCCTCATCATGATCATGTGGCTTGCCCCGGTGGGCGCTTTCGGTGCCATTGCCGCCGTCGTCGGAGCCACGGGCTTCCAGGCAATCGTGAGCATGTTCACCCTCATGCTGGCCTTCTACATCACCTGCGCCCTCTTCATCGTGATCATCCTGGGCGGACTCCTCCAGCTGGTTGCCGGCGTCAACATCTTCAAGCTCATGAAGTACCTGGCCCGTGAATACCTCCTGATCTTTTCCACCTCCTCTTCCGAAGCGGCACTGCCCCGCCTCATTGCGAAGATGGAACACCTGGGTGTTTCCAAGCCGGTTGTTGGCGTCACCGTTCCGACGGGCTACTCCTTCAACCTGGACGGCACCGCGATCTACCTGACCATGGCGTCCCTGTTCGTGGCCAACGCCATGGGCACCCCGCTGGACCTGGGCGCCCAGGTCTCCCTGCTCATCTTCATGATCATTGCCTCCAAGGGCGCAGCCGGCGTGACCGGTGCAGGCCTGGCAACGCTGGCTGCCGGGCTCCAGGCCCACAAGCCGGAACTGCTGGGCGGCGTGGGCATGATCGTTGGCATCGACCGCTTTATGTCCGAAGCCCGGGCCCTGACCAACTTCACGGGCAACGCGGTTGCCACCG
Source organism: Arthrobacter sp. BE255 (assembly GCF_031457335.1). Classification (NCBI taxonomy): domain Bacteria; kingdom Bacillati; phylum Actinomycetota; class Actinomycetes; order Micrococcales; family Micrococcaceae; genus Arthrobacter; species Arthrobacter sp. BE255. Next base: position 337,552 of record NZ_JAVDWK010000004.1, on the reverse strand, counting down.
TGCTGATCGGCACCTGGGTCAAGGAAATCGACGGCGAGCAGGTGGACCGTGTCCTGTCCGGCGAGATCCCCTTCGACGAACAGACCATGATCGCCGGTCACGGCGATCCGGCCGGCCACTCTGCAGAGGCTAAGCCGCTCCCGGCCACCGTCTAGGCGGCGGGCCAGGCGAAAGCCCGGCCGGCAGGCAGGAAACAATACCCTCAAACCGCCCGCACAGCCCCCGGCTGTGCGGGCGGTTTGCGCGTGCGGAAGCCTAACCTTCGACCTCTACCAGAAGGTAAAGGCTCAGAATGGGCGCAAAGTCAAGTTCCCTCGATTACCGTGTCGGGGGCTGTAGCCTTGGTGAAAAGCAGGAACGGCGCTGGAATCCAGCGGCAGGTAAATCACCGTCATCGAAAGTGTGGATAGATACGTGAGCAGCGAACAGGGTTCGGCAACTCTGGAAGGCACGGAACTTGATCTGGAAGACGCCGTGATGGGTCCCACCGGGCGCCCGCACCGCGAATTTCCTGAACCCGCTCCGCTGTCCTCCCACGGTCCGGCGCGCGTCATCGCCATGGTCAACCAAAAAGGCGGCGTCGGCAAGACCACGTCCACCATCAACCTTGCAGCGGCCCTTGCCGAATATGGCCGCCGGGTACTGCTGGTCGACTTTGACCCGCAGGGTGCGCTGTCGGCGGGCCTGGGCATCAACCCGCACGAACTGGACCTGACCGTCTACAACGTCCTGATGGACCGCAAGGTTGATATCCGCGACGCCATCCACCAGACCGGTGTTGAAAACGTGGACCTCCTGCCCGCCAACATCGACCTCTCCGCCGCCGAAGTACAGCTGGTCAACGAGGTCGCCCGCGAGCAGGTCCTGGACCGGGCCCTCAAGAAGGTCGAGGACGAGTACGACGTCGTCCTGATCGACTGCCAGCCATCCCTTGGACTGTTGACAGTAAATGCCCTGACTGCCGCCCACGGCGTGATCATTCCGCTGATCTGCGAGTTTTTTGCCCTCCGGGCCGTTGCCCTCCTGGTGGAGACCATCGACAAAGTCCAGGACAGGCTGAACCCCCGCCTGCAGGTGGACGGCGTCCTGGCCACGATGTACGACGCCCGCACGCTCCACAGCCGCGAAGTCATCACACGGCTGGTGGAAGCCTTCGGCGACAAGGTGTTCGAAACCGTCATCAAGCGCTCCATCAAGTTCGCCGACGCCACGGTGGCGGCGGAACCGATCACCAGCTACGCCGGCAACCACATTGGTGCAGATGCCTACCGCCGCCTGGCCAAAGAGCTGATTTCGCGCGGCGGCGCACCCTAGACAGGCTGTGGCTGAGTCCAAGCCCGGCTTTGAGGTCCGGCTGGCCAACTTCACCGGACCGTTCGACCTCCTGCTGGGCCTCATCGCCAAGCACCAGCTGGACATCACCGAGGTGGCCATCGCCACCGTCACCGATGAGTTCATCAAATACATCAGGAAGCTGCAGAAACTGGGGGAGGACTGGGCCCTGGATGAGGCCAGTGAATTCCTGGTCATTGCCGCCACCCTGCTGGACCTCAAGGCCGCCCGGCTCCTGCCCGCGGGCGAAGTCGAGGACGATGAGGACATCGCCCTGCTCGAAGCCCGCGACCTCCTCTTTGCCCGCCTCCTGCAGTACAAGGCCTTCAAGCAGGTCGCAGGCCTGATGGCCGTAACCCTGGACCAGGAATCCCGGCGCTTCCCGCGACAGGTTGCCCTCGAAGAACACTTCGCCGCCATGCTGCCTGAGCTGGTCTGGAAACATACCCCGGAACAGTTCGCCAAGCTGGCCGAAACCGCGCTGGAACCCAAGGTGCCCAGGCCCACCGAAGTCGGCCTGGGCCACCTGCACGGCAGCGCCGTCAGCGTGAAGGAACAGGCGGAAATCATGGGCCTCCGCCTCCAGCTGGGGAACCCGTTGTCCTTCCGGGCGCTGATCGCCGACGCGGACTCCACCCTGGTGGTGGTGGCGCGGTTCCTGGCGCTGCTGGAAATGTTCCGCGACAAGGTGGTGGCCTTCGACCAGCTCAGTCCCCTGGGTGACCTGACGGTGCACTGGACAGCCGAAGGCCAGGAATGGTCCACCGTGAACCTGAGTGAAGAATACGAGGAACAGCCGTGACCGAAGAGCATCCCGGGGCCGTTGGCGACGAGGGACCGGACGTCGGTAACCTGCCGGGCGGGGCCAAAGCCGCCGTCGAGGCCGTGCTGATGGTGCTGGACCAGCCGGCCACCGCCACTGAGCTCGCAGCGGGCCTGAACCTGACCGTCGAGGTTGTGGGGCAGCTGCTGGCGGAACTGCAGCGGGAGTATAACGGCTATACTGTTAAAGCCCCGGACATGGACGTTGCCAGCGATGCTGGCTTCAGCGCCAGCCCCCGGGGTTTTGAATTGCGGAACATCGCCGGTGGCTGGCGGATCTATTCACGCGCTGACTTCGCCGACATCGTCGGCCGGTTTGTGCTGGAGGGCCAAACGGCCAGGCTCACGCAGGCGGCCCTGGAAACCCTGGCCGTCATCGCGTACCGGCAGCCTGTCTCCCGGGCCAGGGTGTCCGCAATTCGGGGAGTAAATGTTGATTCGGTCGTGCGGACACTGACGCAGCGGGGTCTGGTCGAAGACGCCGGGAACGATCCGGAGTCGGGCGCCGTCCTGTACCGGACAACATCGTACTTCCTGGAGCGGATGGGGATCAGCTCCGTGGCTGAGTTGCCTCAGCTTTCACCCCATCTTCCGGGACTGGAAGGCATCGAGGAGTTCTACGACGCCGGAAGAATGTAGGCGGGGCATCCTGCCTGCGCACAAGAGTATTCATCAGGGCAGAATTATTCTGCACGGCTGGCTAGGGTTGTCCTTGGACAACTTGCCGGTCAACATATCGAAGGACGGGTCATGACACAGGCGGGACGCCAGGGTTCACCACGTAACAGTTCAGGACGTAAAGGTCCGGAACGCAATTCATCACAAGGCGGCGCCAGCCGCGGCGGGGCGCAGGGCGGTGGATTCCGCGGCGCTGCAGGCAAGCGCAACGCCGGCTTCGGCGGCGGCGACCGCCCCCACAAGGCACCCAAGCCCCGCGAGGAGCGCTTTGTCGATCCCGACGAAGCACCCGCAGGCCAGCAAGGCGGCGCGTCCGACTGGAAGCCGGCCGCCCCCTCGGCCCGGAAGCCAGCTGCCCGCAAGCCCGGCGCCAAGAAGGCTCCCGGCACTCCGGGCGCGCTCAAGCCCAAGGCACGTACCGGCAAACCGGGGGCAGCGGCATCCCGCGCCTTCGGCAGCGAACGCTTTGGCCAGAACCTTGGCCCGGTCCGCAAGCCGTCGCGCAAGCGCGGTCCCCGCGGGCCCGTGCCGCAGTCTGAAATGCACGACGCCGACGGCACCCGCCTGCAGAAGGTCATGGCGCAGGCCGGTGTGGCTTCGCGCCGCGTCTGCGAAGAGATGATCGCTGAGGGACGCGTCGAGGTCGACGGCCAGGTTGTCACCGAACTGGGTGTCCGGGTGGACCCCAAAAACGCTGTCATCCACGTTGACGGCCTGCGCATCCAACTGGACGAGAACCTCGTCTACATGGTGTTCAACAAGCCCAAGGGTGTCGTGTCCACCATGGAGGACCCCGACGGCCGCCCCTGCATCAGCGACTTTGTCCGGAAGACCCACCAGGGCGAACGCCTGTTCCACGTGGGCCGGCTCGACGTCGCCACCGAAGGGCTGCTGCTCCTCACGAACGACGGCGAACTGGCCAACCGCCTGACGCACCCCTCCTACGAAGTGCCCAAGACGTACCTCGTGCAGGTGCGCGGCCCGTTCCCGCAGGGAATCGGCGCCCAGCTCCGGGAAGGCGTGGAACTCGAGGACGGCTTCGCCTCCGTGGACTCCTTCAAGCTGGTGGACTCCACACCGGGCCACGTGCTGATCGAGGTAGTCCTGCACTCGGGCAAGAACCGGATTGTTCGGCGCCTGTTCGATGCCGTGGGCTTCCCCGTCCTGCGCCTGGTGCGCGTCAAGGTCGGACCCATCGGCCTGGGCGACCAGCGACAGGGCAGCATCCGCAACCTGGGCAAGCAGGAAGTCGGCCACCTGCTGGCATCCGTAGGGCTCTGAGGCATGTCCGCATTTCGTACGCACGGCCGCGGACACCTTAACGGCCCGGTCGTTGTGATCGGCACCGGCCTGCTGGGCGCCAGCATCGGGCTCGGCCTGCGTGGCCGCGCCGTCCCCGTGTACCTGTCGGACCCGTCGCCCACCAACCAGGCGGTCGCCGTCGACATCGGCGCCGGTCTGCCCCTGGCCGAGCTGTCAGGCGAGGCGCCGGAACTCGTGGTCGTGGCGGCACCGCCGGATGTCACAGCCTCGGTTGTGGCTGGCGCGCTGGCGGACTACCCGGAATCCGTGGTGGTGGACATTGCCAGCGTCAAGGCGGACATCCTGGCCGACCTTCGTGCCCGCGGCGCGGATCTCTCCCGCTACGTCGGCAGCCACCCGATGGCCGGACGGGAGAAATCCGGGCCCGTTGCGGCCCGCGGCGAGCTTTTTACGTCCATGCCGTGGGTGGTTTGCCCGTCGGAGGAGTCCTCGGCCGAAGCCACCCGGGTGGCGCGCGCCCTCGCCTCGGATCTGGGCGCAATCGTCTCCCAGTTCACCGCAGACGAACACGACGAAGCCGTGGCACTGGTATCCCACCTGCCCCAGGTGATGTCGTCACTGCTGGCCAGCAGGCTGCAGGGCACGCCGCTCCATGCGCTTTCCCTGGCCGGCAACGGCCTGCGGGACGTCACCCGGATCGCCGCGAGCGATCCCACCCTCTGGGTGCAGATCCTGGGCGGCAACGCCCGGAAAGTGGTGGACATCCTCTACGGCGTGCGTGAGGACCTGAACCGCCTCATCGGCACGCTGGAGGCGCCCGCCGCACCCGGCGCACGGTTGGACCTTGCCCAGCTGATCAGCGAAGGCAACGCCGGCCAGGCACGCATTCCCGGCAAGCATGGCGGCCCGCCGCAGGCGTACTCCTGGCTCACCGTCCTGGTGGACGACAAGCCGGGCCAGATCGCCCTGCTCCTGACCGAGATCGGGGAGATCGGCGTCAATGTCGAGGACCTCCGGCTGGACCATTCGTCGGGCCAGAACGTCGGCATGGTGGAGCTCTCAGTGCTGCCCAACAAACATGACCACCTGATCGAAGCACTCAACGACCGCGGATGGCGGGTACTGCAGTAATGACACAGGAACTCATTGAAACCCTGCCCGCCCTGCGGGTGGGCCGGCCGCTCGTGGTGGCCATCGATGGCCCGTCCGGTTCCGGCAAGTCCAGCGTGAGCAAGGAAGTTGCCCGCAGGCTGCGGCTTGCCTACCTGGATACCGGTGCCATGTACCGGGCCCTGACGTGGTTCTGCGTCAACACCGGAATCAGCCTTGATGACGCCGCGTCCGTGGAGCAGGCAGCCAGGGACCTTGTGCTGGAACTGAGCACCACCCCGCACCAGGACTACGTGCGGGTGGACGGTGTTGACGTTTCCGAGGCCATCCGCGAACCGGCCATTTCGTCGGCCGTCAGCGCCGTGGCCACCACGCTGGGCGCACGGACCGAACTGATCCGCCGCCAGCGTGAGCTCATTGAAAAGCACCACCGCCGGATGGTGGTGGAAGGCAGGGACATCACCACCGTCGTCGCACCCGGCGCGGAAGTCCGGATGCTGCTGACCGCCAGCGAGGAAGCCAGGCTCCGCCGCCGCGGGATCCAGCTGGGTGGCACGCAGAACGCCGAGCAGCTCGCCGCCCAGGTCATCCACCGCGATGCCAAGGATTCCACGGTCGTGAATTTCACCCAGGCAGCCGATGGCGTGGTGACCCTGGATTCCTCGGACCTTGACTTCGAGGAAACCGTGGACGCCGCCCTCGTGATCGTCACCAAGGTCCTCAACCGTGACTGAGCGCGGCACCAGGCTTCCCGCCGCCTGGACCATGGCGTGGAGCCGGCCCGTCGGCTGGATCCTGGACCACCTGGTGTACCGTACCTCGGTGACCGGCCGTTCCAACGTCCCCACCGGGGGACCGGTGATTTTTGCCGGCAACCACATCAGCTTCCTGGACGGGCCGGTGATGTTCGGTGCCTCACCGCGTCCCATGCACATCCTCGTCAAGAAGGAGATGTTCAAGGGTTTCCTTGGCCGGGTCCTCCGGGCCTCCGGCCAGCTGCCCGTGGACCGCTCCGGCGACCGTGCGGCGCTGCTGCTCAGCAAGGACGTGCTCGACGCCGGCCGTTGCGTCGGGATTCTGCCGGAAGGCACCCGGGGGAGCGGCCAGGCAACCGACATCAACAACGGCGTGGCATGGCTGGCACTGAACTCGGGGGCTCCGGTGGTGCCGGTCGCCATCCTGGGTACGCGGACCGGCGATGAACACCTCGACACCGTCCCCAGGCCGGGGCGGCGGTTCCATGTCAGCTTCGGCAACGCCCTGACAATAAGCCGCAATCCCGGCGAAACCGGCCGTGCTTCAATGGACAGGGCGGGAATGGAAATCCGCGCTGCGCTGGCAGGGCACGTCCAGGATGCAATCAAACACAGTGGGCAGCCTTTGCCCCACGCGGGCTCACCGCTCGAACCAGCAGTAGCCGGGACGCCGGCAGATGACCACTAAGGAAAGTGCAATGAGCGATACGACTCAAACATCCGGCCACTCCGGCGCCGGCGAAGACGAATACACGCCCACCGGCACCGACCAGGTGGCCGAGCGGCTGGCAGCCCTGGACGACGACGAAGCGGAGCTGCGCGCAGCGTCCCTCCGTGCGGGCCTGGAAGACTACGATCTCGACGAGGACGACGCCGCCCTGCTCAGCGGCCGGTACGACGACGAGGACTTCGACGGACCGGTCAAACTGGACCCCGTCCTGGCCATCATCGGGCGCCCCAACGTGGGCAAGTCCACCCTGGTCAACCGCATCCTGGGCCGGCGCGAAGCCGTGGTGGAAGACACCCCGGGCGTCACCAGGGACCGCGTGATGTACTCGGCCCACTGGAACGGCCGCAACTTCACCCTCGTGGACACCGGCGGCTGGGAGCACGATGCCCGCGGCATCCACGCCCGCGTAGCCGAGCAGGCCGAAATGGCCGTGGAACTGGCCGACGCCGTGCTGTTCGTGGTTGACTCCGCCGTGGGCGCAACCGCCACGGATGAAGGCGTCATGAAGATGCTCCGCCGCAGCAAGAAGCCGGTCATCATGGTGGCGAACAAGGTGGACGACTTCGCACAGGAGGCGGATTCGGCCACCCTGTGGGGCCTCGGCTTCGGTGAGCCCTATCCCGTCTCGGCACTGCATGGACGGGGCGTCGCCGACCTCCTGGACCACGTCATGGACACCCTGCCGGAGTTCTCCACGATTGAAGGACTGGAGCGCTCGGGCGGCCCGCGCCGCATCGCGCTGATCGGGCGCCCCAACGTGGGCAAGTCCTCGCTGCTGAACAAGCTCGCCGGCTCGGAGCGTGTGGTGGTGGATAACACCGCAGGCACAACCCGTGACCCGGTGGATGAGTTCATTGAACTCGGCGGCCGGACCTGGCGGTTCGTTGATACGGCCGGCATCCGCCGCCGCCAGCACATGGCACAGGGCGCCGACTACTACGCCTCGCTCCGGACCCAGGCCGCCCTCGAGAAGGCGGAGGTCGCCGTCGTCCTCCTGGCCGTGGACGAAGTCCTCAGCGAACAGGACGTCAGGATCCTGCAGCTGGCCATCGAATCCGGCCGCGCGCTGGTTCTCGCCTACAACAAGTGGGACCTGCTCGACGACGAACGCCGCACCTACCTGGAGCGGGAAATCGAGCAGGACCTTGCCCACGTTGCCTGGGCCCCGCGGGTTAACATTTCGGCGCTGACCGGCTGGCACAAGGACCGGCTGGTCCCTGCCCTGGACCTTGCCCTGGAGAGCTGGGACAAGCGCATCGCCACCGGACGCCTGAACGCCTTCCTCGGCGAACTCGTGGCTGCGCACCCGCACCCGGTCCGTGGCGGCAAGCAGCCCCGCATCCTGTTCGGCACCCAGGCGTCCAGCCGCCCGCCGAAGTTCGTGCTGTTCACCACAGGATTCCTTGATCCCGGCTACCGCCGCTTCATCACCCGCCGCCTCCGTGAGACGTTCGGCTTCGAGGGCACGCCCATCGAGGTCAACATGCGCGTCCGCGAAAAGCGCGGCAAGAAGCGTTAATTCCGACACACCTGCTGACCGGATGCCCGAAAGTGTCACAGGCACCCTCTCACATCGTGTAAGCTTTTCAAGGTGGTTCGGCCGGACTGCTGAGTTGAAATCCTGGCTAACATCAGGAGTAAACGCAGCGGAGAACGGCGGAACTGACGGGCTGTAGCGCAGCTTGGTAGCGCACTTGACTGGGGGTCAAGGGGTCGCAGGTTCAAATCCTGTCAGCCCGACCAAAAAGCAGAAGCGCCCCGGAGAATTTCTCCGGGGCGCTTCTGCTTTTGGCGTTATTTCAGGAACTTGGACGTCCGCCGGTCCGCCAGGATCTTTCCCTTGGTCTGGCAGGTGGGACAGTACTGCAGCGACGTGTCCGCGAATGACACCTCCCGGACCGTGTCGCCGCATACCGGGCAGGCGTCGCCGGTCCGGGCATGCACCCGCATGTGGCTCCGCTTGACGTCCTTCAGTTCACTCGGCGGTTTGCCGCGGGCTTCGGCAAGCGCCGTGCCCAGGACGCTGTGGATTGCGTCGTACAAAACCTGGACGTCCCCAGGGTCAAGGGACTTGGCGATCGCAAACGGCGATATTTTCGCGGCGTGCAGGATCTCGTCGCTGTAGGCGTTCCCGATCCCTGCGATGACGCTCTGGCTTCGGAGGAGCCCCTTAATTTGCTGGGAGCTGGCGCCGAGGATCTTCGCCAGCGTGCCGGCGTCGAACTCCGGACTGAACGGATCCGGGCCCAGGGCCGCGATCCCCGGAACATCCTGCGGCTTGCGGACCACATAGACGGCCAGGCTCTTTTTAGTGCCGGCTTCGGTCAGGTCCATCCCGTGCCGGCCCGAGTTACCCGAGAAGGACAGCCTGGCGGCGATGTACCCTTTTCCCTTCCTGAGCTCAGAGCTGCTCGGCGAGTCGGTGAACCGGACCCAGCCTGCCCGTGCAAGGTGGAACACCAGGGACGGCCCGTCGGTGTCAATACACACGAACTTGCCGAAGCGCCGGACGCCCGTCACAGCCCACCCGTAGAGATCGGTGTAGGCGGGATCCGCCGTCTTGAGCACGGCGAAGGACACAATCTGGACCTGTTCCAGGACCGTGCCGCGCAGGTGGCCGTCCAGATAGTCAGCCAGGCCTGCAACCTCAGGAAGCTCGGGCATGGTCCCATCATGTCAGAATCCACCTCGAACGCTCCGGGAGTTGTGCCTATACTTTCAGCGGCGGCTTGTTTAGCAGGCCCCGTTGACATTGGTGTTTGACCCGATGAAAGGCCCCTGATGAGCAACATTCCCGAAGACCTGTCCTACACCGCAGAGCACGAATGGGTCACCGCACCCAACGCCGACGGCGTGGTCCGCGTTGGCATCACAGACTTCGCCCAGGACGCACTCGGAGACGTTGTCTATGCACAGATGCCTGAAGTGGGTACAAAAATCACCGCGAACGAAGTAGTGGGCGAAGTCGAGTCCACCAAGAGCGTCAGCGACATTTACGCCCCGGTCAGCGGGGAAGTGGTGGCCCGCAACGACTCCCTGGACACAGACTCCGCCCTCATCAACTCCGATCCGTACGGGGACGGCTGGCTGATTGAAGTCAAACTGGCCGAAGCCGACGCCGTGGAATCGTTGCTCAGTGCGTCGGAGTACGAACAACAGGTAGGCTAAAGCTAACCGGTTCATCCGGTCCGGCCATGCAGCGTCTTCGCACGTCAATGGCCGGATCCGGCGTCCGGGGCCGGGTTTGCGAGGCAGGCCGGGGGGACATGTTGATTGCAGGTGACGCTGCAGCGGAAGAGGAGGAAGCCATGGTTGGCCACAAGCAGAACCCTGCCGACGGGGATTACGGCACAGGCAAGGCTTCGGAGACCACCTCGATCCATCTCACGCCCGTCACCGAAGAACCCACCATTACCCCCAAACTCTCATCGGACGAGCGCAGCTCCGTGGAGGCGCTGCCCGCCGGATCGGCGCTGCTGATCGCCCACAGCGGCCCCAACGCCGGTGCCCGGTTCCTGCTGGACTCTGACGTCACTACCGCCGGGCGCCACCCGGACGCCGACATCTTCCTGGACGATGTGACCGTGTCACGCCGCCATGTTGAGTTCCAGCGCACGGCGCGCAGCTTTGAAGTGGTGGACAAAGGCAGCCTCAACGGCACCTATGTCAACCATGACCGCGTGGACAGTGTTGAGCTGAAGTCCGGAAGCGAAGTCCAGATCGGCAAATTCCGCCTCACCTTCTACCTGAGCCCTGCCCGCGCTGCAGGCCGCGCCTGATCCCGGGGCAGTTGCCTGTGGCAATGGCACAACCGGAACGCCGTGGACCGCAGGTCCTGAACATCGGGGAGGTCCTCGCCCAGCTGAGCGGCGATTTCCCCGGAATGACCGCGTCCAAAATCAGGTTCCTCGAAGAAAAGGGACTCATCAACCCCCGCCGGACGCCCGCGGGGTACCGGCAGTACTCGGACGGGGACGTCGAACGCCTCCGTTTTGTGCTGGCACTCCAGCGCGACCAGTACCTGCCCCTGAAAGTCATCAAGGACTACCTCGACGCGATCGACAGGGGAGAACGGCCCGAAAACCTTCCCCCCGGCGTCGTGGTTTCCCCGCGGATCGTCTCTGACGAGCTGGCAGCCGAGCTGCAGAACCGCGGCCGGAAACTCACCGAGGAGCAGCTCCGGACCGAGTCCGGTGCCAGCGTTCCGCTGCTGCAGTCGCTGCTCAGCTTCGGGCTGATCAGCCACAGCAACGGCAGGTTTGACGAACACGCGCTGCAGGTGGCCCGGGCGTGCGTCCAGCTGGAAAGCCATGGCCTGGAGCCGCGCCACCTGCGGCCCTTCCAGGCCGCGGCCGAACGTGAGTTCGGACTCGTGGAGCGTGCAGTGGCGCCGCTCGCATCCCGCAAGGATTCGGCGTCGCAGGCCCGGGCGGCCGAGGCGGCGCGCGAGATCAGCGACCTTTGCCTCACCCTGCACCGGGCCCTGGTGCAGGACCACATCTCACGCATGGACATCTGATGATCGAAGTCGAGATCGTAGGGGTTCGGATCGAACTTCCTTCCAACCAGCCGCTGGTGCTGCTACGCGAGATTCACGGCGAGCGGCATGTGCCCATCTGGATCGGCACACCGGAGGCCAGCGCGATTGCCCTGGCCCAGCAGGGAGTGGTCCCGCCCCGGCCCATGACCCACGACCTCCTGGTTGACGTGGTGGAATCCCTGGGCCATTCGGTGGTGAGTGTGAACATTGTCGCCGTGGAGGACAACATCTTCTACGGCCAGCTGCAGTTCGAGAACGGAACCACTGTCAGCTCACGTGCATCTGATGCGCTGGCCATCGCGCTGCGGGCCAAATGCCGGATCTGGTGCGCGGATTCCGTCATGGACGAGGCGGGGGTCCGCATCACGGAACATGACGAGGGCGAAGACACCGAGCCCGGGCCCACCGTCGACGAGGAACGTGAACTGCGGCGGTTCCGGGAGTTCCTGGACGACGTGGAGCCGGAAGACTTCGACGGTTGAGATCACGTTAAGGTTAAAGTTGAGGCTGAAAGTTTCGACACGCCCCTGCAAAGAGCCGAACGTCTTTGACCTTGGGACCCGGCAGGCCTAACGTCAAAGGTATCAAGTTCCCATTGCTTACAGCAGCAGCGCAAGTCACACTGTAAGGTGCGGCTCCAGGAAATTACATGCATGGACTTCGTGCCCGTACAGGCTGCTGCAGTTTTTCCCCGGGAGCTTATGACAAGGAGGATCCAGGTGAGTCCCAAAGGCGAAGCAGGCGAGCTGAAACAGCCCTCGACGGCTGGTGTCGCTGTACCCGCGAGCGGTGCCCAGGGCCTCCTGTTTACCGAAGACCTTCCCGTTCTTGACGAAGACGCGGGCTACCGCGGACCGACTGCCTGCAAGGCGGCCGGCATCACCTACCGCCAGCTTGATTACTGGGCCCGTACCGGCCTGGTGGAACCCGCAGTCCGCGGTGCTGCCGGCTCGGGTTCGCAGCGCCTGTACGGCTTCCGCGACATCCTGGTCCTCAAAGTCGTCAAGCGGCTCCTGGACACCGGAGTGTCGCTCCAACAGATCAGGACCGCCGTGGAACACCTGCGGGAGCGCGGCGTGGAGGACCTCGCCCAGATCACGCTGATGAGTGACGGCGCCAGTGTCTACGAGTGCACGTCCGCGGACGAGGTGATCGACCTCGTCCAGGGCGGACAGGGTGTGTTTGGCATTGCGGTCGGCCGCGTATGGCGGGAGGTCGAAGGCAGCCTGGCGTCCCTCCCGAGCGAGCATGCAGCCGAACAGTCCTTTCCGGACGACGAGCTCAGCAAGCGCCGTGCAGCCCGGAAGACCGGCTGAACCCTAAAAACGCCAAAGGCCACCTTCCAGCGGAAGGTGGCCTTTTCCATGCGGTCAACGTGCGGCCAGAGCCGGCCGCCTCAGCGACTAGCGCTGGCCGCGGCTCCGCAGGCCGTTGCCAACGGCGAGGAGGTTGGCCAGCAGCGTGTCAAAGAGGGCAGCAGCCGACTTCGCCGAGTCGCCGGGCCAGTGGTGGACCGGGTGGGCCGCGCCCTGGATCTGCTGCCAGTTTGCCTGCTCCGGGATCCGGGGGCTCAACAGGAGCTCTCCGAACATCGATTCCATTTCGGCGAGCCTGTAGGTGTGCTCGGATGAACCGGTGCGGACACGGTTTGCCACAATGCCGGCCGGCGAAAGGTTGGGGGCGAACTCCTGCCGGAACAGCTGGATGGCCCGCATGGTCCGCTCGGTTCCCGCTACGGAGAACAGCCCGGGTTCGGCCACCAGGGCCACTTTGTCACTGGCTGACCAGGCCATCCTGGTCAGGCCGTTCAGTGATGGAGGGCAGTCGATCAGGACGAGTTCATAGTCAGCGCCGGCCAGCACCGAAGAAAGGCGGCGGAGATCGCGGCGGCCCAGGTCCGGCCGGTCATATATTCCGGTGTACGCAGAGCCGACCGCGACGTCCAGGACTCCCGGACCGGACCCGTTCGAGAGTGCGCGGGCCGTCCAGCTGCTGCCCACCACGTTGTCCGCGAGTTTGGCCCTCCGCGGGCTCTTGAGCATCCGCCCGATGTCCAGCTGGTCGCCGGGCTGCACGCCCAGGGCCGTGGTCGCGTCCGCATGGGGATCCAGGTCCACCACCAATGTGGGGATGCCCGCGGCAAGCGCCGCAGACGCCAATCCTGTGGTGACGGAAGTCTTGCCGACCCCGCCCTTGAGGCTGCTGATGCTGACTACTTGCACTTGAGAGACCAAAACCTAACGCCGGCTGCCGTGTTGGGGGTAATGTTTGCTCCGGCAGTGCCGAAGCCGGGCGGCTCCTGCCGCCCTACTCATCATATGTTGATGCGCCGGCGATTCCTGCTTTATCGGGCGTCGGCATGGCACCTCGGCGTGATGGCAACGGCTGGTTCCGGCGGTCCCCGGCAAAGCGTCGCGGACATGACGGCAACTTCTGTGACGGTGGCCACAATGATTTGTATTTCTAAGCGCGGGTCTTAGACACTGTGACCACTTACCGATACACCCGCAATGATGCAGGAGAAGTATGTTTTCCAAGATTCTGGTGGCCAACCGCGGCGAAATCGCGATCAGGGCATTCCGCGCCGGCTACGAGCTGGGCGCCAAGACCGTTGCTGTGTTCCCGAACGAGGACCGTAACTCGATTCACCGCCAGAAGGCCGACGAGGCTTATCTGATCGGCGAGGAAGGCCATCCTGTCAGGGCATACCTTGACGTGGCCGAAGTGGTCCGGGTGGCCAAGGAGTCCGGTGCCGACGCAATCTACCCCGGCTACGGATTCCTGTCCGAGAACCCGGACCTCGCCCGTGCCGCGAAGGAAGCCGGGATCACCTTTGTCGGTCCGCCCGCTGAGGTGCTGGAACTCGCCGGCAACAAGGTCGCCGCGCTGGAAGCTGCCCGGAAGGCCGGCGTCCCGGTGCTGAAGTCCAGCCAGCCGTCGAAGGACCTCGATGAGCTCATCGCCGCGGCCGACGAGATCGGGTTCCCCATCTTCGCCAAGGCCGTCGCCGGCGGCGGCGGGCGTGGCATGCGCCGCGTGGACACCCGCGAGGCCCTCCCGGAAGCCCTGCAGTCCGCCATGCGCGAAGCGGATGCGGCGTTCGGTGATCCCACCATGTTCCTGGAGCAGGCTGTGCTCCGGCCGCGGCACATCGAGGTCCAGATCCTCGCCGATGCCGAGGGCAACGTCATGCACCTCTTCGAGCGCGACTGTTCCATCCAGCGGCGCCACCAGAAGGTCATTGAGATTGCACCGGCCCCCAACCTTGACGAGGGGATCCGCCAGGCCCTCTACCGTGACGCGGTCAAGTTCGCCAAGGCGCTGAACTACGTCAACGCCGGAACTGTCGAGTTCCTGGTGGACACCGTCGGCGAACGCGCCGGCCAGCACGTCTTCATCGAAATGAACCCCCGCATCCAGGTCGAGCACACCGTCACTGAGGAAGTGACGGACGTTGACCTGGTGCAGGCGCAGCTGCGGATCGCGTCCGGCGAAACCCTTGCAGACCTGGGTCTCTCCCAGGAAACCGTCCAGCTCAAGGGCGCGGCCCTGCAGTGCCGCATCACCACCGAGGACCCGGCCAACGGGTTCCGGCCCGACGTCGGGAAGATCACTGGTTACCGCTCCGCAGGCGGCGCCGGTGTCAGGCTCGACGGCGGCACCGTGTACTCGGGTGCCGAAATCAGCCCGCACTTCGACTCCATGCTGGTGAAGCTGAGCTGCCGTGGCCGCGACTACCCGGCAGCAGTGGCCCGCGCCCGCCGTGCCCTCGCGGAATTCCGCATCCGTGGCGTTTCCACCAACATCTCCTTCCTGCAGGCCGTGCTGGACGACGCCGACTTCATTGCCGGCAACGTCGCAACGAACTTCATTGACGAGCGGCCCCAGCTGCTGAAGGCACGCGTGTCCGCCGACCGCGGCACCAAGCTGCTCACCTGGCTGGCCGAGGTCACCGTGAACAAGCCGAACGGCGAACTCACCGTCCGCTCCAACCCGGCATCCAAGCTTCCTTCCGTCGCGGGCATCCAGCCCGTGCCGGGGTCCCGCCAGCGGCTCCAGGAGCTGGGCCCGGAAGGCTTCGCCAAGGCGCTGCGTGAGCAGACAGCAGTGGCCGTCACGGACACCACGTTCCGCGACGCACACCAGTCCCTGCTCGCCACCCGGGTCCGGACCCGCGACCTCGTGGCCGCCGGCCCGGCCGTCACCGCACTGGTACCTGAGCTGCTCTCGGTCGAGGCGTGGGGCGGTGCCACGTACGATGTGGCGCTGCGCTTCCTTGGCGAAGACCCGTGGGACCGGCTTGCCGCACTGCGGAAGGCCCTGCCCAACGTCTGCCTCCAGATGCTGCTCCGCGGCCGCAACACCGTCGGCTACACCCCGTACCCCGAAGAGGTCACGGTTGCCTTTGTCAACGAGGCAGCTGCCACCGGCATCGACATCTTCCGGATCTTCGACGCACTGAACGATGTCAACCAGATGGCGCCCGCCATCCGTGCAGTCCGCGCCACCGGCACGGCAGTCGCGGAAGTTGCCCTGTGCTACACCGGCGACCTGCTGGACCCGGACGAGAAGCTCTACACGCTGGACTACTACCTCGAACTCGCCCAGCGGATCGTGGATGCCGGCGCCCACATCCTGGCCATCAAGGACATGGCAGGGCTGCTCCGTCCCGCTGCCGCCGCGAAGCTGGTTGCCGCGCTCCGTGAAAGGTTCAACCTTCCGGTCCACCTCCACACCCACGACACCGCCGGCGGCCAGCTGGCCACCCTCCTGGCAGCCGTCGACGCCGGCGTGGACGCGGTGGACGTGGCGTCCGCCTCGCTGGCAGGAACCACCAGCCAGCCGTCCGCTTCGGCCCTGGTGGCGGCACTGGCGCACACCCCGCGTGACACCGGACTCAGCCTGGCGGCAGTCAGCTCCCTGGAGCCCTACTGGGAGGCCGTGCGGCGTGTCTACGCGCCGTTCGAGTCGGGCCTGCCGGGCCCCACAGGCCGCGTCTACCAGCACGAAATCCCGGGCGGGCAGCTGTCCAACCTCCGCCAGCAGGCCATGGCCCTGGGCCTGGGGGAGCGCTTCGAAGCCATCGAGGACATGTACACGGCCGCGGACCGCATCCTGGGCCGCCTGGTGAAGGTCACGCCGTCGTCGAAGGTGGTGGGCGACCTCGCGCTGCACCTGGTGGGCCTGAACGCCGACCCCGCGGACTTCAACGAGAACCCGCAGAACTACGACATCCCCGACTCCGTCATCGGCTTCCTGTCCGGCGAGCTCGGTGACCCGCCGGGAGGCTGGCCGGAACCGTTCCGGACCAAGGCACTCCAGGGCCGCAGCATCAAGGTCCGCGACGTTGAGCTCAGCGCCGAGGACAGTGCCGCGCTCCAAGGCGATTCCAAGACCCGCCAGGGCACGCTGAACCGCCTGCTCTTCGACGGTCCCACCAAGGACTACCTCAAGAGCGTGGAAACCTACGGCAATATCTCCGTGCTCGACACCAGGGACTACCTGTACGGCCTGCAGCGCGGGCAGGAGCACGAGATCCAGCTGGAAAAGGGCGTCCGCCTGATCGCCTCGCTGGAGGCTGTCTCCGAGCCGGACGAGAAGGGCATGCGCACGGTCATGTGCACGCTCAACGGGCAGTCCCGGCCCGTCGTCGTCCGCGACCGTTCCGTGGTGAGCAACGTCAAAGCCGCCGAGAAAGCGGACCCGGCCCAGCAGGGCCACGTCGCGGCGCCGTTCGCCGGTGCCGTCACCGTCACGGTCAAGGCAGGTGACACCGTGAACGCCGGTGACACGGTGGCCACGATCGAAGCGATGAAGATGGAAGCGTCCATTACGACGCCGGTCGGCGGCAAAGTCTCCCGCCTCGCCATCTCAACGGTTGAACAGGTGCAGGGCGGGGACCTGCTCCTGGTTGTGGAGTAACCACTTAAAAAGCAACGCGGGGTCACTTCCCGCCCAATAAACACTGTTTATCGGGCTGGGAGTGACCCCGCGTTGCTTTTGCTTAAGACCCGCGCGGGGCGCCGTACATCTCTTCGATGACGGTTTCGAAGTCCTTCATGACCTGGCCGCGCTTGACCTTCATTGAAGGCGTCAGGTGGCCTGATGCCTCGGTGAAGTCTGCGGCCACGATCCGGAACGACTTGATTGCCTCAGCCTGGGACACGGAAGCGTTCGCGTGGGTGATGAGGTCCTGGACCGCCGCCTTCACCACCGGATTCTCCACTGCCTCGTCGAGGGTGGTGGTGTTCGGCAGGCCATGGCGCTGCAGCCAGCCGGGGAGCGCTTCCTGGTCCAGGGTGACCAACGCGCCGATAAAGGGCCGGTTGTCGCCAACTACCAGGACCTGGGAGACCAGCGCGTCGGCGCGGATCTGATCCTCGAGGAGCGCCGGGATCACGTTCTTGCCACCGGCGGTGACGATGATTTCCTTCTTGCGTCCGGTGATCCAAACGAACCCTTCTTCGTCGAGGCGGCCGATGTCGCCGGTTCGGAACCACCCGTCGGCGAAGGTCTCGCTGCTCAGGTCATCGCGTTTGTAGTAGCCGCGCATTACGCACACGCCCTTGGCGAGGATCTCGCCGTCCTCGGCAATCTTCACCGCGTTCCCCGGCAGCGGTTTGCCCACCGAGCCGATCTTGATCCGCGACGGTGTATTGACGGAGATGGGGGCGGTGGTTTCGGTAAGCCCATAGCCTTCCAGGACCTGCAGGCCGATGCCCTGGAAGAAGTGCCCCAGTCGTTCGCCCAGCGGCCCGCCTCCTGAGACAGCATGGGCCACATGGCCGCCCATGGCGGCGCGGAGCTTCCCGTAGACAAGCTTGTCGAAGAGGGTGTGCTTGAGCTTCAGGCCCAAGCCAACGTGGCCTGCCTGGCGGGCCTTGGAGAAAGCGATGGCCGTCTCCGCGGCCTTGTGGAAGATAGCGCCCTTGCCGCCGTCCTCGGCCTTGGTCAGCGCCGAGTTGTAGACCTTCTCAAAGACGCGGGGCACGGCCAGGATGAATGTGGGCTCGTAGCTTTGCAGGTCAGCGAGGAGGTTCTTGATGTCCGGGGTATGGGCCACCGTGGTGCCGGCCGCCATGGCAAGGACGGAGATGAAGCGGGCAAAGACATGCGCCAGGGGCAGGAACATGATGGTCTTCGCGTTTTCATGGACGATGTCGCCAATGACGGCGAGAGCATTGTCCGACAACTCAACGAAGTTGCCGTGGGTGAGTTCGCAGCCCTTGGGGCGGCCGGTGGTTCCGGAGGTGTAGATGATGGTGGCTACGTCGGCCAGGTTGGCGGCACTGCGGCGTGCCTCAAGGTCGGCGTCGCTGATATCCCGTCCGGCTTCGCGGACGGCGTCCAGGCCGCGGCCTTCGAGCTGCCATACGTGCTGCAAGGCAGTCAGTCCTTCGGACGTGGCTGCCTGGCGGATGATGTCCTCGTGGTGGGCGGCTTCGCCGAACGCGGCCACCGCTCCCGAGTCGCCGAGGTTCCAGGCAACCTGTGACGGGGACGAGGTTTCATAGATCGGCACCGACACACCGCCGGCGAACCAGATGGCGAAGTCCACCAAAGCCCACTCGTACCGGGTGCGGGACATGATTCCCACCCTGTCCCCGGCATTGACGCCGCTGGCGATCAGGCCCTTGGCCAGTGCCTGGACATCGGCAAGGAAATCCGTGGCGGATACGTCCTGCCAGGCTCCCGCGGAGTCGAGCCGGGAAAACAGAGCAGGGTTGCTGGGCTTGGCAGCCTGCCGCAGCACCAGGTCAGTGATGTTGGTTTCAGGTGGGACAACAACCAGCGGCGGAACGCTGAATTCGCGCACTATAGCTCCTTTGATATCCGTAGGCCCGGACAGGGTATGTCTAACACTAGTACGCCTGTACCCGGCAGTGCAGTAACAAACCTACTGGCGAGTAACTTGTGCGTCAAAGCGGGCCCGCCAAGTGGCCCTCCGGGCTTGCCGGGCGGCGGCATTCGTCGGCCTAGAATGGGGAACTATGTATGAACCGCCCCCCGGCGTACAGGCCGGCCCCCACAGACGCCCGGCGCCCTGGAAGCGGCGGCCACCCGCCATCGCGGCCCGGACCGGGCAGGGGCCAACTTTCCGTGAGCACCTTCGGTTGGGCCGGAAAGGACTCGCCATCGGCATAGACATCGGCGGGACCAAAGTTGCCGCCGGCGTAGTGGACGCCGACGGCAGGATCCTGAGCGAAGCGAGGCGCTCAACTCCAGGCAGCGATCCAAGGGCTGTGGAACGGGTCATTGTCGAACTTGTTGAAGAACTTGGGGCGGGGCACCGCATCTGGTCCGTGGGCATTGGCGCGGCGGGCTGGATGGACCTCGACGGCGGCACGGTCCTGTTCAGCCCCCACCTCGCCTGGCGCAACGAGCCACTGAGGGAGAACCTCCAACGCCTCCTGCGCAGGCCTGTCCTGCTCACCAACGACGCCGATGCCGCGGCCTGGGCCGAATGGCGCTTTGGTGCAGGGCAGGGCGAAAGCCGGCTCGTCTGCATCACGCTGGGGACCGGAATCGGCGGCGCGATGGTGCTGGACGGGAGGGTTGAGCGCGGAAGGTTTGGCGTCGCGGGGGAGTTCGGCCACCAGATCATCATGCGCGGAGGCCACCGGTGCGAGTGCGGAAACCGCGGCTGCTGGGAGCAGTATGCTTCCGGCAACGCGCTGGGCAGGGAGGCGAGGATCCTGGCCCAGGCGAACTCACCTGTGGCGCAGGAACTGATTGCCGCCGTCGGCGGAGACCCCGCCGTAATCACCGGGGCGGTCGTCACGGAGCTTGCCCTTGCCGGCGATGCCGCCTCCCGCGAGCTTCTTGAGGAAGTCGGGGAGTGGCTGGGCCTTGGACTTGCCAACCTGGCAGCCGCCCTGGATCCCGGACTTTTTGTCATCGGCGGCGGACTTTGCTCGGCCGGAGACCTATTGGTGGAGCCGGCAAGGAAAGCGTTCGCCAGGAACCTGACCGGCCGCGGCTTCCGCCCGGCGGCGGGGATCGAACTCGCCGCACTGGGACCCAACGCAGGCCTGATCGGCGCCGCAGACCTGTCCCGGGTCAGCAGCCGGATGCGCAGCTGACGGCTGCATAACCACAGCTCAGACGCGGGCTCCGTCGTCGTTCTCGTCCTTTTCCTGGGGCAGCTTCATGATCAGGTACACCACCGCCAGGATAAACACCGCCACCATCCCCAGGATGGCTAACAGCGGTGCCGACCGCCAGAACATCACCGAAAGCAGCAGGGCCAGCGGGCCACCCACGGCGCCCAGCCACGCGAGCATGGTCAGCGGGTCAGTGCCGGCAAGGCTCGGGGGCTCCTCCGGAACAAAAGTGTCGTCGTCGTCCACCCCGTAGTCACGCGGTCCGTGGGCGGGATCGTCCGTGCTCCCGGGAGTCCCAGGAGACGCAGCGGCCAGCCGCTCGGCAGCTGACGGCTCGGTCGGGGCAGACGGTGCCAGCCCCAACGGATCAAAGTCCCGGAAGCTGGCGCCGGTGCCCGTATTGTGCGGGGCTGCCGTTCCGGTGGCCGGGCTTTCGGTGGACCCTGGCGCGCCGGTCGGCTTCGGGGCATCGGCGCCGCCCGGCCGCAGTGCTTCGTCCTGGGCCGATGAGGAGCCTTCCAGGCGCGCCACCAGATCCAGCCAGACGGCGTCGTCCTGGTTGGCACTTGGATCCGGGGCGCCGGAATCGGGTTTAGTCACGGGCGGTGCCCTCCTGGCTCCCGGCAGGCGCCTGGTGGACCGGTGCAGCAATGCCCCCGCCGGCCGACGCCGGGATGACCGACCGGATGAACTCGATTGAGCCCTCGAAGATCTGGTCCGCGTCGTTGTCCAGGGTGGCCACGTGGTAGCTGTTCTCCAGGCGGGTCAGCTCGAGCGGGGCGTTGGTGAGGCCGCGGCGCAAGGCAACGATGCTGGAGTCGGACACCACGTGGTCCACGGTGGACCTGAAAACACGCACCGGCGCTGTGACCCGCGGGAGAAGCCGGATGGTGTCCTTGAACATCTTGTTGAGCTCATGGGCGGCAGCCACCGGGGTCCGGGGATAGGCGCCCTCATCCATGCCGGCTTTCAGGATGTCGTTGGCGATCGCCGGCGTGCTCTTGAGCACCAGCTTGAGGATGCCCGCCAGCGGGGCGCGGGGATCGTCAATGACAAGGCCGGGGTTGACGAGGATGACCCCGGCGACGGGCCGGGTGGCCGCGACCCGCAGGGCCAGGGCCCCGCCCATGCTGAGTCCGGCGGAGAAAACATGGTCGCATTCGGCGTCGAGTTCCAGGTAGGCCCCGTCCAAAGCTTCGTGCCACTGGGTCCAGCGGGTCCGCGCCAGTTCCTGCCACGTGGTGCCGTGGCCGGGAAGGAGCGGCATACGCACGGCGAATCCGGCGTCAGCCAAGGACGCGGCCCAGGCCCGCAGGCCGTGCGGGCTGCCGGTGAAGCCGTGCGAGAGGACCACGCCGATGCGTGGTCCGTCGCCGCGGAAGGCACTGTGGAACGGGCTGTGGTCCGGAAGCGCTGTCATGAACTCTCCGACGTAATGGGGCGGTGGGCGTGCTGAAGGAAAAACGCGGTGGATTTCGCAAAAATTTCGGGGGCGTCGGCGTCCAGCGTAGCCACATGGCTGCTGTGATGCAGGTCCACGACCTCCACCAGGCGCCCGCCCAAGCGTCGCCTCAGCATGGCCAGCGACGACGGGGGAACCACGGCATCGGTGCGTGACTTGAATACCTGGACCGGCGCCGTGACCCGTGGCAGGCCGCGGATGCTTGCGCCGAAGAGCTTCTTGAGCTGGTGGACAGCGGCCAGGGGCGTCCGTGAATAGTCCCCGTCGTCGGTGACGGCTGCTGTGGACTCGTCCTCCTGGATGGGCAGCGTGGTCTGCTGGAAGTACTTGAGCACGCCGATGACCCGCACCCGGCGGTCATAGAAACTCAGGCCGGGGTTAACCACTGACACCCCTGCCACCGAATGCCGGGACGCAGTCAGCAGCGCGATGGCCCCGCCCATGGACAGGCCGGCCACGTAGCAGGTTTCCGTGCGTGCGGCGAGGTCAAGGTAGGCGGCTTCAAAAGTGCGCTGCCAGTCGGGCCAGGTGGAGCGGGCCAGCTGGCGCCAGTCCGTCCCGTGCCCCGGAAGGAGCGGCACGGACACGGCGAAGCCCTGGGCCGCGAGATGTTCCGCCCAGGGCAGGACACTGAGGGGACTCCCGGTGAACCCGTGGCAGATGGCGATGCCGGTCGTGGCATTGGGTCCGTGGCCGGGGTAGCTGAAAGCGGCAGGCCGGGGCGGGATGCTGCTTTCTGTCATGACTCCATCGTGTCACTGTTCGGGATAAATCTCACTAGAGTAGGGTGGCATTGGAGTCCTGGCCCTGCCCCGCTGAGCCCGGGCCTGCCGCCTTCTTCGAGAGGTTCGTCGCGTGTTTTATTGGGTCATGAAGAGGATCTTTCTGGGTCCGGTACTGCGGCTCCTGTTCCGCCCCTGGGTCAAAGGCCTGGACAATGTTCCGGCGGAGGGCGCAGCCATCATCGCCTCCAACCATCTGTCGTTTTCCGATTCGATTTTTATGCCGCTGATGGTGCCCCGGCCTGTGATCTTCCTGGCGAAGTCCGAGTACTTCACCGGAACCGGACTCAAAGGCCGCCTCACGGCATTGTTCTTCCGGCTGACCAACCAACTTCCCATGGACAGGTCGGGCGGCGCGGCGTCGGCTGTTTCGCTCAACGCGGGCATGGACGTCCTGACCGGCGGCGGTCTGCTGGGAATCTACCCCGAGGGCACCCGCAGCCCGGACGCCCGCCTCTACCGCGGCAAGGTCGGTGTGGCACGGCTGGCCCTCCAGGCCGGTGTCCCCGTCATTCCGGTGGCCATGATCGGTACGGACAAGGTCCAGCCCATCGGCAAACGGCTGCCCAACATCCGCCGGATCGGCATGATCTTCGGGGAGCCGCTGGACTTCAGCCAGTACCGGGAGCAGGCCGAAGACCGCGAGGTGCAGCGCAAGGTGACTGACGAGATCATGTTCGAACTGATGCGTCTTTCCGGCCAGGAGTACGTGGACGAATATGCCGCCGTGGTGAAACTCCGGCTTGCCGGCAAGCAGGACAAGCCGGCGACGGACACGGCCGCTGATCCTTCCGGCAGCGTTGCCGCACCGGAGCCGCAGGACGACGACGGGACGCCGGCCGCCGGATGATGTGACGCCGGTCGCCCCCGCGCGTGACGGCCGGGTGTCCGGATGCCGCCCAGTGACACTACTCTTAGATGGTGACTGAGCTATCCGCAAAACCCGCCTTCTCGCTGTCCAGTACCGCCCAGAGCGGCGCCGCCAATTATCCAGGCCTGGATGACTGGCGGGACCTCCCCATCTCCCAGCAGCCCAGCTGGCAGGACAAGGACGTCTTCGACTCTTCGGTCAAGGAGCTCTCCGTGCTCCCGCCGCTGGTTTTCGCCGGTGAGGTGGACATCCTCCGCGAAAGGCTGGCCGCCGCCGCCCAGGGCAAGGCTTTCCTGCTTCAGGGTGGCGACTGCGCTGAAACCTTCGAAGCTGCTACCGCGGACAAGATCAGCGCCCGCGTCAGGACCATCCTGCAGATGGCGGTGGTCCTCACCTACGGCGCGGCCATGCCCGTGATCAAGATGGGCAGGATGGCCGGCCAGTTTGCCAAGCCCCGGTCCTCGAACGATGAAACGCGCGACGGCGTCACACTGCCCGCGTACCGCGGCGACATCGTCAACGGCTACGACTTCACGCCCGAATCCCGTGGCCACGACGCAGCCCGGATGCTCCGGGCCTACCACACGTCGGCATCCACCCTGAACCTCATCAGGGCGTTTACGCAGGGCGGCTTCGCCGACCTCCGGCTGGTGCACCACTGGAACAAGGGCTTCACCGAGAACCCGGCCCACGCGCGCTACGAGTCCCTGGCCCGCGATATCGACCGTGCCATCAAGTTCATGGCCTCCTGCGGCGCTGACTTTGAGGCGCTCAAGCGGGTGGAGTTCTTCGCCAGCCACGAGGCCCTGCTGCTTGACTACGAGCGGGCGCTGACGCGCATCGACTCCCGGACCGGATTCCCCTACGACACCTCGGCCCACTTCCTGTGGATCGGGGAGCGCACCCGCGAGCTGGACCATGCGCACATCGACTTCCTCTCACGCGTGCGGAACCCGATCGGCGTGAAGCTCGGCCCGTCCACCACCGGAGATGACGCCCTCCGCCTCATCGACAAGCTGGACCCCGAGCGTGAGCCCGGACGGCTCACCTTCATCACCCGCATGGGCGCGAAGAACATCCGGGAGAAGTTGCCCGCCGTCGTCGAGAAGGTTACCGCCTCCGGCGCCCAGGTCCTCTGGGTCACTGATCCGATGCACGGAAACACGGTCACCTCACCCAACGGCTACAAAACGCGCAACTTCGACGACGTCATCGACGAAGTCCGCGGCTTCTTCGAGGTCCACCATTCGCTGGGCACCGTTCCTGGTGGCCTGCATGTCGAGATGACCGGCGACGACGTCGCGGAATGCCTTGGCGGGGCCGACCCCGTGGACCAGGAGGCGTTCCTGGACCGCTACGAGTCTGTGTGCGATCCGCGGCTGAACCACATGCAGTCACTCGAAATGGCGTTCCTGGTCGCAGGGGCACTCTCCAAGCACTGACCGCGTCGTTTTTTCAGTCGAAAAGGATGCCTCCCGGACTTCGCGTCACGGGAGGCATCCTTTTTTGCGTCTGCCGGCACGGGCGTCCGCGCTACACCACCGTCAGGGTAATGACTGATCCCTCGGGAACGTCTTTGTTGGCCGGGTCCTGGTCGCGGACGGTTCCGAAGAATCCGCCGAGGACGTTGTTCACTTTCACTTCGAAGCCGAGCTGGCGCAGAGCCTGTTCGGCTTCTTTGGCCTGCTTGCCGACGTAGCTGGGAACCCTCACCATCTTCGGGCCATCGGAGATGGTGAGCGTCACCGTGGCGCCCCGGGTGAGGGTGCCGTTCGACGGCGACTGGCTGGCCACCGCGCCCTTGGGCACCTTCTTGTCGTTGACTTCGTCCTTGGCTACTTCTGCCTTCAGCCCGGCCGCCTCGATGGCATCGACGGCGTCGTTCTCGTCCATCCCAACGACGGACGGCACAGGGATGGGCTGGGGACCCTTGGAGACGGCCAGGGCCACCGGTGTGCCGTGCCGGGCCGGGGTCCCGGATGCCGGGTCCTGGGCGAGCACGACGCCGGCGGCAACGCCCTCATCGAATTGCTCAGTGATGGTGCCCAGGGCCATCTCGGCCCTGTTCAGTTCCGCTTTGGCCTGTTCCAGCGTTTGTCCGGTCAGTTTCGGCAGCTCAAACAGCTGGGGACCCTTGGAGACAAACAAGGCCACCGGCTGGAATTTCCTGATCTCCGTGCCGGCCCCGGGCTCCGTTCCCACTACGAGGCCGGAAGGGACGTCATCGTCAAAAACGTCACGCGTGCTGGACTGGAATCCGGCGTCGCTCAGCAGCAGCTGGGCCTGCGCCACCGTCTTGTTCGCGACGGCGGGGACGGTCGCCGGGGATCCCGGGCCCATGCCAAAGAACCAGCCGGCACCGGTGGCCAGCAGCGCCGCGATGATCAGGATGACCACCCACAGGGCGCCACGGCGCCGGGGGTTGCCTTCCCGCAGCGACCTGAGCGGAGTTGCGGCCGCCCGGGACCGTGCCTTTTCGGCTTCCTTGTCCGCCTTGCGCCGGGCGCGCTTGGTCAGGGGAGCGGGCGTGGTGTCCGGGTAGGGGGAGTAGGCGGCCGTGTGCTGTGCGGCCGGGGCAGCGGGAATGACCGCAGTTGCGAAATCCCCGGACGGGGCCGGCGCAGGCTGCGGAGGTCTCCCGGGCCGTTCCAGCGGTGACATCACGGTAGTGGGGTGGCTGGGGCGGGTGATGATTTCAGTGGGATTCTGCATGCCGTGATCCAGCGCTGCAGGCGGCTGGAGGTCCAGTTCGCGGTCCGTGAGGTTGGTGCGGATATGGCGCAGTTCCTGGAGCAGGGCGGTGCCGTCCACGGGCCTGTTCTCGGGGTCGTTGGCAGTACACCACTGCACCAGTTCGTCGACTTCGGCGGCGAGGCCCGGGACCAGGGCCGACGGCGGGCCCACCGTGCCGTTCACGTGCTGGTACGCAACCTGGATGGGGACCTCGCCGCTGAAGGGCTGCTGGCCGGTCAGCATTTCGTACAGCATGATCCCGACCGAGTAGATGTCACTCCGGGCGTCGGCCTGGTTTCCCAGCACCAGTTCGGGGGAAAGATAGGCCACTGTGCCGATCAGTGCACCCGTGCTGGTGGACGTGGTGACCGCACGTGCCAGGCCGAAGTCGCCCAGTTTGATCCGGCCGTCGTCGGCGATCAGGACGTTCTCGGGCTTGATGTCGCGGTGGATCATCCCGGCGGCGTGCGCTGCTCCGAGTCCTTCGACGACGGGATCGATGAGTGCCAGGGCAAGCCGGGGTGGCAACGCGCCCTTGGACTTAATGACGTCCCGGAGCGTATGGCCTTTGATGTACTCCATGACGAGGTAGGCCGTCTGGCCGTCGTTGCCCTGGTCGAGGACACCCACGACGTGGGAGTGCGAAAGCCTGGCAGCTGCCTTCGCCTCACGGCCCAGCCTGCCCAGGAAGGTATCGTCGCTGGCGAGGTGCGGGTGGAGTACTTTGAGTGCGACGTCGCGTTCCAGCCGCAGGTCCGTTGCGAGGTAAACGGTGGACATTCCGCCGCGCGCGAGCTTGGACTGGACGGCGTAGCGGTTATCCACCAGCGTTCCAACAAGTCGGTCAGACACGTGTTCCTGCACCCTACGATCCTAATCCCGCAACGAAACGGGCCCGAATCACCATGCGATCCGGACCCGTATCGTTACTGCGCTGGCCCGTCCCTTCGGGGACCGGGCGTTGGGGCGTGCTGGCCTAGCCGAGGTTCTGTTCGTGCGCCTTGATGGCCGCCACGTACTCTTTGGTGTCGTCGTACATGCCGTACTTGCTCACGGAATACTGCCCCTGGTAATAGCCGGCGATCGCGGTGTCACGGTCCTTGCTGGTGGCGATCAGCTGCCTGATGATGGCTACGCCGGCGGTCGCGTTGTCGTACGGATCCAGCAGGTTGAGCTTGCGCCCCACCAGGTCCGACGCCCACTGGCCGGAGGACGGAATGACCTGCATGGTGCCGATGGCGTTCGCCGGGGAGACGGCGCGCTGGTTGAAACCGGATTCCTGGTAGGCAAAAGCCAGCGCCAGGGCAGGGTCCACACCCATGGCCCGTGCGGTGTCCGCCACGATGGTCCGCATCTGGTCGCGGGAAGGAACGGGAGATGCGTTGAGCAGTGCCTTGTTCTCGTTGGCTGAGCTGACCACGGCCGCGGGGTAGGTGAATCCAAGGAACGAACTCGGCACCAGGGGAGTGACATTCGCGGCCGGCTGCGTGGCGGCCGGCTGAACGGCGGCGCCGGGGATGACCAGCTTGTTGCCCGGGTAAATGATGCTGGACAGGCTCAGCTGGTTCGCGGACAGGACGTCGGAAAGCTTCACGCCGTGCCTGGAGGCAATGGCGCTGAGGGTATCGCCGGCCTTCACCGTATAGGAACCGGTGGGGGCGGCGGGCGCCGGAGCAGCGGGGGCCGGCGCCGCGGGTGCGGACGCGGGCTGGAGCGTGGGCGCAGGAGCTGCAGCGGGTGCGGCGTCAGCTGAATTCACTTTGATCTTCTGGCCGGGGTAAATGATGGAACGCATGTTCAGCCCGTTCCAGCCGAAGATTTCCGAAAGGCCCACTCCGTGCCTGGAGGCGATGGCGCTGAGGGTATCGCCGGACTTGACGGTGTAGGTTGCACCGGACGTGGCCAGCGGCGCCGGTGCCGGGGCAGCAGGAGTTGCGGCGGGCGCACTGCCGGAACCGGAGAGCCTGATCTTCTGGCCCGGGTAGATGATGGTGTTCGGCTGGAGGTTGTTCAGCTTGAGCACCTCGTAGGTATCCAGGCCGTGCCTTCCGGCGATGCTGCTGATGGTGTCGCCCCGGGCGATCGTGTATTCGGCGGGGACGGACGGCTGGGCGGGCCGGAACGCGGACGGAATCGTGGTCGAAACCGAGGCGGCCGGGATAACGGCCGCCGTGGCAGCGGCTGCCTGGGCCTTCATTGCCGCGACAAGGGTGGCAGGGATCGGGCGGGCGGGGGCAACAGCCGCAGCAGGGTGGGCAAGGGCCAGTGACGACAGGACAACCGCAGGGAGCGCCGCCGTCGTGGCGGCTATCATCGGCAGGCTCGGCCTGGGTGGCTGCTGTGGCGAGCGGGACGTCGTCATGGAAGGAATCCTCTTCTCAACTGCGGAGCGGTGGGTGTTGCCTGTGTTAATAATGCTTCTAGTGTTACTTAAGTTATTGCTGTTACCAATGTGATCTATGTGAATCTCTCATGGATTGGCAATTAGCACAAGAATTCTCTAAAGGCTGACAACGAGAATTTTTTGGAGTGTCGCCTGCCGATGCCTCCGCCGGAATGGCGGCGACTAGGCGTCAGGGTGCACGTCATGGCAACCTTGATCCGTGAGTAACGTAGAAAGCCTTGTTGGCGAGTGGCTGCCCTTGCCTGATGTCGCGCAGTTGTTGGACGTTTCAATTACGAAAGTCCACAGTCTCCTTGATGAGCGGGCGCTGGCCGCGCTGCGCGTGGGTGAACGGCGAATCCGGTGCGTCCCCGCGGAATTTATCCAGGACGGTCACGTGGTGGACAGCCTTAAAGGCACCATTGTGGTGCTGTCGGATGCCGGCTATTCAGACGAAGACCTGATTGTCTGGCTTTTTACTGCCGACGAATCATTGCGTGGTCGGCCTATTGATGCCCTCCGTGAAGGCCGCAAAACCGAAATCCGCCGCCGCGCCCAAACTCTGGCCTGGTAACCGTAATTTTCAGGATGCGCGGCTGACGGTTGCCTCAGCCAGCCTGCGGAGGGCTGTCTTTGGCAATTCGTCCAGCTCCAGTTGTTCCAGCGCGTCAAACGCGGCTGCCCCGAATTCACCGATCAGGACTTCGGTGGCCTGCAGTGCTCCGGATTCCTCGATGATGCGGCGGATCTCGGCGATGTCTGCGTCGCCGAGATCCGGGCTTCCGAGCTTGGCGTCGATGAAGGCGGATTCTTCGGCCGTTGCCTGGTCCAGGGCGAGCGCCACCAGAACGGTTCGCTTCCCTTCCCGGAGGTCGTCGCCGGCGGGCTTTCCCGTGGTGACGGGGTCGCCGAAGACGCCCAGGACGTCGTCGCGCAGCTGGAAGGCCTCACCCAGCGGAAGCGCGAAGGCGGAGTATCCGCGGAGAAGCTCGTTGGAGGCTCCCGCAAGCGCGCCGCCCAGGGCCAGGGGATGCTCCGTGGAGTACTTGGCGGACTTGAAGCGGATGATGGACTGCGCCCGGGACACGGCCCCGGCCCTGTCCCGGACAGGCCCGGCGACTTCTTCGAGGATGTCCAGGTACTGGCCGGCCATAACCTCGGCCCGCATGAGGTTGAAGATCAGCCGGGCCCTGCTCCCGGAAGCGGCTTTTTCGCCGATGTCCGTGAAGGCTTCCTCGCTGAAGGACAGGCACAGGTCGCCGGTCAGGATGGCAGCGGCGTGGCCGAACCTTTCGTTGTCCAGGGCCCACCCTTGTGCCGTGTGCAGCTGGCTGAAGCGGCGGTGGACGCTGGGCCCGCCCCGTCGTGTGTCGGACCGGTCGATGATGTCGTCATGGATGAGCGCCGCGGCCTGGAAGAGTTCCAGCGCCGAGCCTGCAGTCACAATCTGGCTGGCCCCGGCTTCCCCGCCGGCTCCCCGCCAGCCCCAGTAGCACATCAGGGCCCGGAGCCGTTTGCCGCCGGTGACCAGGTTGGAGATGGAACCCATGATGGGATCGATATCCGGGGAAATGGCCGTCATCACGGATTGGCGCGTGGTCAGGAAGTCTGTCAGTTCACCGGCGACAGCCGCCACGTATCCGGTCTGTTCAAGGCGAAGCTGCTCGGCAACCGTCACTTGGCTGACTCAGCTGCCACGTTGGCGCCGATGGTGAACGTGGAAGCGCCCGCGGTTTCCACCACCGCCAGGTTCACGGTCTCGTTGTCGCCCCGGACGAAGTCCTTGGAGGCCACGGCGCCCACGGTTTCTCCGGGCACCGCCTTGAAGCCCTGGGCTTCAAGGGCTTTGGTGTAGAACTCGACGACGGGTGCGGGCGGGCCGGAGACGCTGCCCACCAGCGCAACGGTCGCCGGCGTCGCTGACTTGTCGAAGCTGCTGGAAATCACGGTGGCTCCCGGCATGACGGGAAGAAGCTGCTGTGGGAACCCGGCGACGAGTGCGCCCACTGTCGCCGAAGTCCCGGGTGACGCCGAGGGGCTGGCCGACGCCGTGGCCGTGGGCTGGCCGGAGGTTTGCGGCGAAGTGGCGGAGGACGGCGTGGTTACTCCCGGTGCCGCGGGGCTGCAGGCGGCCAGTGCCAGCGCTGCGATGGCCACGAGGGCGGCCGATCCTTTTGGCTTAAGACTTCCAATGACCGTCACAGGGACTTTCCTCCTGGTGTTGATGCCGGATTCAGCCTCCAGTTTAGTCAGTACCAGCGGATAAGATTGTTTCGTGGGGCCGGACGGGATGAATCAGCACACCGAAGCGGGTCTTCGGGAGCTTCGCCGTACGCCCATCATGCATGTGGACATGGACGCTTTCTTTGTCACCGTCGAGTTGCGTACCCGCCCTGAACTCCGCGGCAAGCCTGTCATTGTGGGTTACCCCGCAGACCGTTCGGTGGTGCTGTCTGCCTCGTACGAGGCCCGGAAATTCGGCGTGAAGTCCGCCATGCCAATGGTGATCGCAGCACGGATGTGTCCCAGGGCGGTCATCATCGAACCGCGGCACAAGCTGTACTACGAGGTCTCCGCCCAGCTGATGGGGATTTTTGAATCGGTCACCGATCTGGTTGAACCGCTCAGTGTCGATGAGGCCTTCCTTGACGTTGGCGGTGCCATCCGGCGGCTCGGTCCGCCCCGTGACATCGGCGAACTGATCAGGCGCCGCGTAGCCGCCGAACTGGGCATCACCGCCTCGGTGGGTATCGCCGCGAGCAAGTTCGTGGCCAAGATCGCATCCACGCGGTGCAAACCCGACGGACTGCTCCTGATCGGGCCGGAAGAAACCGTCCCCTACCTGCACAGCCTGCCGGTTGGTGCTTTGTGGGGAGTGGGAGCAAAGACTGCCGAGGTCCTCGCGCGGATGGGAATCAGGACCGTTGCGGATCTGGCCGCCACCCCGCTGCACACCCTGAAACGGACCCTGGGCGCCACGGGCGAGCATGTCTACCGGCTGTCCTGGGGGATCGACCCGCGTCCAGTGACGCCGGTGCGGCTCGAGAAGAGCATCGGAGCCGAGGAAACCTTTGCCGTGGACACCGCCGATAATGCCCTCCTGCACCGCGAACTGCTGCGCCTGTCGCACCGGACCGCGGAGCGCTTGCGCAGTTCGGGAATGGTGGCCAGGACGGTGGCACTGAAGCTGCGCTACGCGGACTTCTCCACCATCACCCGGAGCCGGACAGTGCACACGCCGGTGGACAGCACGCAGATGATCTACGCCGTTGTCCTCCAGCTCCTGGATTCACTTGGCGACCGAAGCATGACGGTGCGGCTGGTGGGTGTCCGGGCAGAACAGCTGGAGGAAACGGCCCAAACCTCCCTGCAGCTCAGCCTGGACCGGAGGGATGACAACTGGCGGGCAGCTGAACAGGCATTGGACAAAGTGAGCCGGAAATTTGGCAATAAATCCGTGCTTCCGGCACGCTTGTTGGACTCCGGAAAAGGTTCAGCCTAGTTCTTGCCCCCTGCGGCGTCTTTCCCGTCGTCGAGCCCCTTGACGAAAGTCATTGCTGTCTTTCAGAACGGCCCTCAACAAACTATCCTTATATATACATAGTTTTCGAACGACTGGACATACCGCTCCCGTTCCGCCATTGACGGCGGAGCGGGAACTCGTACGGGAGGCCAGTCGTTATCGGAGCAGAAGTACTGGCTGGGCCCAGCCCGGACGTTGGCCTACTTAAGGAGGTCGTGATGCCGCTCTCGGAGCACGAACAGAAGCTGCTTGAACAGTTGGAAAAGCAGCTGCACGAGGACGATCCAAAATTCGCGAATTCCATGGGGTCTGATCCAGGGCGCTCATGGTCCACGCGGCATGTGGTGATCGGCGTTCTCTGCGCCCTCGCCGGGATTTTTCTCCTGCTTGTTGGCGTCACCCTCCAGAACATCTTCGTCGGCGTCCTGGGATTTGTGGTGATGGGGGCCGGCGTCTACTTCGCGACGATGCGCAGCTCGGCACCCGGAAAGTCCCGCGGCGGCGGCCGTCCAGGGAAGCCTGGCAAATCCAGGAGTTCCTTCATGAGCAGCCTTGAGGAACGCTGGGACGAGAGGCGCCGCGGCGACTCCTGATCCAGCCGGCTGCCAGGCCACCGGACTCCTCCATTCCGTACCACCTGACCCCCACTCCACCTTCGTTGCGCCCGGCTAAAGCGGCCGTCCAGTAATCCGAACCAGTAATTCACGCAAAAGACCCGCCGCGGCGGGTCTTTTGCGTTTAACCGCGCACTGAAACCGGCTGCCCGGATGCTCGTCGGCATGCAAAAGCCCTCCACTTTCCACCACCTGTGAAATGGCCGGATTTGCGGGCCCAATTCCCTAAAGTGGGGGGAATCTGCGCCAATCTTGCGTTGACTGTGGGGGAAAGTGGAGTAATGTGGAGGGCATAAGAGGGTAGTTGCAACACAGGGGATGTGCAGTTCCTGACAGCAGACAGGCGGTGGGCCGGTGTTTCTTGGCACCCACTCGCCGCGTTTGGATGAAAAGGGCCGAATTATCCTCCCCGCGAAGTTCCGCGAGGAACTTGCCAGCGGCCTGGTGCTCACGAGGGGCCAGGAGCGTTGCATCTACGTCTTCAGTGAGCAGGAATTTGCACGTGTCCACGAGCAAATGCGGGAGGCGCCCATCTCCTCCAAGCAGGCCCGGGACTACATCCGCGTCTTTCTCTCTGGAGCCTCGGACGAGGTACCTGACAAGCAGGGGCGCGTGACCATTCCGGCAGCGCTTCGGGAGTACGCAGGCCTCGGCAGGGAACTGGCCGTGATCGGCGCAGGAACCCGCGCCGAGATCTGGGACGCCCAAGCCTGGAACGAATACCTGGCAGAGAAGGAAACAGCCTTCTCTGAGACTGACGACGCCATTCCGGGGATTCTGTGATCGCCGGCATGGAACGGCGGAACGCTTCTTGAACGAGATCTCCAGCCGCCCATCGGCCGGCCAACCTGGCTCACTTCCCCGGAGCCAGGCGGGCAGGACGACAGGCGCGGATGGGGATCTGGCTCAAGAAGCAACACCACGGCAATCATGGCAGGAGAGGACGAAGGCATGAACGACAACCCGAAGCCAACGTCCGAACGCCACGTACCGGTCCTTCGGGACCGGTGCATCAATTTGTTGGCCCCTGGCTTTGAGGCCGCGAGGCTCAGGGGAGACACTCCTGTAGCCATCGACGCCACCCTCGGCATGGGCGGCCACTCGGAAGCCATGCTGCAGCGCTTCCCGGACCTGCACCTGATCGGGATCGACCGCGACGAGGAAGCGCTGGCCCTGGCCGGCGAACGGCTGGCGCCATTCTCCGCACGGACTGACCTGGTGCACGCTGTCTACGATGAGATCGCCGATGTCCTTGACGACCTCGGTGTCAGCGAAGTCCACGGAATCCTCATGGACCTCGGAGTTTCGTCGCTGCAGCTTGACGAACGCGAACGCGGCTTTGCCTACTCCTTCGACGCGCCGCTGGACATGAGGATGGACACCAGCCGCGGGCAGACCGCCGCGGATGTGGTCAACAACTACTCCGAAGACGAGCTCGTGCGGATCATCCGCAAATGGGGCGAGGAGAAGTTTGCCGGACGCATTGCCAACAGGATCGTCGCTGCCCGCGCAGTGAAGCCTTTCGCCACCACCGGGGAACTCGTCGAGCAGATCCGCTCGGTGGTTCCTGCCGCCGCGGCCAAGTCAGGCGGGCATCCCGCCAAGCGGACATTCCAGGCGCTCCGCATCGAAGTCAACGAGGAGCTGGACGTCCTCGAGCGGGCGGTTCCCGCCGCCGTCGCGGCAACGGCCCTTGGCGGACGCATTGTGGTCATGTCCTACCACTCACTGGAGGACAAAATCGTCAAGGGCGTCTTCCAGGCAGGCTCCAAATCCTCGGCCCCGCTCGGATTTCCGGTGGAGCTGGAGGAACACAAAGCCGAACTCAAGACCCTCACGAAGGGCACAGAGGTGCCCACCGCCGTCGAAATCGCCGAAAACCCGCGCGCTGCCTCAGCAAGGCTGCGGGCCGTGGAACGCATCAGAACCAGGAGAACCGCATGAGCACCGCAGCCGCCGTCAAGAACTTTCCGGTCGTCTCCGGCAGCGCTGCGCCTGCGATTGGGCCCACTCCCGCCGGCGCTCCCGGCCCGGTCCGCAAGGCCCGCACTCCTCTCTCGGTGGTGCGCACGGCTCCCAGGAAGCGCCGCGCCCCCTTTGTTGTCCTCTGCTTTGCGCTGCTCGCCGTCGCACTCGTGGCCGTCCTGGTGCTGAACATTTCGGTGTCCACCGCCCAGTACCAGCTCGTGGAACTCCGGGGCAAGCAAAGCACGCTGACCAAGCAGAACCAGGACCTGACACAACAGGTGCAGAACTTCGAAGCACCCCAAAACCTGGCGGCCAAGGCCGCTGACCTGGGAATGGTGGCATCCACGGTGAAAGGCCAGATCGACCTTTCCACCCTGGCGGTCACGGGCAAGGCGACACCGGCCGTCAAGGGCGGAAACGCCGGTGCCGTCATCCCGGCGCCGGCAGTTGCCGGGCAGCTGACCGTGGTCCCGCCGGCAAGCACAGGGGAGCCGCTGGCCAGCCGGAAGCCGGTGGCTGGAGAACCCGCCGCCAATCCGCCGGCCGCGCAGGCTGCCGCCCAGGCTGCGGCGCAGGCCCCCGCGAATCCGCCGGCAGCAGCCCCCGCGGCGGCACCGGCGCGGGAACTCCACGGCGGTTCCGTGCCGGCACCGGAACAGAAGACGCCCGGGCAGTAACTGGCACTGACAGGCAACACAGCAAACAGCAAGGAATCCAGGGTGGCGCAGAGGACCGGCAAGTCGAAGAACGGCAAGGTGCCCAACGCCACAAGACGGCTGCGCCTCGGCCTGGGCATCATGCTCACCCTGCTCCTGGTGGTGGGCGGCAAGCTGTTCCTGGTCCAGGGGCTGGATGTTGGCGGCATGGCCGAAGCGGCCCTGAACAAGCGGATGACCCAGACTGTCCTGCCGGCCGAGCGTGGGAGCATTCTGGACGCGGACGGCACCGTCCTTGCGAACAGCGTTATCCGGTACAACGTGGTGGTGGACCAGACCGTCAATACCAAAACGGAAACCTTCAAGCGCCTCGAAACCGTGGACGGCAAGGAAAAACTCGTTGATGTTTCCCGCGACCAGGGGATTTCCGAGCTGGCAGGGGCACTCGGAATGGACAAGGATGACGTCCGCAATGCCGTCACCGGAGAATCCCGCTACTACATCGTGGCCAAGGACCTGAAGCCTGACGTTGAGGACCGGATTTCCAAGATGCAGATCCCCGGAATCGTCACGGAAGGCGTGAGCAAGCGCGTCTACCCCAACGGTTCGGTGGCCGGCGGCATTGTTGGCTTCCTCCAGGACGGGTACACAGGCCAGGCCGGAATCGAACAAACGCAGGATGAGCTGCTGAAAGGCAAAGACGGCAAGCGGCTCTTCGAAATCGGCGCCGACGGCCTCAGGATTCCGGTCGGCCTGGACGAACTCACGCCACCGGAGGACGGCAAGGACGTCAAGCTCACGCTCAACTCCGACCTCCAGTACTTCGCCCAGCAGGCCATTCAGAGCCAGTCGGACAAACTGGGCGCCGAGTGGGGCATCATCATTGTGATGGACGCCAAGACCGGCAACCTCATCGCCATGGCCGACACCAATTCCCCCGACCCCAACAACCCGGGCCTCGTGGCAGCGAAGGACCGCGGCGTCCGCTCCGTGACCGCCGCCTACGAGCCAGGGTCCGTGGAGAAGATGATCACTGCTGCGGCGCTGATTGAGGAAGGCAAATCCAGTCCGCTGGACACGTTCACCCTCCCGCCGTCATACACCGTGGATGGCCAGACCTTCAGCGACTCGTTTGCCCACGGCACCGAGGAGCGGACCCTCGCCGGCATCCTTGGCTGGTCCATGAACACGGGAACGGTCATGGCGGGCCAGCGGCTCAGCAAGGAACAACGGCACGACTGGCTGCAGAAGTTCGGCATCGGGGAAGCGCCGGACATCGGCCTGCCCTCCACCTCCTCGGGCATCCTTACGCCGGCGGACCAGTGGGACGGCCGGCAGGAGTACACCGTCCTCTTCGGCCAAGGTGTATCCCAGTCAACGCTCCAGACGGTGCGCGCCTTCCAAACCATCGCCAACAACGGCGTTATGCTCCAGCCGCGCCTCATCGATTCGTACCTCTCACCGGACGGATCCGAAGAAAAGGCAGCCCAGCAGCCGCCCCGGCAAGTGGTCTCCAACAACACCGCACAGCAGGTCCAGGACATCCTCGAAAGCGCCGTGACCGAGGGGCAGATCAAGGACGCAGCCATTGACGGATACCGGGTCGGCGCCAAGACTGGCACCTCGGAATCGCCGTGCGACGACGGCAAGTCAGGATTCTGCGGGTACACCGCGTCCATCGTCGGCATGGCGCCGATGGACGATCCGCGGTTTATTGTTGAGGTGGTACTGCAGCGGCCGAAGGGGAGCATCTACGGCATTACCCAAGGGCCGGTCTTCCGGTCAGTCATGAGCCAGGCGCTGCGGACCTACAACGTCCAGCCGTCCACCGGTGAACCGGCACGGCTGCCGCAATACGCCAAGTAGCACGGCCGCACGCCCAGCAGCGCCCGCTGGCCCAGCACGTCCCGCGGGCATGATCCACTAGCACTATCGGAGACCCTCTTGTCAGATCACAATGCCCCCGGCAGCAATACTGTTCCGGCCGGGGGATCCGCCGCGTCGCAGTTCAGGCCCACGTCCGTTTCCGCGGTGCGCCTGGACAGCATCGGCGAATCCGTTGGCGTGTCCGTTCCCGGCCAGTCGGCATCGGTCAGCATCACCGGGATCTCCCTGAACTCACGCACCGTTGAGCCGGGCGACCTCTACGTCGCCCTTCCCGGGGCAACGCGGCACGGCGCGGACTTTGTGGCGCAGGCAATCGACGCCGGGGCGGCGGCCGTGCTGACGGACGACGCCGGCGCACGCCTTCTCGCGCTGTCTGCCGACACGCCCGTTCCCGTACTGGTGGTCGACAGCCCGCGGAACGTGGTGGGGCCGCTGTCAGCCATGATCTACGGCAGCCAGCCTCCGGCCGGCGGAAAGCCGACGCTGTTCGGCGTCACGGGCACCAACGGCAAGACAACCACCACCTACTTCATTAATGCCCTGCTGCGTGCCCTGGGCCTGAAGGCAGGGCTGATCGGGACCATTGAAATCAAGGCCGGCGGAGATCCCATTCCCAGCCTGCTGACCACTCCGGAGTCACCGGATGTCCACGCCCTGCTGGCACTGATGCGGGAGCGGGGACTGGACGCCGCGTCCATGGAAGTCTCTTCACACGCCGTGTCATTCCAGCGCGTGGACGGGGTGGTTTTCGACGTTGCAGGGTTCACCAACCTCACGCAGGACCACCTGGACCTGCACGGAACCATGGACGGCTACTTCCAGACCAAGGCCGAGCTCTTCACGCCCCCGCGCGCCCGCCATGCAGTGGTCACTGTCGACGATTCCTGGGGCCGTCAGCTTGCCTCCACAACGGAGATCCCGGTCACTACGCTCGCGGCCACACCCGCCGGGTCTCCCGCAGACTGGACGGTCGGGTCGGCGACGCCCCGCGGATTGGGCACGGACTTCACCCTCACCGGTCCTGGCGGTTCGGCCCTGAACGTCCACACCGGCCTCCCGGGCAGCTTCAACGTGGCCAACGCGGCCCTGGCTTCCGTCATGGTCCTGGCCAGCGGCGTGGACTTGGCGGCAGTCCAGGCCGCCCTGGATGAACACGACCCGTTCACCGTCGCAGTTCCGGGCCGCATGCAGCTGGTCTCCGAGTCGCCGGCCGCGGTTGTTGATTTTGCCCACAACACCGACGCCCTGGCGCGGGCCCTGGAAGCCGTGCGGTCCCCGCAGCCCGGGTCCAGCCTGATTGTTGTCTTCGGTGCCACAGGTCAACGGGACCAGGGGAAGCGCCCGGCAATGGGCGCCATCGCGGCCACCCTCGCCGACACCGTCATTGTGACCGACGACGACCCCCACGATGAGGACGCGGCGGCGATCCGCGCTGACGTGCTGGCCGGGGCCCTGGAGGCGAAGAAACAGGCTTCGCTTGGGTGCCGCATCCTCGAAATCTTCCCGCGCGACGCCGCCATCCGGCAGGCCGTGGAACTCGCCGGGCCGCAGGACACCATCCTCGTGGCCGGGCGCGGACACGAGGTCTGGCAGGAAGTGAAGGGCGTCAACGTTGCCCTCGACGACAGGGTGGAACTGAGGAACGCCTTGACAGCCAGGGGATTCACCGTTCTCCAAGACGACCGGATAGAGTCCTAGACCGAGATGATTGCATTTACTGCGGCGGAAATCGCCGAAATCACAAACGGCCGCCTGGACGCCGATCCCGGGATCACCCCTCTGTCGGTGGTCACGGATTCGCGCGAAGCCACGCCCGGGTCCCTCTATGTCGCGAAACCGGGGGAGCACGCTGACGGCCACGACTTCGTGGCCACCGCATTCGGGAACGGCTCAACGCTGGCCCTGGTGGAGCGGCCGGTTGCCGGCCCGGACGGAGCACGCTACCCCGCGGTGCTTGTCGCCGACGCCGTCCTGGCCATGGGCGCCCTCGCCGCTGAGGCCGTGCGCCGCATCCGTGCTGCCCGCCAGGCCGGCGGTGAGGAATTCACGGTTGTAGGCATCACCGGCTCTGCCGGCAAGACCACCACCAAGGACCTGCTCGCCGGTATCCTCGCAGGCCAGGGAAACACCGTCGCGCCGCAGGGCTCCTATAACGGCGAGATCGGCGTTCCGCTGACCGTCTTCCGCGCGGACGGCACCACACGCTTCCTGGTCATTGAAATGGGAGCGACAGGCATCGGACACATCCGTTACCTCGCCGACATGGTCAAGCCGGACATCGGCGTGGTCCTCGGTGTTGGCACGGCCCACGCCGGCGAGTTCGGCGGAGTCGAAAACATCGCACGCGCCAAAGGCGAACTGCTCGAAGGACTGTCCGCCACCGGGACCGCCATCATCAACCTCGACGACGACCGCGTCGCCGCCATGCGAGGCCGTACGCAGGCCGAGGTGCTGGGGTACTCCGCCGAACGCCGCGCCGGCGCCGCCGTCCAGGCAGTCAACCCGGACACCAACTCCGCAGGAAACCCCGAATTCGACCTCACCCTGCCCTCCGGCGAGCCGGACCTGCACGTCAGCAGCAAACTGATCGGCGCGCACCACGTGGGCAACCTTCTGGCCGCAGCTGCGGCCGCGAATGCCGCGGGGGTCCCGGGCCACGACATCGCGGACTCACTGAGCACGCAGGCGGCTGCCAGCCGGTGGCGCATGGAGCGCACCGAGCGGGCCGACGGCGTCACCGTCATCAACGATGCCTACAACGCCAACCCCGAATCCATGCGGGCCGCCCTGCGTACCCTCGCCGACCTGGGCCGGGGCCGCCGCACCTGGGCAGTCCTCGGCGCCATGCTGGAACTCGGACCCGAATCCATCCGCGAACACACCGCCGTGGGCACGCAGGTTGTGCGGCTCAACATCTCCCGCCTGGTGGTTGTTGGCCGGGCGGCCCGGCCACTTTACGTTTCCGCCGTCCAGGAAGGTTCCTGGGGCGATGAATGCAGCTTTGCCGAAACGGTCGATGAGGCCTACGAACTGCTGAACGCCGAACTTGAACCCGGCGACCTCGTGCTGTTTAAGTCCTCCAACAGCGTGGGACTGCGCCATTTAGGCGATCGGATAGCATTACCCCCACAAACCCCGGTACCTGCCACTGAAGGGAGCGAGCAGCTGTGATTGCACTATTGATCGGCGCTGGCCTGGCCCTGTTGTGCGCCCTGGTGGGAACCCCGCTCTTTATCCGGCTCCTGGTCCGGAAGAGCTACGGCCAGTTCATCCGGGATGACGGACCGACCTCCCACCACACCAAGCGCGGCACGCCCACCATGGGCGGAACCGTGGTGGTTGGCTCCGTCCTGCTGAGTTACGGGCTGACGCACCTCATCATGTGGATGCTGAATCCGGCGTCCGCGGGCCCCTCGGCATCCGCCCTGATCCTGCTGTTCCTTATGGTGGGCATGGGACTGGTTGGCTTCCTGGACGATTTCATCAAAATCTCCAGACAGCGAAGCCTGGGGCTGGACGCCAAGGCCAAGCTCATCGGCCAGGGCGCCGTGGGCATCGCGTTCGCCGTGCTGGCCCTGAACTTTCCGGACGCGGACGGTGTCACACCGGCCTCCACCAAAATCTCCCTGGTCCGGGACCTTCCCTGGCTGGACCTCGCCTTCGGCGGAACCGTCCTTGGCGCCATCCTGTTCGTTGTGTGGTCCAACCTGATTGTGACCGCCGCAACAAACGGCGTGAACCTCACGGACGGCCTGGACGGCCTGGCCGCCGGCGCCGCGGTTATGGTGTTCGGCGCCTACACCCTGATGGGCATCTGGCAGAGCAACCAGGCCTGCGGCTCCCCGCGGGAGGCCGGCAGCGGCTGCTACTCGGTCCGCGACCCGCTCGATCTCGCCCTCCTGGCCGCAATCATGAGTGCCGCCCTCGTTGGATTCCTCTGGTGGAATACTTCGCCGGCCAAAATCTTCATGGGTGACACCGGATCCCTGGCCATCGGCGGCGCGATTGCCGGCTTCGCCATCCTGTCCAGGACCGAACTGCTGCTGGGCATCATCGGCGGCCTGTTTGTCCTCATCACTTTGTCCGTCATCATCCAGGTCGGCTACTTCAAAGCCACCCGCGGTAAACGCTTCTTCAAAATGGCACCACTGCAGCACCACTTCGAGCTCAAGGGGTGGGCCGAGG
This sequence comes from Arthrobacter sp. BE255, assembly GCF_031457335.1. Lineage (NCBI taxonomy): Bacteria > Bacillati > Actinomycetota > Actinomycetes > Micrococcales > Micrococcaceae > Arthrobacter > Arthrobacter sp. BE255. The sequence goes on along the minus strand of NZ_JAVDWK010000004.1, from coordinate 296,154 downwards.
TCACCGTCGTGGTCCGGTTCTGGATTCTTGGCGGGCTCTTCGTGGCCGTTGGCCTGGGTATCTTCTACGCTGAATGGGTTGTGCTCCTGTGACCGTTTCCTCCCGCCTTCAGGACCTCGTCAGCTGGGACTCGGACTGGGCCGGGCTGCGCGTTGTGGTGACCGGCATCGGCGTGTCCGGATTCGCCGCCGCCGACACCCTCATCGAACTGGGCGCCCGCGTTGTGGTGGTTGACGCCGCCACGTCCGAGACCGCCAAAGCCCAGGCGGACACCCTCAGGATCGTCGGCGCCGCAGACGTTCTGCTTGGCGAGGAAGCGGTCACCAGGATCCCGAAAATCGACGGATCCCTGCCGGAACTCATCGTGACGTCGCCGGGCTGGCGCCCCGACCAGGCCCTCCTGGCATCGGCCGCGCGTGCCCACATCCCGGTCTGGGGCGACGTCGAACTCGCCTGGCGCCTGCGTGTCCGCGAAGGCCACAAGACCGCTGACTGGCTGACCATCACCGGAACCAACGGCAAAACCACCACTGTAGGGCTGACCGAAGCGATGCTGCAGGCCGCGGGGCTGAAGGCCATCGCCGTCGGAAACGTCGGGACTCCCATCCTGGACGCCCTGCGCGATCCCGTGGAGTACGACGCCTTCGCGGTGGAGCTGTCCAGCTTCCAGCTGCACTGGGCAGAATCCCTGTCACCGGTGGCAAGCGTCTGCCTCAACGTTGCCGAAGACCACGTTGACTGGCACGGCTCGTACACCTCCTACCTCGCGGACAAAGCCAAAGTCTACGAACGCACCCAGAAGGCGTGCATCTACAACGCGGAGCAGATCGAAACCGAGCGCATGGTGGAAAACGCGGACGTCACGGAAGGCTGCCGGGCCATAGGCTTCACCACCCTCACCCCTGCCATCAGCATGCTCGGGGTAGTGGAGGGTCTGCTGGTGGACCGCGCGTTCATCGCCGAGCGCAAGGACAGTGCGGCGGAGCTCGCCTCCATGGCCGACCTCGGCGAATTCGCCCCGCGCCACATGGTGGCCAACGCCCTGGCGGCAGCGGCCCTGGTGCGGGCCTACGGCGTCGACCCCAAAGCTATCCGGCAGGGCATCCGGGACTACGTCCCCGGCAACCACCGGATCCAGCCGGTTGCCCGGCAGAACGGCGTGCTGTGGGTCAACGACTCCAAAGCCACCAACCCGCACGCAGCCTCGGCGTCGCTGGCCACATTCGAGAACGTGGTCTGGATCGCCGGCGGCCTTTCCAAGGGCGTCAGCTACGACGACCTCGTACGCGACCACGCCGCACGGCTCAAAGCCGTGGTCCTGATCGGCACGGACACGGGGGCCCTGGCCCAGGCCCTCAAACGACACGCACCGGATGTCCCGGTGATCGGAGCACCCGCGGGCGACACTGAAAACATGCAGACTGCCGCGCAGGACGGTGCCGTCGCAGGCAGCTCCCCGGACTCCGGGGAAGCCGTGATGTCCCGGGCTGTTGCGTCAGCGGCGGAGCTGGCCGCGTCGGGAGACACCGTCCTGATGGCTCCGGCAGCTGCATCCATGGATCAGTTCTCTTCCTACGCTCACCGTGGCGATGCCTTTATCAAAGCTGTCCGCGAGCTGGTGGAAGGGCAGGCCCAGACCGGCGAGGAGTAACAATGGTCAGCACGCCCACCCGGCCGCCGGCTGCAAAGCCGCGCCCGGGGAACACCGCAAAGGCGGCCTCCCGGCGGCCTTCCTTGCCCGCCCGGATCCGTAACGGGTACCGCCGCTTCTGGTCGGCACTGGAAGGCACCGGGACCTCGCGGAACGGCTCCACCTACTACCTCATCCTGGGCTCCACCCTCGCACTGACCGCCATCGGGATCATGATGGTCCTCTCGGCCTCCAGCGTGGAATCCATCGCGGCAGGGAAATCCCCCTACGGGGACGCCCTCAAGCAAGGCATGTTTGCCGCTATCGGCATCTTCACCATGTTCGTCCTGTCGCGTATCAACGTCGTCTGGCTCAAGCGCCTGGCCTGGCTCGGCCTGGGCATCGCCCTGGTGCTCCTGGCACTGGTCCAGGTCATCGGCGATGAAGTCAACGGCAACAAGAACTGGATCGACATCGGCGGCATCACCTTCCAGCCGTCCGAGGCGTCGAAACTCGCCCTGGCGCTTTGGATGGCCACCGTCCTGGCCAGGAAAGGCAAGCTGCTGCGCCGGTGGCAGCACGCACTGATCCCGGCGATTCCCGTAGCCGGCCTCGTCATCGGCCTCGTTGTGCTGGGGAACGACCTGGGCACGGCGATCATCATCATGATGGTCACCGCGGCCGCGCTCTTTTTCGCAGGCGTGCCGCTGTACCTGTTCGGCTTCGCCGCGCTGATCGGCGCTGCGGGAACCGCAGCCATGGCAGTCACCAGCTCCAACCGCATGTGCCGCATCACGTCGTGGTGGACGGGGCAGTCCTGTGCCGACGGCATCGATGCGAACTACCAGGCCACGAACGGGATCTACGGCTTGGCATCCGGCGGCTGGTTCGGCGTCGGCCTTGGCCAAAGCCGGCAGAAGTACAGCTGGATCCCCGAAGCCCACAACGACTTCATCTTCGCCATCATCGGTGAGGAACTGGGCCTGGTGGGCACCGTCGTCGTCCTGATCCTGTTCGCCATCCTGGGTGCGGCGATCTACCGCGTTGTGGTGGCGCAGGAGGACATGTTCCACCGCGTCCTGGCGGGCACCATCATGGTCTGGCTCCTCGGCCAGGCCACCGTCAACATGTCAGTGGTCACCGGCCTGATGCCCGTGATCGGTGTCCCCCTGCCCTTCATCTCCTACGGCGGCTCGGCGCTCATGATATCGCTGTGCGCCGTCGGTGTTGTGCTGTCCCTCGCCCGGGAACAGATGCCCCCATCAATCAGGCCCAAGCGGATGCTGAAGTTTGGAAACAGGCCTTCCCGCGGATCCACCGGCCCGAAGAAAACCGCCAGAAAGCGTACCTAGCACCAGATGACTTCCCAGAACCTCTCCATCGTCCTCGCCGGCGGCGGAACGGCCGGCCACATCAGCCCGCTGCTTGCCATCGCCGCCGCCATCCGGGCCGCCGCGCCCGAGGTCAGCCTCCTTGCCGTCGGGACACCGGCCGGCATGGAGACCCGCCTGGTGCCGGCCGCCGGACTGGACCTTGCCACAATCGACCGCGTGCCGCTGCCGCGCAAACCGTCCATGGACCTGGTCCGGCTCCCCGGCCGCCTTGCCGGGGCCGTGCGGCAGGCCGGCCGGATCCTGGACGAACACGGCGCAGACGTGCTGGTGGGCGTTGGCGGGTACGTGTGCACCCCCATGTACCTGGCCGCCCGGCGGCGGCGGATCCCCATTGTGATCCACGAGGCCAACGCGCGGCCCGGCCTCGCCAACCGTGTTGGCGCGATGCTGACCAAATATGTGGCCGTCGCCTTCGACACCACGCCGCTCCGGCACGCCCGCCACGTCGGAATGCCCATGCGCACTGAAATTTCCGGGCTGGAACGGTCCGCCGCCCAGGCGGGTGCCCGCGAAGCGCTGGGATTGGACCCTGACCGGCCCACGCTGATCGTCACGGGCGGATCCTCCGGCGCCCTGAGCATCAACCGCACGGTGGAAGCCGCCGTGCGGGACCTGGCCGCCGCCGGCGTCCAGACACTCCACATCACCGGACGAGGGAAGACCCTGCTCGACGCCAAGGGCAAGAAGCTCACAGCACCCGGCTACCGGCAGGTGGAGTACATCGACGGCATGGAGCTGGCCTACGCGGCCGCGGACCTGCTGCTGGCGAGGTCCGGCGCCGCGACGGTCTGCGAAGTGGCCGCCGTGGGCGTACCGGCTGTCTTCGTCCCGCTGCCCATCGGCAACGGCGAACAGGCACTCAACGCCGCCGGGCTGGTGCGGGCGGACGGGGCGCTCCTCGTCCAGGACCGGGACTTCTCCGCGCAGTGGGTCCGGGAGAAGCTCATTCCGCTCGTGACCGACCCGTCCCGGCTGGCCGCCATGGCAGCCAACTCCCGGCGCCTTGGAATCAGAAACGCCGACCAGCGCATGGCTGGTCTTGTCCTGGAAGCGGTATCCGCATGACCCCCGCCAACATCCACAGCCAGGAATCCCTGGGCCGCGTCCACTTCATCGGAATCGGCGGCGTCGGCATGTCCGCGGTCGCCCGGATCATGGTTGCCCGCGGGGTGGCAGTCAGCGGCTCAGACGCAAAGGACCTGCCCGTCATGGCAGACCTGCAGGCGGCGGGTGCCAGGGTCGCCGTCGGATATGACGCTGCCAACCTGGGCGACGCCCAAACGGTGGTGGCCGGCTCGGCCATCCGCGCAGACAACCCTGAACTCGTGGCAGCCCGGGAGGCCGGCTTGCCGGTCCTGCACCGTTCCGAGGCCCTGGCAGCCACCATGGGCGATGACGTGGTGGTGACCGTTGCGGGAACGCACGGGAAGTCCACCACGACGTCGATGGTCACCGTGCTGCTGCAGGGCGCGGGCCTGGAGCCCTCGTTTGCCATCGGCGCCAACGTTCCGGCCCTCGGCGTCAACGCCGCACACGGCGCCTCCGGGATTTTTGTGGCCGAAGCCGACGAATCGGACGGCTCGTTCCTGAACTACCGGCCCCGGATTGCCGTGGTCACCAACGTGGAGCCGGACCACCTGGACCACTACGGAACCGCTGAAGCCGTTTACGCCTCCTTCGACCGGTTCACCGCCCTGCTGCCCGCCGACGGTGTCCTCGTGGCCTGCGCCGACGACGCCGGCGCCCTGGCCCTTGCCCGGCGCACCCAGGCGCGCGGCAACACCCGGGTGGTCCTGTACGGGACGTCCGCGGACGCGGATGTGGTGCTGCACGACGGCGGCCCCGGCGACGTCTCCATTTCCACCGCTGACGGCCGGTTCGCTCTCGAACTGCAGGTCCCCGGCCGGCACAACGCCCTGAACGCCGCCGCCGCCTTCGCCGTCGCCCTGGAACTGAAGGTGGACGCGCGTGCAGCCGCCGCCGCGCTGGCCGGCTTCTCCGGCGCGTCACGGCGCTTTGAGCTGAAGGGGGAGGCCGGCGGTGTCCGTGTCTTCGACGACTACGCCCACCACCCCACGGAAGTACGTGCCGCCCTGTCGGCAGCCCGGTCCGTCGCCGGTGACCACCAGGTCCACGTCCTCTTCCAGCCGCACCTCTTCTCCCGGACCCGGGAGTTTGCCCGGGACTTCGCGGAAGCCCTGGACCTGGCGGACACCGCCCTGGTCCTGGACATCTACCCGGCCCGCGAAGATCCGATCCCCGGCGTCACCAGCCAGCTGATCGCCGACCACCTGGGTTCCGGCGGGCGCCTCGTGGACGGAGACGCGGCAGTGGCCGAACTGGTCGCCGCCGCACGTCCGGGCGACATTATCCTGACCGCGGGGGCCGGCGACGTGACGGCGTTCGGGCCGAAGATCGTGCAGGCACTGCGTGGCTAGTGCCCGGCGCCCCACCTACACGTCGCCGGGACGCACCCAGCGGGGGAGCAGCGCATCCGGAAGCGGATCCGGCGGCCTGCCAGGGAACCGCGCGCCGGCACAGGCCGCGCAGCCGGAGGTCATCTCCGCCTCCAAGAGCGCTCCTGCGCCGGATCCGGACCCGACGCGGGGCAAACGGGCCAAAGACACCGGGTCCAAGGGCGACAGGTCCAAAGCCGCGCAGTCGTGGGCGTCACGCCGGAAAGAAAAAAAGTCCACGGACAAGCTGCCCCCGGGCGCCGCCGCCGGTGCCAACGTCCTCGCTTTCCCGGAGCCCCGGGGAAGGCGGCTCAAGCGGAACATCCTGATCACGGTGTGCACCGCGGCAGCCTTGATAGTCGGGATTCTCGCGGCCGCCGTTTTTTCGCCGCTTCTCGCCGTCGGCACGATTTCCGTGTCCGGCACGAGCCTCCTGACCCCGGACCAGGTGCAGGCCGCCCTGGAACCGCTGAAAGGCAAGCCGCTGCCCCAGGTCAGCGACGACGAGGTGGACCGGCTCCTGGAACCACTGGTCCAGATCAAATCCGTCACCACGCAGGCCAGGCCGCCGTCAGGACTGGTGGTTAACGTCAGGGAACGCGTCCCCGTGGCCTTGGTCAAACAGGGGGAGCAGTATCAGCTGGTGGACGTCGACGGCGTCCAGCTGGCCGCCACGGCCGACCCGGAGTCCGTGTCACTGCCGGTCATCGACGGCGGCGCGGGCACGATCGGCAAGGACCTGTTCCAGGCCACTGCGGCGGTGTTGGGTGCCCTTCCCGCCGACGTCCTGGCCAAGCTGTCAAATGCCTCCGCCCAGTCGGTGGACGCCGTTGAACTCAAGCTGGTCGACGGGCAGACCATCGTATGGGGGAATGCCTCCGAAAGGGAGCTGAAGGCCAAGGTGCTGCAGGCCCTGCTGAAGGTGCCCGCCGATCCCAAGAACCCCGTACGCGTCTACGACGTCAGTGTGCCCAGGCATCCCGTGACGCGCTGAACCTCTTTATTTCCCGGTATTCGCACGACACGCGGCCCCGGTTATTGAATGTGCGAACCATAGGAAATACCGTCACAGACATGAGTTACTTGACATAACTATAACCTTCAACTCGAAGGTTAAGGTTCAAAGCTTCAAGCCCGACTCCAAAAGTTTTCGCAATAGGACACGAACAAGGGACACGTAACGTGGCAGCTCCGCAGAATTACTTGGCCGTCATCAAGGTCGTCGGCATCGGCGGCGGTGGCGTGAACGCAGTCAACCGCATGATCGAAGTCGGTCTTCGCGGTGTCGAATTCATCGCAATCAACACCGATGCCCAGGCCCTGCTGATGAGCGACGCCGACGTCAAACTTGACGTCGGACGGGAGCTGACACGCGGTCTCGGTGCAGGCGCCAACCCCGAGGTGGGCAAGCAGGCTGCAGAGGACCACGCTGACGAAATCGAAGAGGTCATCCGCGGCGCGGACATGGTCTTCGTGACCGCCGGCGAAGGCGGCGGAACAGGTACCGGCGGCGCTCCCGTCGTGGCCCGCATCGCGCGCTCCCTTGGCGCGCTCACCATCGGCGTTGTCACCCGCCCGTTCACGTTCGAAGGCCGCCGCCGCGCCGGCTCCGCCGAGGCCGGCATTGACGCCCTCCGCGACGAAGTCGACACGCTGATCGTCATCCCCAACGACCGCCTCCTGTCCATCAGCGACCGCAACGTCTCCGTCCTGGACGCTTTCCGTTCCGCTGACCAGGTCCTGCTGTCCGGTGTCCAGGGCATCACTGACCTCATCACCACCCCCGGCCTGATCAACCTCGACTTCGCCGACGTGAAGTCGGTCATGCAGGGCGCGGGCTCAGCGCTGATGGGCATCGGTTCGGCCCGTGGCGAGGACCGAGCCGTCAAGGCTGCCGAGCTGGCCATCGCTTCGCCGCTGCTTGAGGCTTCCATCGACGGAGCCCACGGCGTCCTGCTGTCCATCCAGGGCGGCTCCGACCTCGGGCTCTTCGAGATCAACGAAGCCGCCCGCCTGGTCCAGGAGGTGGCCCACCCCGAGGCGAACATCATCTTCGGTGCAGTCATCGACGACGCCCTCGGCGACGAGGCCCGCGTGACGGTCATCGCGGCAGGCTTCGACGACGTGAAGGCAACCTCGCCCTCCATGGACCAGTCCCAGCCGCAGGTGGCCCCCCAGCGCCCCGCCGCCCCCGCACCGGCACCGGCCCAGGCCCCGTCGGGCGGAAGCCACCAGATGAACGTGCAGCCGGTCCACGCCGGCGTCGCCGCATCCGGCCTGAGCAACTGGGGCCAGCAGCGCCCGTCAGCTGTCCCCGCGGACTCCGGCTTCGACGTCGACCTCCCTTCGGTAGTGGAGCCGGACCTGTCCGGCAGCCGCTCCGATGACCTGGATGTCCCCGACTTCCTGAAGTAGGGCCCGGCTTGTTCCTTTGGAAGGCTGAAGTCCTGCCCGGTGTGTCCGTGGCGTTCACGGACACACGCGCCGGCAACCTGGCACTGCACGTGGGGGACAGCCCCGACGGCGTCCGGGCGCGCCGGGAAGAACTCGAGCGCGGCGCGGGCATGGTTCCGGGGTCCCTCCGGTTCATGAACCAGGTGCACGGAACCGCCGTGGCGGTGATGGAAGCCGGCAGTGAAACGCCAGAGTCTGACGCCATGGTTTCCTGTGGTGTGCCGCTGGCGGTCATGGTGGCAGACTGCATCCCCGCGGTGCTGGTCGGCCAGGGAGCCGCCGGCCCGGTACTTGCCGCTGTCCACGCCGGCCGGCCAGGCCTGGCAGCGGGCGTCATCCCCGCCGCAGTGGAGCAGATGCGCGCCCTGGGCGCCGGCGGCATCCAGGCTTGGCTCGGTCCGTCCATCTGCGGCGCCTGCTACGAGGTTCCTGCCGCGCTCCGTGAGGACGTGGCGGCCGCTATCCCTGCAACATGGTCCACCACCAGCTGGGGAACCCCCGGGCTCGACCTCCCTGCCGGCGCGCGCAGCCAGCTGCAAGCGGCCGGCGTGGACATCATGTACTCCGGGCCCTGCACCCTGGAGAACGGGGACCTGTTCTCCTACCGCCGGAACAAAGACACCGGCCGGTTTGCCGGACTGGTGTGGTCCCATGACTGAGGCTGCTGCCCGCACAGCGGAGCTGGAGAAGGGGCTCGCCGCCGTCCGGAGCCGCATCGAGGCCGCCACCAGGGCATCAGGCCGCGCGGACGAGCCCACACTGATCGTGGTCACGAAGTTCCATCCGGCAGAGGATATCCGCCGTCTCGCCGGGCTTGGCGTCACCGACGTCGGTGAAAACCGGGACCAGGAGGCCTCGGCGAAAGCCGAGGCCCTGCACGGGCTCGGGCTCAACTGGCATTTTGTGGGCCAGCTCCAAAGCAAAAAAGCCAAATCAGTGGTCCGCTACGCCCACGCCGTCCACTCCGTGGACCGGCCCCAGCTCGCTGACGGGCTCGCCCGGGCCGTTGCCGCCGAACAGGACCGGTCCGGACGGGCCGCGCTGGAATGCTTCATCCAGGTCAGCCTCGACGACGACGCCGGTGCGCACCGCGGCGGCGCCGCTCCCGCCGACGTCCAATCCCTCGCAGAGCAACTGGCCACTGCCGACGGACTGGTCCTGGCCGGTGTCATGGCAGTCGCGCCGCTGGGGGTTCCGCCTGAAGCGTCCTTCGAGAAGCTGGCCGGCATCTCTGCCCGGCTCACCGCCGACCATCCCGCCGCCACCGGCATTTCGGCGGGCATGAGCCAGGACCTCGAAGTGGCCATCCGCTTCGGAGCGACACACCTGCGGATCGGTTCGGATATTCTCGGATCGCGTCCTGCGGTGGGGTAGCGTCAAAGCATTGGAAGTGAATGGCGGGGATTTCCAGTGCTGTCAAATCATTGGTCGGCCCGCCTACGGACACGATTAGGAGTCGACCATGGCCGGCGCTCTGCGCAAGACAATGATCTATCTTGGGCTCGCCGATGGCGATGAACACTACGAGTCCGAGCACCACACCACACGTAAGGATGAGGACGAGCCCATGGAAGTTGACCGCGAGGAACGCCGTGCACCCGCACCCGTCCGCGATGTCAGCCGTGAGGCGTCCTACGTCCCCGAAGAGGAATACCGCGCACCAGTGACCCCCATCAAGCGTGCGGCATCCAGCCGCGAAGAATCTACCGGGCTCCGGCAGATCACCACCATCCACCCGCGGTCCTACAACGACGCCAAGCTGATCGGCGAGAGTTTCCGCGACGGCATCCCGGTCATCATGAACGTCACGGACATGGGCGAGGCCGATGCCAAGCGCCTGGTGGACTTCTCCGCAGGGCTGGTGTTCGGACTCCGGGGCAGCATTGAACGTGTCACGAACAAGGTCTTCCTCCTGTCGCCGTCGTACATCGAGGTCATCGGCGATGACAAGAAGGTCAGCGAGACCCAGGCAAGCTTCTTCAATCAAAGCTAGCCATTAAGCTCATTGCGGATGCCAGGCAGGTGGACCTGTCTGGCATCTGTGCTGAAATAGACAATGAAGCATTGGCAGGACACCGCGGTATCCGGAATGAAGATGGAGATATGAGTTAAGTCATGGGAATTGTTTTCGGACTTGTCTATATCGCCCTTTTACTGTTCCTTGTGGCGCTCATCGTGCGGCTGGTGTTCGACTGGGTTCAGATGTTTGCCAGGGAGTGGCGGCCACGGGGGCCGGCCCTCGTGGTGGCCCACGCCGTCTACTCCATCACCGATCCGCCCCTGAAAGTCCTGCGGAGGATGATCCCCCCGCTCAGGCTGGGCGGCATCAGCCTGGACCTGGGGTTCCTGATATTGTTCATCGCCGTCAGCGTGGCGATGGGGATCACCAGGAGTTTCGCGTAAATTTCGATTAGACCTAGCTGTGCAGGTGCTGATCCTTGGGGAACTGTTACTTGCAACGCGAAGAAACTCCGGTTTGACACTACGGTGTTGAATTAGAGGAACCAGACCATATTTAGGTACCGTAGTTTTGACGGCCGGAAGGCCACTGACTAACTAGACCAGTGAGGTGACCAGATGGCTTTGACGCCAGAAGACGTTGTCAACAAGCGCTTTCAGCCGACCAAGTTCCGCGAAGGCTACGACCAGGATGAAGTAGATGACTTCCTGGACGAAATCGTCGTTGAACTCCGGCGCCTGAACCAGGAAAATGACGAGCTGCGCAAGAAGCTCGCCGAAGGCGGATCCGCTGTTCCTGCCAGCTCCACCGCTGCAGCACCGGTGGTCGAGAAGGTCCCCGCGCCCGTCAAGGCCGAGAAGGATGACTCCCGTGCCAAGGCCGAGGCTGAAGCCAAGGCCGCCGAGGCAAGCAAGAAGAAGGAAGCCGAGCAGGCTGCCCCCGTGGCTGCTGTTCCGGCTGCCGCCCCCGCCCAGGCGGCAGGCAGCACCGTTTCTGCCGAGTCCGCCGCCGGCCTGCTGGCCATGGCGCAGCAGATGCATGACCGCCACGTCGCTGACGGCCAGTCCCAGAAGGACAAGATCATCGCCGAGGCGCAGATCGAAGCCAGCAGCCTCGTCAACGACGCCCAGGAGAAGTCCCGCAAGATCCTGGGTGCCCTGGAGCAGCAGCGGTCCGTGCTGGAACGCAAGGTGGAGCAGCTGCGCGGCTTCGAGCGCGACTACCGCTCACGCCTGAAGGCCTACATCGAAGGCCAGCTGCGCGACCTTGACGCCCGTGGTTCAGTGGCCGCACCCGAGGTCGAAGCCAACTAGTCTGTCAAGCACGTATTCTGAAAGCCGGTGGCTGAGGATTCCTCGGCCGCCGGCTTTTGTGATTAACATCGGTACCCGAATGAAAGCACCATGACAGACGAACTTGCCGCTGACGCTGCACCCCCGCTTCCCCCCACGCCGCGGCGCCCCCGCCGCAGGGTCATGCTGTCCCTTTTCGCGGCGTTTGCAGTTTTCGCCTACGCGCTGGATCAGCTGACGAAACTCTGGGTCACCTCCAGCATGGTGGAAGGTGAACGCATCCCCGTCCTGCCGCCGCTGCTGCACTGGTACTTCATCCGGAATTCGGGCGCAGCATTTTCCATCGGCGAAAACGTGACCTGGGTGTTCTCCATCATCATGGCCGCGGTCTCCGTCGCCATCCTGTTCCAGGTGCGCAAGCTGGGCTCCGCCTGGTGGTCGCTGGCGCTCGGCCTGCTCCTGGGCGGGGCCCTGGGCAACCTCACGGACCGGCTGTTCCGCGAGCCCTCGTTCGGGATGGGGCATGTGGTGGACTTCATCCAGCTGCCCAACTTTGCGATCTTCAACATTGCCGATTCCGCGGTGGTCTCGGCGGTGTCCATCATCTGCATCCTGACGCTCCGGGGGATCTCGCTGGACGGGTCCCGGCATGTGGCGGCCCCACAGGAGAAGCACGCACCGAAGAAAGAGTCGGACGATGCCTGAACGCATCGTGGTGGCTGACGAATTCGGCGGGTCACGCGCGGACGCCGGGCTGGCAAAGCTCATGGGCATATCCCGTTCCCTCGCGGCCACGCTGATCGCCGAAGGCAACGTCATCAGCCGCGGCAAGGCCGTGGGCAAGTCCGCGAAGCTGGTCGCAGGAGACGTGCTGGACGTCACGGTGCCCGAACGGCGGGACCCGCTCGAAGTGGTGGAGGAAGTTGTGGAAGGCCTGAAGATTCTGTTGGATGACGACGACTTCGTTGTTGTCGACAAACCGGTGGGTGTCGCCGCCCACCCGTCACCGGGCTGGGTCGGACCCACGGTGGTGGGCGGCCTGGCGGGAGCCGGGTACCGCATCTCGACGTCGGGTTCGCCTGAACGCGCCGGCATCGTCCACCGGCTCGACGTCGGCACGTCCGGCGTGATGGTCGTGGCCAAGACCGAGCGCGCCTACACGGCCCTGAAAAGGGCGTTCAAGGAGCGCACGGTGGACAAGGTCTACCACGCCGTGGTCCAGGGCCTGCCGGACCCGCTGGAGGGCACCATCGACGCGCCGATCGGGCGGCACCCGGGACACGACTGGCGCTTTGCCGTGATTGAGGACGGCCGGCCGTCCATTACGCATTACGAAGTGCTGGAAGCATTCGGCAAGGCCACGCTCGTCGAAGTCCACCTTGAGACGGGCCGAACGCATCAGATCCGCGTGCACTTTTCGGCACTGCGGCACCCCTGTGCGGGGGACCTGACCTACGGTGCGGACCCGCGCCTGGCCGCCACGCTGGGCCTCACGCGGCAGTGGCTGCACGCCCGCCAGCTCGGCTTCGACCACCCGGTCACGGGGGAGCGGGTGACCGTTACCAGCGAATACCCGCAAGACCTGTCCTTTGCGCTGGAAGTCCTGGAGTCCGGGCAAGCCTGAGCAGCCGGCCCGGACCGAGCGCATAGAATAGTCCGGTGACTTCCAGCAATGCCTCGTTCGTCCATCTTCACAACCACACCGAGTACTCCATGTTGGACGGCGCCGCCCGCCTGGGGGAGCTTTTCGATGAGACCGAACGCCTGGGCATGCCGGCCCTGGCCACCACTGACCACGGGTACCTGTTCGGCGCTTTCGACTTCTGGAAACGCGCCACGGACCAGGGCATCAAGCCGATCATCGGCGTCGAGGCCTATGTCACGCCGGGCACTGCGCGGACGGACAAGAGCCGTGTCCGCTGGGGCGAGGAACACCAGCGCAAGGACGACATCTCCGGCGGTGGCTCGTACACCCACATGACCCTGCTGAGCTACAACAACGCAGGCATGCGCAACCTCTTCCGGGCCTCCTCCATCGCATCCCTGGACGCCGTGTTCGGCAAATGGCCACGGCTGGACCGCGAGCTCCTGAACACCTACTCCGAAGGCCTGATCGCCACCACCGGCTGCCCGTCAGGGGAAGTCCAGACCCGGCTGCGGCTGGGCCAGTACCGCGAAGCCCTGGAAGCAGCCTCGGAGTTCCGTGACATTTTCGGGGCGGAGAACTACTTCTGCGAACTGATGGACCACGGCCTGGACATCGAACGCCGGGTCACCGGGGACCTGCTGCGGCTCGCCAAGGACCTCAACCTTCCCCTCGTGGCCACCAACGACCTGCACTACACACACGAGCATGACGCCAAGGCGCACGAGGCGCTGCTGGCCATCCAGTCGGGGTCCACCCTCCTGGAGCCCACGTACGACAACGGCGGCTCCCGCTTCGCGTTCTCGGGCAGCGGCTACTACCTGAAGTCCCCCCAAGAGATGCGGGAGCTGTTCAGGGACCACCCCGACGCGTGCGACAACACCCTGCTGATCGCCGAGCGCTGCGAAGTCTCGTTCAATACCGGGGCCAACTACATGCCGCGTTTCCCCTGCCCGCCGGGCGAGGACGAAACATCCTGGCTGGTCAAGGAAGTGGCCACCGGACTGGACTACCGGTACCCGGGCGGTGTCCCGGACAAAGTCCGCACCCAGGCCGACTACGAACTCGAAGTCATCACGTCCATGGGGTTCCCCGGCTACTTCCTCGTGGTGGCCGACTTCATCAACTGGGCCAAGAACAACGGCATCCGCGTGGGACCCGGCCGTGGCTCCGGTGCCGGCTCCATGGTGGCCTACGCCATGCGCATCACCGACCTTGACCCGCTGCACCACGGCCTGATCTTCGAACGCTTCCTCAACCCGGACCGCGTCTCCATGCCTGACTTCGACGTCGACTTCGATGACCGGCGCCGCTCCGAGGTCATCGACTATGTGACCCGCAAGTACGGCGACGAGCGCGTGGCCATGATCGTCACGTACGGCACCATCAAGACCAAACAGGCGCTGAAGGACTCCTCCCGCGTGCTGGGCTACCCGTTCAGCATGGGCGAGACGCTGACCAAGGCGCTCCCGCCGGCCGTGATGGCCAAGGACATTCCGCTGGCGGACATCCAGAACAAGGACTCCAAGCGCTACAGCGAGGCCGGCGACTTCCGCCAGCTGATCGGCACGGATCCCGAGGCCGCCAAAGTCTTCGAAACAGCGCTGGGCATCGAAGGGCTGAAGCGCCAGTGGGGCGTGCACGCCGCCGGCGTCATCATGTCGTCGGACCCCATCATCGATGTCATCCCCATCATGCGGCGCATCCAGGACGGGCAGGTGATCACGCAGTTCGATTACCCCACCTGCGAAGGCCTGGGCCTGATCAAGATGGACTTCCTCGGCCTGCGGAACCTCACGATCATTTCCGACGCCCTGGAGAACATCAAACTCAACCGCGGCCACGAACTGGACCTGGACAGCCTGGCCCTGGACGACGTCGCCTCCTACGAGCTGCTCGCCCGCGGCGACACCCTGGGCGTGTTCCAGCTTGACGGCGGGCCGATGCGGTCCCTGCTCAAGCTGATGAAGCCTGACAACTTCGAAGACATCTCCGCAGTCCTGGCCCTCTACCGCCCGGGTCCGATGGGCGCCAACGCGCACACTGACTACGCGCTGCGCAAGAACGGGATCCAGGAAGTCATTCCGATCCACCCGGAACTCAAGGAACCGCTCGCCGAAATCCTTGGCGGAACCTACGGCCTGATCGTGTACCAGGAACAGGTTATGGCCGTTGCGCAGAAGCTCGCAGGCTATTCCCTCGGCCAGGCCGACATCCTTCGCCGCGCCATGGGCAAAAAGAAGAAATCCGAGCTGGACAAGCAGTTCGCCGGGTTCTCCCAGGGCATGCAGGACAACGGCTACTCCATGGAGGCGGTCAAGACCCTCTGGGACATCCTGCTGCCGTTCTCCGACTACGCCTTCAACAAGGCACACTCGGCCGCTTACGGGGTGATTTCGTACTGGACCGCGTACCTGAAGGCCCACTACGCGCCGGAGTACATGGCGGCGTTGCTGACGTCGGTGGGCGATGACAAGGACAAGTCGGCCATCTACCTCAACGAGTGCCGCCGCATGGGCATTACGGTGCTTCCGCCGGACGTCAACGAATCCGCGCTGAACTTCACGCCTGTGGGGACCGACATCCGCTTCGGCATGGGCGCCATCCGCAACGTCGGTTCCAACGTGGTCCAGGCCATGGTGGCTGCCCGGGAGAGCGAGGGAGCCTATACCTCGTTCAAGGACTTCCTGATGAAAGTCCCCGCAGTGGTCTGCAACAAGCGGACCATCGAGTCCCTGATCAAGGCAGGGGCCTTCGACTCCCTCAACCACCACCGGCGCGCCCTGGTGATGATCCATGAAGAGGCCATCGATTCGGTCATCACGCTCAAGCGCAACGAGGCGATCGGCCAGTTCGACCTCTTCGCCGGGTTTGAGGAAGCCGAGTCCGAGGCCTCACTGAGTATTGAAATCCCGGAACTTCCCGAATGGGAGAAGAAGGACAAACTGTCCTTCGAACGGGACATGCTGGGGCTCTACGTGTCCGACCACCCGCTGCAGGGGCTGGAGGGTGTCCTGAGCCAGCACGCGGACCAGTCCATCACGTCCATCATTGCCGAGGACGGCCCGCACGACGGTGCCATCATCACAATTTCCGGCATGATCACCTCGTTGAGCCGCCGGATCGCCAAAGCCAGCGGCAACGCCTACGCCCGTGCCGAAATCGAAGACCTTGGCGGCTCCATGGAGGTCATGTTCTTCGGCCAGGTTTACGGCCCCATCGCTTCGGTCCTGGCCGAGGACCTGATCGTCGTGGTCAAAGGCCGGCTGCAGCGGCGCGACGACGGCGCCGTGACGCTGAACTGCATGGAACTGTCCGTTCCGGACCTCAGCGAGGGCACCAACGGGCCCCTCCAGATCTCCATGCCCACACACAAAGCCACCGAGGCGGTGGTCACCGAACTCGGGGACGTCCTGCGGAACCACAGGGGAAACTCGGAGGTCAGGGTCCACCTGCACGGCGATTCACGGGTGGAGGTCATGGGTCTTCCCGTCCACATGCGGGTGAATCCCAACCCCTCGCTGTTCGGCGACCTCAAAGTGCTGCTGGGACCGGCCTGCCTTGACGTCTAGCAGCTAGATTTCATAGTCCAGGGGGACGGGCTGGCTGTAGCCGCCGGCGTGGTAGAGCAGCGGCGAGCCGTCCTCGCCCACCTGGCCGTCCACGACCTCAACCACCACCACGGCGTTGTTCTCGAAGGAGAGCCGCATCTGGATCTTGCCGATCAGCCAGCCGGCAACGTCCTTGAGCACCGGGACATCGTGCGGGCCAAGCTCCCAGTGGTCGCCGCCGAACCGGTCCTTGGTACGGGCGAAGCGGTCTGCGAGGTCCTGGTTTTCGAGGCCGAGCATGTGCACGCCGATGTGCGTGGTGTTTGCCACGGCGGGCCAGGAGCTGGAACTCCTGGCCATGTTGAACGTGAACCGCGGCGGCTGGGCAGACAGCGACGCCACGGACGTCGCGGTAAAGCCATAGGGCTGGCCCTGGTAGTTGACAGTGATGATGGCCACGCCGGCCGCATGGCGGCGGAACATTTCCTTAAACGTACGCTCGAACGGCACGCGGTCTTCGGTCACTATGAAAAACTCCCTGGATTACCCTGAACGAGACTTGCCTCTGCTTTCAAGGGTATGGCGGAGTCGGCATCCGTAGGAAACTGTTTACCCGCACGTCCCCCGGTTGAGGGGCCTGAACTTTTGTTAAGGTTTGTTTCATGACACAACGCATCCGGCGACGCTCCTCCGGGCTCCAGTGGGCCTGGTTCGCGGCCGCAACGGCCGCAGGCCTCCCCGTCGGCCTGCTGTGGTGGCTGCTTGCTCCGGGCGGCCTGAACCTGATCACCAGGGACCCTGCCCTGGGGACCGGCTCCAACCCGGAGGTGTGGTTGCCACGGGACCTGACGCTCGCCGGCCTGTTCGTTTTTGCCGGCTGCCTGCTGGCTGTGTTCATCACCGACAACTCCAGGCAGTCCCGGCAGGAGGACCTGGTCCTGGCCCTGGCAGGAGGCCTGGCCGGAGCCGTCCTTGCGTGGCAGGTGGGGATTTTCGCGGCCCAGTTCTGGGGTGCACCGGCTGATACGTCGGTCAATGCCAGCGTTGCCTTCTCGCTCCGGTCCCTGCCGGTGCTGCTGCTCTGGCCGGCGGCCACTGCAGTCGGTACTTTTGCCATCAGCCTCCTCACGCTCCTGAAGAAGGGGCCGGAAGGCACTGCCGGCCCCGTCGCCGGGGACGCGGCTCCCGGCGCGTAAAATGGACCGGTGACCATTTCTCCTGAGTTTCCCGCCACCCCTCCTGCCTCAGCCGTCAGCTTCCGCACGGTTGATCTCCGCGGCAAGGGCCTGACGCTGGCCGGATTGCGCGCAGCCGTTCCGCGTGCCCAGCACCAGACGGTGGCGGATGCTGAACAGAAAGTCCTGGACATCATCGGCGACGTCCGCCGGCGCGGCTACGCAGCACTCACCGAGTACGCGCAGCGCTTCGACGGCGTGGACCAGGCCCACCCCCGCGTGCCGGCCGAAGAGCTGGCGCGCGCACTGGCGGAACTTGACCCGGCCGTTCGGAAGGCGCTGGAAGAGTCCATCAGCCGTGCCCGGCGGTTCGCCGACAGCCAGCGTCCACGGAATATCGACGTCGAACTCGGGGACGGTGCCCTCGTCAGCCAGAACTGGGTCCCCGTGGCCCGGGTGGGCCTGTATGTCCCCGGCGGCCTCGCCGTGTACCCGTCCTCGGTGATCATGAATGTTGTGCCAGCCCTTGCTGCCGGCGTTGCCTCCATTGCGCTGGCATCGCCTCCGCAGAAAGACTTCGGCGGCCTTCCCCACCCCACCATCCTTGCCGCGGCCGCCCTGCTGGGCATCGGTGAGGTCTATGCAATCGGCGGTGCCCAGGCCATCGCGGCGTTCGCCTACGGCGTGGACGCCACAGCGGTCGGACCCGCGCTGGAGCCGGTGGATGTTGTTACCGGTCCGGGCAACATCTTCGTGGCCACGGCCAAACGGCTGGTCAAGGGCGTCGTCGGCATCGACTCGGAAGCGGGTACCACTGAGATCGCCATCCTGGCTGACTCCACGGCCCAGCCGGCACTGGTGGCCGCGGACCTGATCAGCCAGGCCGAACACGATCCCAAGGCCGCGTCCGTCCTGATCACGGATTCGGAGGACCTCGCCGCCGCCGTCCGGACCGAGCTCACCAGCCAGGCGGCGGCCACCAAACACTCCGACCGGGTCCGCGAAGCACTCTCCGGTCCCCAGTCCGGCGTGGTGCTGGTGGAGGACCTCGAGCAGGGCATTGCGGCCTGCGACGCCTACGCGGCTGAGCACCTTGAGATCATGACGGCGGACGCTGCCGCGGTGGCCGCCCGCATCCGGAACGCCGGCGCCATCTTCGTGGGCGACTACAGCCCCGTCAGTCTGGGGGACTACTGCGCGGGCTCCAACCACGTCCTGCCCACCAGCGGAACGGCGGCTTTTTCCTCCGGCCTGAACGTGACCACATTCCTGCGCGCCATCCAGGTGATCAACTACACCAGGGCGGCCCTGCAGGAGGTCAGCGGACACATCGTCAGCCTCTCCGGAGCCGAAGACCTCCCGGCCCACGGGGAAGCCGTGACGGCCCGCTTCGGCGGGCGCTCCTAAGTCCACGGCAGGCCGGCCCAAAAGCACTACATGTAGTAATTACAAGCTTGTTATTACGCAACATGTAGTCGTAGACTGATAGCTGGAGAATTCCGGCGGAAGCCGACGTTCACCGAGAAACCTGTGACCGAGAGAGCGAGGGAGGGACGCCATGTACTGTCCGTTCTGCCGCAACCCGGATTCCCGCGTCGTGGACAGCCGCATGGCCGACGACGGGTCTGCCATCAGGCGCCGCCGCCAGTGCCCCGAATGCGGACGCCGGTTCACCACCGTGGAGACCACCAGCCTCTCGGTCATCAAGCGCTCCGGCGTTGGCGAGCCCTTCAGCCGGAGCAAGGTCATCAACGGTGTGCGCAAGGCGTGCCAGGGCCGGCCGGTCAGCGAAGACGACCTCGCCCTCCTGGCGCAGGAGGTCGAGGAACAGATCCGGGCCTCGGGCGCGGCTGAAATCGACGCGCACGAGGTGGGGTTGGTGATCCTCGGTCCGCTGCAGAAGCTGGACAAGGTGGCCTACCTTCGCTTCGCCAGCGTGTACCAGGCCTTCGAATCCCTTGAGGACTTTGAATCGGCCATCTCCCTGCTCCGTCATGAGTCGGAGCAGGAAGCGAAGGCCGCCGGGACGGAAACGTCCAAGGGCGCCCCGAGTTCCGAGAAGAGCTCCCTGTAGATTCCGGTGGTGGCAGCGGAGGGGAAGCCGCAGTCACCACCGGCACCGCTGCCCGGTAAGGCGGGCCGGTCGCCCGCTACCGGCCGCCTGAGACCGGCAGCACGGCGCCGGTGATGTACCCCGCTTCAGCGGACATCAGCCACATCACGGCAGCCGCCACCTCATCGGGCTCGGCGCCGCGTCCCATCGGTATGGTCGGGTTCAGGCGCTCGACCCGGTCGGGCATTCCGGCAGCCGCGTGAAGGCCCGTGTTGGTGCTCCCGGGAGCCACGCAGTTGACCCGGATTCCCAGGGGTGCCACCTCGGCTGCCAGTCCCGCCGTCAGGACATCAACAGCCCCTTTCGACGCCGCGTAGTGGGCCCACGTGCCGGGCGAACCCGCCTTGGTGGCCGTCGAGGAGATATTAACGATGGACCCGCCGCTGCCGGAACCGTCCGCACGCAGGCGGCGGACGGCCTCCTGGCAGACGTAGATGAGGCCGGTAACGTTGACGTCCATCACGCGCCGGACAGTCTCCGCCGGCACCTCGGTGAGGTTGCCGATCAGGTTCCCCGTGATTCCGGCGTTGTTAACAACGGCCGTGAGCGGACCCAGCCGGGCAGCGGCGTCGAACATGTCCCGGACGGCCTCGGAGTCGCTGACGTCCGCCTGCACAGCTACGGCCGAGCCGCCGTCGTCCGTAATGGACTGCACCACCGCGCGGGCGCCGGAGTGGTCCGCCGAATAGTTCACGACGACGGTGTGCCCGGCGAGGGCCGCGCGGCGGGCGATGGCCGCGCCGATGCCGCGGCTCGCGCCGGTCACGATCATCACGCCGGGACGATCCCCGGCCGGCAGATCCAACGCTACTTGGAGAGCTTGTGCTTCAGCGCGATCTCGATTGCGGCGCCGACGATTCCCGCCTCGTTCTTCAGTTCGGCCGGCACGATCGGTGTGCGGAGCTTCATGTGGGGCAGGTACTCGTCGGCGCGCTTGGAGATGCCGCCGCCCACAATGAACAGCTCGGGCGAGAAGAGGAACTCAACATGGGAGAAGTAGCGCTGCAGCAGCACGCTGTATTCCTCCCAGCTCAGGCCGTCGCGCTCACGGGCCACGGCCGAGGCCTTGGTCTCGGCGTCGAAGCCGTCGATTTCGAGGTGCCCGAGTTCCGCGTTGGGGACCAGGCGGCCGTCGAAGATGAATGCCGAGCCGATGCCGGTGCCCAGCGTGATCACCAGGACGGTTCCTTCCACACCCTTGCCCGCGCCGTAGCGTGCTTCGGCGAGGCCGGCGGCGTCGGCGTCGTTGATGACCTCCACGGGGCGGCCAAGCCGCGCGGTGAGGAGCGAATCGATGTCCGTGTTCAGCCAGCTCTTGTCCACGTTGGCTGCGGAATGGACCACGCCGTGCTGGATGATGCCGGGGAAGGTGACGCCAACGGGCGAACCGGCAGCCGGTGCGTCGGGCCGGGAGGACAGCTCCTCCACCACCTGCGCCACGACCTCGGCCACGGCCTCGGGGGTGGCGGGCTGCGGCGTGGGCACGCGGAACCGCTCACCGAGGAGCTTGCCCTTCTTCAGGTCGACGATGCCGCCCTTGATTCCCGTGCCGCCGATGTCGATGCCGATCAGCGGGGCGTTCTTGTGCGACTTCTCGTCCTTCTTGGCCAATGTGATTCCGTTCGTGGCAGTGGGCGGGCAGGGGAGGCCGGCCTGAGGGGCTGACCTGAAAAGGGGATGTGTCAGGGCAGGGTGAGGATTTCGGCGCCTGACTCGGTCACCAGGAGGGTGTGTTCGAACTGGGCAGTGCGCTTGCGGTCGCGGGTGACCACGGTCCAGTCATCAGCCCACATGTCCCAGTCCACAGTGCCCAGGGTCAGCATGGGTTCAATAGTGAAGACCATGCCGGCCTCGATCACGGTGTTGTAGGCCGGAGCGGCGTCGTAATGCGGAATGATCAGGCCCGTGTGGAACGCTTCACCAACACCGTGGCCGGTGAAGTCCCGCACCACACCGTAGCCGAAGCGTTTGGCGTAGGACTGGATGGCGCGGCCGATCACGTTGATTTCACGGCCGGGGGCCACGGCCTTGATGGCACGGTTCAGGGACTCCTGCGTGCGCTCGACGAGGAGGCGCGATTCCTCGTCGACATCGCCCACCAGGAACGTGTAGTTCGTGTCGCCGTGGACTCCGTTGATGAAGGCCGTGATGTCGATGTTGATGATGTCGCCGTCCTGGACCACGGTGCTGTCCGGGATTCCGTGGCAGATGACCTCGTTCAGCGACGAGCACAGGGACTTCGGGAACCCCCGGTAGCCCAGCGTCGACGGGTACGCGTTGTGGTCCAGGAGGAATTCGTGTCCAACCCTGTCCAGCTGGTCGGTGGTGACCCCGGGCCTGATGTGCTTGCCAACCTCAACGATGGCCTGCGCGGCGATCCTGCCGGCGATCCGGATCTTCTCCACCGTTTCCGCGGACTTGACCTCGGAACCGGTGAATTTTGCCGGGCCTGGCTTCCCCACGTACTCGGGGCGCGGGATGGACGCCGGTACGGGAAGCTGCGGGCTGACGGTTCCCGGGGTGAGGGTGCCGGTGGGTGCAGTCGAGGCTAGGGAAGGCATAGATTGATCATATAAGGCACCACAGAACGCCAAGTAACTGAAGGCCGTATCGGGCCCGCGTACGTGTTTACGTTACGTGGATCACGTGGCGGCACCCGCAGCCGGAACCCTGCCGTCGGAAAGAGGAACACCATGACTGAGTACTGGTACAACGTCAACACCCACGAGGTGGAAGAGGACGCACTCTCGGACTGGAGCCAGCTGATCGGCCCGTACAAGACACGCGAGGAAGCGGAGCACGCCCTGGAAAAGGTCAAGGCACGGAACGAGGCCTGGGAAAAGGGCGACGAGGACTGACGCCCGGCCGCCCCCTGGCTTACGGCGCCGGGCGGGCCCTAGAAGGAGTGCTCGGGCCCGGGAAACTGGCCTGAGCGGACGTCGTCGCCGTAGGCCTTTGCCGCATCGCTGAGCGTGCTGCGGAGGTCCGCGTACTGTTTGACGAACTTCGCCATCTTTCCGCCACGGAGGCCGGCCATGTCCTGCCACACAAGCACCTGTCCGGTGGTTTCCTTGCCGGCGCCGATGCCCACGGTGGGGACACTGACGGCAGCGTCGACGGCGGCAGCCGCCCCGGCCGGAACCATTTCCATCAGGATGCTGAACGCGCCCGCATCCGCCAGCGCCACGGCGTCGTCAATCAGCCTCTGCGCGTCGTCGCCGCGGCCCTGCACGCGGTACCCGCCCAGCGCGTGTTCGCTCTGCGGCGTGAAACCGATGTGCGCCATCACGGGGATCCCGGCCTGGACCATTGCCCGGACCGTTTCGGCGTAGAACGCGCCGCCTTCGATTTTTACCGCGTGCGCGAGACCCTCTTTGAGGAAGCGGACGCCGGTAGCCACAGCCTGCTGCGCGGACACCTCGTAACTGCCGAACGGGAGGTCCGCCACCACCAGGGCCCGCTTCGCGGACCGGGCCACGGCACGGCACAGCGGAAGGAGCTCATCGACGGTGACGGGCAGGCTGGTTTCGTTACCGAACACGTTGTTGGACGCGGAATCACCCACCAGCAGCACCTCGATGCCTGCCTGGTCGAAGATCTCCGCTGTGTACTGTTCGTACGCGGTCAGCATGGCGAACTTTGTGCCGTCGTTCTTGGCCTGCTGGAGGTGGTGGATGCGGACCCTGGGGGCAGGCTTGGGAGCGGCGTCCGACGACGGCGGCTGCGCCGGGGTGGGCCCGGTTCCGTATGGTGCGGGTACTTCAGCGGACGCGCGGGAGTCAGAGCTATTGCTTGAGGCCATGGCAAGAGCGTAGTGCGGCACCCGCTGTCCTAGCTACCGGCCGGGGGCGCCGGACAGGTGATTCGCGTCATATGTGACCGCCCGCCAGGCCGCCTGCAGCCGACTTGCCCGGGGCTGCAGCCCCTCCGCCGGTGTAAACGCTGTGTTACGCGGGGGGCAGGCTCCCGCATCGGCGGCAATTGCTTAGTAAAGTGTTTGTGAACTGCTGCCGGCTTCCTGAACTGCGGACCCGGGGCATGGACGTTGACCGGAGAAGAGGCCATCATGGACCGCCAGCAAGAGTTTGTCCTGCGCACTATCGAAGAGCGCGACGTACGGTTTGTACGCCTGTGGTTCACCGACGTCGTGGGTTCACTCAAATCGGTGGCGCTTGCCCCCGCCGAGGTTGAAGGCGCCTTTGAGGAGGGCCTGGGTTTTGACGGTTCCGCCATCGAGGGCCTCGCCCGCGTGTTCGAATCCGACATGCTGGCCCAGCCGGACCCCTCCACGTTCCAGATCCTGCCGTGGCGCGGCGAGACCGAACAGACGTCCAGGATGTTCTGCGACATCCTGACCCCGGACGGCGAGCCGTCCGCCGCGGACCCCCGCAACGTCCTCAAGCGGACCCTGGCCAAGGCCGCCGACATGGGCTTCACCTGCTACACCCACCCGGAGATCGAGTTCTACCTGCTCAAGTCCCAGGAACCGGGTCCGGACGGCGCGCCGGTACCCGTTGACGAAGGCGGCTACTTCGACCACGTACCGGGCGGCGTGGCCCAGGACTTCCGGCGTACCGCCGTGACCATGCTGGAATCCGTGGGCATCTCCGTGGAGTTCAGCCACCACGAGGCCGGTCCCGGCCAGAACGAAATCGACCTCCGGTACGCGGACGCGCTGCAGACCGCGGACAACATCATGACGTTCCGCACCGTGATCAAGGAGGTTGCCCTCCAGCAGGGCACCTACGCCACGTTTATGCCCAAGCCTTTCACAGCCCACCCCGGCTCCGGCATGCACACGCACTTCTCGCTGTTCGAGGGTGACACCAACGCGTTTTATGAAGCTGGCACCGAATTCCAGCTGTCCACAACGGCGCGGCAGTTTATCGCCGGCATCCTCAAGCACGCCCCGGAGTTCACGGCGGTGACCAACCAGTTCGTCAACTCCTACAAGCGGCTCTGGGGCGGCGGGGAAGCCCCCAGCTACCTCAGCTGGGGCCACAACAACCGTTCGGCCCTGGTCCGGGTGCCGCTGTACAAGCCCGGCAAGGGCCAGTCCGCCCGGATCGAATACCGGGGCATTGACTCCGCAGCAAACCCCTACCTGGCGTACGCGGTTCTGCTGGGGGCGGGCCTGAAGGGGATCGAAGAGGGTTATGACCTTCCCGCGGCAGCCGAGGACGACGTCTGGTCGCTGAGCTCCGCCGAGCGCCGTGCCATGGGCCACGACCCCCTGCCCGCCAGCCTCCACGACGCCATCCGGTCCATGGAGGAGTCCGAGCTGATGCCGCAGATCCTCGGGGAGCAGGTGTTCGAACACTTCCTGCGCAATAAGCGTGCCGAATGGCAGGACTACCGGCTCCAGGTGACGCCCTACGAGCTGCAGCGCAACCTCGGCATCCTCTAGGCTGCGGCGGTGAGCCTTGCCCGCCGCCTGATCTCGGCCGGCTTCAGCGACCTGGAGAAGGGCGAGCGGTTCCTTGCTGCCCGGGAACTGCACGGCCTGGACCAGGACAAGCTGTTTGCCGGCCTGCAGATGGCGGCGAACCCGGACACTGCCCTGCAGTCCCTGGTCCGCCTGATCGAAAAGCATCCGGCGCTCCGGGAGCTGGCGGCGGCCGATCCGGAGACCAGCGAGCCGCTGTACCGGGTCCTGGGTGCCTCCGAGGCCCTGGGCGAGTTCCTTATCCGGCATCCGGAGCACCTCGACGCCTTTGACGTCAGGGCCAGTCCGGAACCGCTGCAGGCGGATCCGGAGCGGCTCCGGGCTGCCCTGCTGAAGTCCGTCCAGGCGGATCCCCGGTCGGCGAGGCCGGTTGCGGGCGTCGCCGGCACGGAAGCGTACGTTTCCCTCCGTACCGCCTACCGCCGCGGTGTGGTGGACCTCGCCGTCAAGGACCTGTGCGCCGCCGACCCCCTGGACTTCATGCCCGCCGTCGGTGCTGAGCTGGCCGACCTGGCCGGTGCCGCCGTCGAAGCTGCCCTGGCGGTCTCGCGTGCCGAGGCGGCCGAGCAGTTCGGCGCAGCCGACGTCGCGGACGTTGGCCTGGCCGTCATCGGGATGGGCAAGTGCGGCGCCCGGGAGCTGAACTACATCTCCGACGTCGACGTGATCTATGTGATCGATTCCGCCGAACTCGATGACGCGCGCGCCAACACCATCGGCACCGCCCTGGCCAGCGGCATCTCGCGGGCCATTTCGTCGATCGCCCGCGAGCCGGGGCTGTGGGAAGTGGACGCGAACCTGCGCCCGGAAGGCAAGTCCGGGCCCCTGGTGCGGACGCTGCCCTCGCACGAAAGCTACTACGCCCGCTGGGCGGAAAGCTGGGAGTTCCAGGCCCTCCTGAAGGCCCGCACCATCGCCGGCGACATGGCATTGGGCCGCCGCTACGAAGAGGCCATCGCGCCGCTGATCTGGAATTCCGCAGGACGCGAAGGGTTTGTGGAATCGGTGCAGGCCATGCGGCGCCGGGTCACCGAACACATTCCCGCCGCCGAGGAACAACGGCAGATCAAACTCGGGCGCGGCGGCCTCCGCGATGTCGAGTTCACCGTCCAGCTGCTGCAGCTGGTCCACGGCAAGTCCGACGAATCCCTCCGGCGCAAGGACACCACGTCCGCCATCGCCGCGCTGTCGGCCGGAGGCTACATCGGCCGGTCCGACGCCGCCGGATTCGACCACGCCTACCGGTACCTGCGGCTCCTCGAGCACCGGATCCAGCTGTTCCAGCTCCGGCGGACCCACCTCATGCCCGTCAGCGACGCAGCGCTGCGGGCCCTCGCCAAGGCCGTGCTCGGCCCGTTCTCCAACGAACGGCCGCACCCGGACGCCCTGCTGTCCGCCTGGCAAAAGACCAAACGCTCGGTGCGGGAACTGCACGAACGCATCTTCTACCGGCCGCTGCTCAACACTGCAGCCAAGCTCAGCAGCGAAGACGCCAGGCTCACCCCCGAGGCAGCCCAGGGCCGGCTTGCCGCGCTGGGCTACGGTGACCCGCAGGGCGCCATGCGCCACATCGAGGCGCTCACCGCCGGGGTCAGCCGGCGGGCCGCCCTGCAGCGGCAGCTGCTGCCCATCCTGCTGGACTGGCTCGCCGAAGGCGTTGATCCCGACGCCGGCCTGCTCGCCTTCCGCCGCGTCAGCGAGACCCTGGGCACCACCCATTGGTACCTCGGCATGCTGCGTGACTCCACGGCCGCGGCCGAACGGCTGTGCCACGTCCTGTCCAACTCCAGGCTGATCTCGGACCTGCTGGAGGTGTCGCCCGAATCGGTGGCATGGCTGGGCCAGGACAAGGAGCTCGCGCCGATCAGCTTCGAGGCCCAGTGGCAGGAAATCACCTCCAAGATGTCACGGCATTCGGACCCGGAAAACGCCATGCGCCTCATCCGGCTGATCAGGCGGCGGGAGATCCTCAGGATCGCTATCGCTGACTCCGCCGGGCTGCTGGGCCAGGACCAGGTGGGGGCCGCCCTGGCGGACACGGACCGGGCTGCCGTCCTGGGGGCCCTGCGGGTTGCCCAAGGCCTGGTGTCCGCCAAGGAGCCGCTGAAGACCGCGGTGCTGATCGTGGCAATGGGCCGCCAGGGCGGCCGCGAGATCGGCTATGGCTCCGACGCCGACGTGATGTACGTGCACCGGGCATTGCCGGGCTACACCGAAGAGGAGGCTCAGGCGCAGGCGGCCAGGATTGTCACCAAGGTCTCCAGCCTCCTCACCCAGCCGCTGAAGCCGGCCATCATGGCCGAACGCGTCCTCCAGGTCGATGCCGACCTGCGCCCGGAGGGGAAAAACGGCGCGATGGTCCGGTCGCTGGATTCCTTCGCGGAGTACTACCGCCGCTGGTCCCTGATCTGGGAGGCGCAGGCGTTGCTCCGGGCCCGGCCGATGGCCGGCGACGACGGGCTCGCCAGGGACTTCCTGGAGCTGATCGACCCCATCCGGTACCCGGCAACGATTTCCGACCAGGATGTCCGGGAGGTCCGCCGCGTCAAGGCGCGGGTGGAATCGGAGCGGTTGCCGCGCGGGGCCGATCCCGCCCGCCACCTTAAGCTGGGACGCGGGGGCCTGAGCGACGTCGAATGGCTGGTCCAGCTGATCCAGCTCCAGCACGCGGCCAAACATCCGGAGCTGCGGACCACCTCCACTGTGGAGGCCCTCGACGCGGCCGCTGCCCTGCACCTCCTGGAGAAACGTGATGCCGAGCTGCTGGCCGCCGCGTGGCGGCTTGCCAGCAGGATCAGGTCAGCCAACGTCATCTGGAGCGGCCGGGCATCAGACCTGCTGCCGTCGTCGCGGCGCGACCTCGAGGCAGTCGCCCGCTGGTGCGGTTACGAACCCGGCCAGGCCGGCGCACTCGAGGAGGACTACCTCCGCCTGAGCAGGCGTGCCCGCGCCGTCTTCGAAAAGGTCTTCTACGGCCACTAGCAGTCCGCGGCCGGCCGCCGGCCCGGCTGACACCCGCGGCGGGCCGGTGCTACCTTTGGGCCCATGGCTAAGCAAATCTACCTGAACCTGCCCGTGAAGGATCTGAAGAGGTCGGTGGACTTCTTCACCGCCCTCGGCTTCTCCTTCAACCCGGACTACACCGACGAAAACGCCACCTGCATGATCATCAACGAGGACGCCTTTGTCATGCTGCTGGTGGAAGGCTTCTTCAAGACCTTTACCTCCAAGGACGTGGCCGATGCCACCGCTTCCACGGAGGCGATCCTGGCCTTTTCCGTGGACAGCAGGGACGCCGTGGACGAAACCGTGCGCAAAGCCCTCGCCGCCGGCGGCACCCCGTCGCAGGAGGTGCAGGACTACGGCTTTATGTACAACCACAGCTTCCAGGATCCTGACGGACACCTCTGGGAGGTCATGTGGATGGACCCCGCAGGCCCGCCGGCCGACGGCAGCCCGGCCGGGGGCGCCGAAGCGCCGGCCAGCTGAGGGGCATGGAGCAGTCAGTCTGGCTGATTGCCCTTGACGACCTTGGACCGGACGCGTGCGCCATCCAGCTCGGCGCGGTGGCCCTTTTGGAACTGGCGCCGGGGCAGTCCGACTTCGTCGGCGATCCGCTTCGGATGGCATTGGCCGGCCTGGCGGAGCAGTCGCGCCGGCCGTATGTCATCGAGGCCGGCGGGGACGCGGTGGGTGTACTGACACTCCAGGCAGGCGCCGCCCGGCTGGCAGGCTGGCCGGACGACGATTCCGCGTGGCTCCTGCGGGGCTTCCTCATCGACCGCCGGCGGCAGGGCACGGGATTGGGCCGGCTCGCGGCGGCTGCGGCCGTGGAAGCCGCCGCGAAACTGACGGCAAGGCACTCAGGCGGCGAGGCCGGCGTCGTACTTTCAGTCAACGAGCGCAACCCGGCGGGGCTGGCCGCCTACGAAAAGGCCGGGTTTGTGGACCGGGGACAGTACCTCGGTGGCAGTTCCGGGCCGCAACGGACCATGTTCTGCAGCTTCACACAGGATCAGACCGGCGGTTTGCCATTGCCTCGGGCGCCACATTGACAGATCATGTGGATTGGCGGTGTTCTTCAAACCTTGTTGGGGGGAAGGCTTGAAAAGTCTTCGTCTCGGGGAGCACATGCCAGGGGGCTGGCTCCCGGTCTCAGCACGTCTGGAGCCAGCCTCCACCTTTGGCCACCAACAGGTCCGCCCGGGCCGGCCGGCGTGAGGCCTTTCCCATTGCCCGCTGGTGTTCTACGGTTGCGATATGAAACTGAATGTCACTTACCGCGGCGGGGATAAGGACGGGACGTCCGATCTTCGTGAAACGCCGGAGTTCCCCATCGAATTTCCAGGGGGAAGCTACGTCTTGACCTTCAGGCACGCGCTTCGGGAATCGGGGCCAACGGAGGCCCTGGCAACCTGGGTGCCGCAAGAGACGCAGTCATGACCCAAGCAAGCACGTAAGGGGAGCCAGGCACAACAAAAGGCCGGTCCCGGGTAGTGAAACCTGGGACCGGCCTTTGCTGTAACGCGATTCCTTGCGGACTGTGTGCGGACTAAAGCCGCTCCAGCCGCGTGGTCTGGCTAGACGCCGTAGTAGAGCTCGAACTCGTACGGGTTCGGGCGCAGCGAGAGCGGCTTGATTTCGTTCTCGTACTTGTACTCGATCCAGGTGTCGATCAGGTCCTGGGTGAAGACGCCGCCGGCCTGCAGGAACTCGTTGTCCTCGGCCAGTGCCGTCAGGGCCTCCTCGAGCGTGCCCGGAGCCTTGGGGATGTCCTTGGCTTCCTCGGCGGGGAGCTCGTAGAGGTCCTTGTCGATGGGAGCCGGGGGTTCGATGCGGTTGCGGATGCCGTCAATGCCGGCCATCAGCTGGGCAGCGAATGCCAGGTACGGGTTGGAGGAGGGATCCGGTGCGCGGAACTCGATGCGCTTGGCCTTGGGGTTGGAGCCCGTGATGGGGATGCGGATACCGGCAGAGCGGTTGCCCTGCGAGTAGACCATGTTCACGGGGGCTTCGAAGCCCTTGACCAGGCGGCGGTAGGAGTTGACCGTCGGGTTGGTGAATGCCAGCACGGCGGAGGAGTGCTTCAGCAGACCGCCGATGTACCAGCGGGCGGTGTCGGACAGGCCGGCGTAGCCCTTCTCGTCGTAGAACAGCGGCTCGCCGTTGGTCCACAGCGACTGGTGGCAGTGCATGCCGGAGCCGTTGTCACCGAAGACCGGCTTCGGCATGAACGTCACGGACTTGCCCCAGGCATCGGCCGTGTTCTTGATGACGTACTTGAACTTCTGCAGGTCGTCAGCGGCGTGCGTCAGGGTGGTGAACTTGTAGTTGATTTCAGCCTGGCCGGCGGAGCCGACTTCGTGGTGGCTGCGCTCAACCTCAAGGCCGGCCTCGTCCAGGGCAACACACATGGCGTCGCGCAGGTCGGCCTGCTTGTCGGTGGGGGAGACCGGGAAGTAACCGCCCTTGACGGGGGTCTTGTAGCCCAGGTTTCCGCCTTCTTCTTCGCGGCCGGTGTTCCAGTGTGCCTCTTCGGAGTCGATCTTGTAGAAGCTGCCCTGCGGGGAGGACTGGTACTGGACGTTGTCGAAGACGAAGAACTCGGCCTCGGGTGCGAAGAACGCGGTGTCGGCGATGCCGGTGGAGGCGAGGTAGGCTTCAGCCTTCTCGGCAACGCCACGCGGGTCGCGGTGGTACGGGTCGCCGGTGCGCGGGTTCACGATGGAGAAGTTCAGCGCCAGCGTCTTTTCCATGCGGAAGGTGTCCAGGAATGCGGTGGTGACGTCCGGGATCAGCTGCATGTCGGATTCAGCGATGCCCTGGAAGCCGCGGATGGAAGATCCGTCGAAGAGCTGGCCGTTGACGAAGAAGTCTGCGTCAACGCTCTTGGCCGGCACATTGAAGTGCTGCTGGACGCCCGGGAGGTCGGTGAAGCGGATATCGACGAATTTAATATCTTCGTCCTTGATGAACTTGAGGACTTCGTCCGCATTCTTGAACATCTATGCTCCTAACGCATATGTAATATCTGGCTGCAAGCCATCTGATCCAGCGCAATCCGAAGGGCAGGGAAACGCAGTTTCCCTGCTTAGTGGAATTGCTTGAAACTGCACCCAGCCTATGGACACGGCATTTCCCGTCCGTGTCCACATTGTTTCGGGCAGGTTACAGAATGCCCTGATATGGCAACGCTATCCCGTGTCCATACTGTGGTCTAACGGGTTCCACAGTATGAACGTTGGTGAGTCGGTAAGCTTGGACGGTGGTAGATCGCAAAGACATTGGCTCCTGGCTCACCGGACCGGATACCTCGGGTATTTCCAAATATCCGGGGGAGCGGCTCGGGCTGCCCGAGTCCGGCCCCGGCTCCATCGCACGGGCCGGGCGGCGCATAGTGGCGATCATGGTGGACTGGGGCATTGCCCTGCTGATCAGCAACCTGGTGTTCGGCGGCGATTCGTGGGCCAACCTGGCCGTGTTCGCGGCGGAGCAGATGCTGCTGGTGGGCACCCTGGGCTACAGCATCGGCCACCGCCTCGTGGGAATCCACGTGGTGCGCCTGGGCGGCGCCCCGGCAGGACCGCTGGCGGCCGTAGTGAGGGCGCTGCTCCTGTGCCTGGTGATTCCGGCCGTCATCTTCGATCCGGACCACCGCGGCCTTCACGACAAGGCAATGAACACGGTCCTGATCCGGCGATAGGTTCCGGACGTTAGACGGCCGCCGTTTCCTTGGCCCCGGCACGCGCGGGGGCGCCCCCGGTGGTGAGGTAGCCGCGCTTACCGGCCCAGCGCTCAAAGGCGATGGTGGCGAACGGGAAGACAGCTGATACGCCGGCAAAAAAGGCCACTCCGAACGGCCAGCGCTGGATCCGCCACAGCGCGAGTGCGGCAAGTCCGTAGCCGACGAAGAGCGCACCGTGGATGGGTCCGGCGATTTCCACACCCAGCTCGGTGGTCTTGGCGATCCACTTGAAATACATGCCGGTCAGCAGCGCCGCCCAGCTGAAGGCCTCGGCGACGGCGAGGACCCGGAAAGCGCGGATGACGACGGTTTTCAGCGGCATGTTCATGAATTTCCGATCTCTGTGCGTTGGTGACGGCCAGGGGCCAAAAAGAAAACCGTCCCGGTGCCGGCCTGGGCCGGAACCGGGACGGCTCCATGTGTCCTAGCGTCCGCGGTTGGGACGCGCTTTGTAGGGGTCGATGCCCTTGGGGATGGGGAGGCCCTTGCCGAGCGAGGAAATCCGCTTGGACACGGCGTTGACCTCAAGCTTGGTGAGTTCCTTCTTCAGCTTGCCCATGTTCTTGGCCACCTGGCTGATGGGGACCTGGCCCTCGCCGCGGCCGCTTTCGATCACGTGGACCGTGACGTTGGGCAGGATCCGCGCGAGGCGTTTGCGCTCGGCATCGACCAGCGGCTTGACCCGGTGGCTGGGGCCCTCGCTGACCAGGACAACGCCCGGTCGGCCGATGGCGCGGAACACGGCGTCCTGCGTGCGCGGGTTCACCGCGACGGGCTGGTCCTCGGTGATCCAGCCGCGCTTCAGCGTGCCCAAAGCCGCGCCGGAGGCACCCGGCTGGTTTTCGATCTGGGCGAAAGCTGCCCGCTCTGCGCGCCGGGACAGGATGAGGGTTGCCCCGAGCAGGCCCAGCGGAATGCCGATGATCAGGCCGGTAATCCAGTTGTCCAGCCAAAAGCCCACCAGGAAGCTGAGGGCCACAACCCCCAGGAACACCAGCAGCATCAGCCACGGGACCATGGGGTCGTGGCGGCGGGTCATGTTGAAGACTTCGCCGATCTGCTTGAGCCGGCTGGGCTTCTTGACCTTCGCTTCTTTTGGCTTGCGCGAGAAGAGGCCACGCTTCGGGGCGTCTGAGGCCGCCGGAGTGGAGTTGCTGGAATCAGGGGATTTCGCCATAGTGCCTTAATTCTACGTGATTTATGCCTAAGGGCCGGACGCCGGATTACACCCGGTGCCGGCCCTCAGGCACTGCAGCTGTGTGGTCAGGAATGCGCCGCGAGCAGCGAGCTGGCTTCCTGGCGGGTGCTGCCGGAGGACTCGATGTGCGCGAGTTCGGCAGGGATTTCCCAGCCCTTCTTGCGCATCGCGGTGGCCCACAGGCGGCCGGCGCGGTAGGAGGAGCGGACCAGCGGGCCCGACATCACGCCCAGGAATCCGATCTCGTCGGCTTCCTGCTGGAGGTCCACGAATTCCTGCGGCTTGACCCAGCGGTCCACCGGGAGGTGCCGCTCGGACGGGCGCAGGTACTGGGTGATGGTGATCAGGTCGCAGCCGGCGTCGTGCAGGTCGCGGAGGGCTTCGGAGATTTCCTCGCGGGTCTCGCCCATGCCCAGGATCAGGTTGGACTTGGTCACCATGCCCAGGTTCCGGCCCTGCGTGATGACATCCAGGGACCGGTCGTACCGGAACGCGGGGCGGATGCGCTTGAAGATGCGGGGCACGGTTTCAACGTTGTGCGCGAAAACCTCAGGCTTGGAATCGCAGATCGCCTCAATGTGCTCGGGCTTGCCGGAGAAGTCAGGGATCAGGAGTTCGACGCCGGTACCCGGGTTGAGCTCGTGGATCTTGCGGACCGTCTCGGCATAGAGCCAGACACCCTCGTCGGCGAGGTCGTCGCGGGCCACACCCGTAACCGTGGCGTAGCGCAGCTGCATCGCCTGCACGGAGCGCGCCACTTTGGTGGGTTCGAACATGTCCACCGGGGACGGCTTGCCGGTGTCGATCTGGCAGAAGTCGCAGCGGCGCGTGCACTCTGAACCGCCGATGAGG
This sequence comes from Arthrobacter sp. BE255, assembly GCF_031457335.1. Lineage (NCBI taxonomy): Bacteria > Bacillati > Actinomycetota > Actinomycetes > Micrococcales > Micrococcaceae > Arthrobacter > Arthrobacter sp. BE255. The sequence continues at coordinate 262,243 of NZ_JAVDWK010000004.1, read as the reverse complement.
AAGGTGGCTTCCTTGTCTTCCCAGCATTCGAAGATGTTGGGGCAGCCGGCCTCTTCACACACCGTGTGGAGGCCTTCCTTCTTGACCAGGTTCTTCAGTTGGACGAACTCGGGGCCCATCTGGACCTTGGCCTTGATCCAATCCGGCTTGCGCTCCACCGGAGTGGCCGCATTTCGCTGCTCAATGCGCAGCATCTTCCGGCCTTCTGGTGCCAGTGTCACAGTAGAGCTCCTTCGGGGCTTGATACGAGTGCTTCTTCGTGCTTGCGGAATTCTTCCGCGAGCCGGTCCGCGATATCGCCGGGGGCGATGTTTTTGCCTGCTTCGATGGACATCGTGGTGACGCCGGCATCGGTGATGCCGCAGGCAATGATCTGGGCATAGGGTGCCAGATCATTGTTGCAGTTGATGGCGATCCCGTGCATTGTGACCCCGTCCAGGACGCGGATGCCGATCGCGGCGATCTTCCGGTCCGGGCCCTTGCTGTCGGCCTTGATCCATACCCCGGCGCGTCCCTTGATGCGCTCAGCGTTGATGCCGTAGTCAGCCATGACGGCGATCATGACGGCTTCGAGCCGTTCCACGTAGTCGCGGATGCCGGACCTGTTCTTCAGCTTGAGGATCGGATAGGCGACCAGCTGGCCGGGGCCGTGCCAGGTCAGTTTGCCGCCGCGGTCCACTGCCACGACGGGTGTGCCGTCCATCGGGCGCTCGTGTTCTTCGGTGAGTTTGCCGGCCGTGTAGACAGCGGCGTGTTCAAGGATGAGGACTGTGCTGGGCGCCTCGGCAGCGACGACTTTGTCATGGAGTTCGCGCTGGCGGTCCCAGCCCAACATGTAATCAACGAAATCCGGTGCAAGACCCAGCGTGGAAAACTCAAGAGTCATGGCATCCAGCTTAGACCCCGGCCGGCGCTGCTCCCGATTTAGTGTCCAAGCTCTCACCCCGCAGGACGCCGGTCCTGCCCCCGTCCGGCTGCCGCCTGTGGATAACTTCTGCGGCGCCGGCCGGATTCCGCTAGACATAAGCCATGGCTGATTCTGCAGTTCCGGAGGTGCCCGGCTATACCGTGGGACGCGAGCTGGGCAGGGGTGGGAGCTCCACCGTCTGGCTCGTGACCGACGAGCGCACGGGCACGGACTTTGCCCTGAAGTGTTTTGTGCCCGCGGCCCCGCCGCCGGGTCCGGCCGCGGACACCGCCCCTGACGCCGCCGTCGAAAGTGGCGTCCGGCGGGAAATCCGGATCCTGTCCGCGCTGGACCACCCGCACCTCGTGAAGGCCCACGACGTGCTCCGCGTCGTACTGGACTCCCGCGACGGGCTCGGCCTGCTGGTGGACTATGCGCCGGGCGGCTCCCTGGCCCAGCTCGTGGCCAGCCGCGGGAAGCTCAGCATCGGCGAGACGGTGACGGTACTGACGCCGATTGCCCAGGTGCTGGGGTATCTGCATGCCAACGGCTTTACCCACTCGGATGTGTCGCCGGGCAATGTGTTGTTCACCAGCCACGGCAAACCGTTGCTGGCCGACGTCGGCATTGCCCGGATGGTGGGGGACGTCGCTGCCGTGCCGGGCCACGGCACCCGGGGATTCATGGATCCGGCGCCGGTGGATGCGGTGCGGGCAGGGCTGCAACCGGAGCGGGACGTCTATTCCGTTGCCGCGCTGGGCTGGTACTGCCTCACCGGGGATATCCCCGGCCGGACGTCGGACCGGCCGCCGCTGCCGCTGATCCTTCCGAATGTCCCGACGGAACTCGCCGCTGCCCTTGAGGCCGGGCTCAATGAAGACCGGCGGCTCAGGCCCACAGCCGTTGAGCTGGCCGCCGCGGTCTACCGCAGCGCCGCCCCGCTCCCGGTTGACCTGGCCGGATCAGTGCACCCCACGGTGCTGCCGGAACTCCTGACCCGCCGTCCGCTTCCCGAGCGTTCAGGATCAGGGGTCCGGGAGTCACTTCATTCCTGGCGGCGGCGGATGTCCACCTCCCGATGGTCCGGTGTCATCGGCGCAAGGCAGGTGCTGCCGTTTCCCCGCGACGGCGGGGCGGAAAGCCCGCTGCGGATCAGCGGCGCAGCGTCGCGCACTGCACCTCAGGTCAGCACGGATCCGCCACCAGCCGGCGGAGACACTGCGGGCGCAGGACCGGCACGGCCGGGCGGCCGGCATGTCGGGGCAGCCCGGCGACGGCCCGTCAACGGGTCGCGGGTCCTTTCCGCAGCGGCGTTGCTTGCTGTCCTGGCGGCAGCGTGGTGGGTCGCTGTCCCGGGTGGTACGGCGCCTGCTGGTCCGGACCATGTGCTGGCGGGCAGTGGGGACAGCCAGGACCGGGACAGCCGCTCCGTGGAGGACCCGGCCCAGGAGAACCCGGCCAGGGAGAGCCGGAGCGCCGGGCCGGCCGACGTCCGGATCCCGGACACGGTAACGGCGCAGCTGGGCTCGGCGGACCCGGGTGAAGCGGTCCAGGGCCTTGCCTCGTTGCGGTCGCTGGCGTTCAGTTCGGGGCGGCTGGAGCTGCTGGAACAGGTCAATGCGCAAGGCTCGACGGCGTCCGCCGCGGACGGGCGCATAGCCGGCCCGCTCCGTGAATCGGGCCATGTCCTGGCCGGCTTCACGAGCCTCCTGTCGGACGTGCGCGTCCATCCGGACAGCAACGAAAGCCGGGCGGTGGTGGCAGTCACCTCGGCGGCATCAGCCTATGAGGAAGTCGACCGCTCAGGAGGGCTGGTGGCCACGGGCCTCGCGGCCCCGCCACAGCAGCTCCGGCTGGTGCTTGTGCAGGTGGACGGCACCTGGCGCGTCGCCGAGATTCTGCCGGGGCTGTGACCAGGCTTCCAGGGCGGGCGGTGCGGAGTCGAAGGTTCCGGTGCGGGGGCCGGCAGAAAAGGTCAGGATGCTATCCACGCGGCCGCACGCGCTACCGAGGCGTGCTCCCAGCCGAACCCGGCACCGGCCAGGATTGCCGGGTCCATACGCTGGCTTGGCAACAGCAGCTCATCGGCCAGCTTCCCCAGGACGAGCCGCAGCACCGGGGCCGGCACACGCACGACGGCCGGACGGTGCAAGGCAGCAGCAAGTGCTGAGATCAGGGAATTAACGTCCGCGCTTTCGGGGGCGCAGACATTGACCGGTCCCGTGTGCTGTGAATCGATCAGGAACTGGAAAGCCGACGAAACATCGGGCAGTGTCACCCAGGGCCAGTACTGCCTGCCGTGGCCCAGCGGACCACCGACGCCGCAGCGGAGCAGGGGGAGCAGCCGGCCCAAGGCGCCGCCCGAGCGGCTGAACACTACGCCGGTGCGGGGCGTCACCACCCGCACGCCCGCTGGAGCCGCATGCGCGGCCGCCTCCCATTCGACGCAAAGCCTTGAGAGCACGCCCGTCCCGGCCTTCGTACCTTCCCCGAGCACCGTGCTTCCGGCATCGCCGTAGTATCCGGACGCGGACTGGCTGATGAAGGTGGGCGGCGGGACATCAAGTTGGTGCATCGCCTGCGTCAGCGTTGCGGTGGCGTCCAGGCGGGACCTGAACAGTTCCTCAATCCGGCGGCGGGTCCACGGCCGGTCGCCGATGCCCGCGCCGGAGAGGTTGATCACGGCACCGGCACCTGCCAGGGATGCCGGGTCGAGGCGGCGTGCCGACGGATCCCAGCCGATTTCCGCCGCCGACGAGGGTGCGCGCCGGACAAGGGTGACCACCTCATGGCCGGCATGCCGCAGGACGGTGGACAGGTGGGTTCCAATGAGCCCGGAGGCCCCGGCAATGACGATGCGCATGATCCATCTCACCATGCCCGGCATCGCGCGGCACCTCCGGCAGGGGGCGCGGTGAGTTGACTATGATCGACTGATGACCTCTTCGAGCTACTTCCGATTCCCGCATGTGCACGGCGATCTGGTCACCTTCGTGGCCGAGGACGACGTCTGGATCGCGCCCCTTGGCGGAGGACGGGCATGGCGCGTCTCCTCCCTCCAGCTCCCCGCGCGCAACCCCCGTTTCACGCCGGACGGCAAGCGGCTGGTCTGGACCGTCGTCCAGGGGACAGCGCCTGAGGTGGTGACCGCCGAAGTGGACGGCGGCGGCTACCGCCAGCTGACCTACTTCGGCCACGCCAGCACCCGGGTGAAGGGATTTACCGCCGGCGGCGCAGCCCTGGTCACCAGCGCATTCCGCCAGGCTGAGAGCCGGCACACGTATGCCTACAGCGTTCCGGTTGACGGCGGCTGGGCTGAGGAACTCCCGTTCGGCCCGGTGGAATCGGTGGCATTCGGGCCCGAAGTCGGCGACGAACGCCCGGTGGTCCTGGCCAGCGTCCTGTCCCGCGAGCCGGCCTGGTGGAAGCGCTACCGCGGCGGCACCGCAGGGAAGCTCTGGATCGATTCCGACGGCAACGGGGAGTTCGAACGCCTGGTCCCGGAGCTGGACGGCAACCTCACGGATCCCATGTGGGTGGACGGGCGGATCGCCTTCCTGTCCGACCACGAAGGGTTCGGGAACCTGTACTCGGTCCTGCCGGGCGGCGGCGACCTGCGCCGGCACACCGACCATGAGGACTTCTACGTCCGGCACGCAGCCTCCGACGGGCAGCGGATCGTGTTCGAGTCCGCAGGCGAACTCTGGGTCCTGCACGACCTGCGTTCGGACGCCGTGCGGCTGGACATCTCCCTCGGCTCGGCCTCCCAGTCCCGGCGTCCGGGCCTGCTGAAGACAGAAAAGCACCTCGGAGCGGTGGTTCCCGACGCGACCGGCTCCGCCAGCGCCGTCGAGGCCCACGGCACCATCCACTGGATCCGCCATAAGGACGGTCCCTCCCGCGTGGTTGAGGCCACGCCTGGGGTCCGCGCACGGCTCCCGAGGCCGCTCGACGGCGGACGCCTCGCCTACATCGCCGATCACGACGGTGTCGAGGCGCTGTACATCAAGGAAATCGCCGCACCGGTGCCCGGACCGGCCGCGACAGCTGAAATGGCACCCGCGCCGGTGCCCGCTGACGCGCCCGCCGATGACGCCGCGGCGTCCCTGCCGCGGCCGGTGCCGGCGGCAGGCGCTGCTGTGGCAGCCCCTGCCGCGCCGGTCACGGCCCCCGTGGGCGATGACTCCCGGGCCGACGTCGCACCCGTAGCTGACGGGACGGCGGAGGAACCCACCACGGGCACGGCACCCACGCGCATCGCGTTCTCCAAGCCCGCCCGCGCCAGCTCAATGGAAGCGAGCCCCGACGGCCGGTGGCTCGCGGTGGGGACGTCCTTCGGCGACGTCTACATTGCGGACACCGCCACGGGTGAACTCTCCCTCGTGGCAAGCATCGGCGAAGGCACCATCTCGGAGCTGAGCTGGTCAGCCGATTCACGGTGGCTGGCGTGGTCTGAACCCGTCACGTCCTTCGGTTCGCGCAGCAGGCTTCGGCTGGTCCAGGCCGGAGCCAAGGACGCTGCGGTAATTGAGGTCACCGACGGCCGCTTCTGCGACAAATCGCCCGGCTTCACTCCGGACGGCAAGTTCCTCGCCTTCCTCTCCAACCGCAGCTTCGACCCGGTGTACGACGGCCACTCCTTCGACCTGTCGTTCCCCAGCCCCATCAAGCCCTACCTGGTGGCCCTGGCCGCCGACACGCCGTCCCCGTTTGGCCCTGCTGTTGACCTGGACGGCGCAGGCGTTGAGCCGGAGGGCACAGACGCCGCCGGTGCCCCGGAAGTACGGGTTGATGCGGAAGGCCTGGCACACCGGGTCATTGGCGTGCCGGTCCCGCAGGGCAACTACTCTTCGCTCCGGGCCGCGGACGGGGCCCTCCTATGGCTGGATTGGGCCCTCACCGGTGTCACCGGCGACGGCAAGGCCAGCCAGGAGGACAAGGACACGCCGCCCAGCCTGGTCCGCTTTGACCTTGCACGGCGGAAAACAGTGACCCTGGTGGACGCCGTGGACAGCTACCGGCTTTCGGGGGACGGCAAGAAGGTTGTCCTGGTCCGGGACAAGAAGGTCAGCGTGGTCCCGTCGGGCGCGAAGGCCGACGAGGAGTCCGGGCAGCTGGTCAAGGTGGACCTCGGCCGCATCCGGGTGATGATGGACCCGCTCAGCGTCTGGGGCCAGGCATTCGATGAAGCCTGGCGCCTGCAGCGCGACTTCTTCTGGGCCGAAGACATGGCGGGCCAGGACTGGGACTCCGTCCATAAGCGCTACCGTCCCCTGGTGGACCGGCTCGGCTCCCATGACGACCTTGTGGACCTGCTGTGGGAACTTCACGGCGAGCTCGGCACCTCGCACGCCTACGTCCGGCCTGCCGCGGTGACGGAGAACGGCAGCAACGGCCAGGGGCGCCTGGGCGCCGATCTTGCCTTCACGGCCGCCGGATGGGAGATCACGCGCATCCTGGCCGGCGAGTCCTCGGATCCGCTGGCAACGTCCCCGCTGACCCGCCCCGGCGCCGGCGCCAAGGCGGGGGACCTGCTGCTGGCCATCGACGGGGTCCCGCTCTCCGCAACGGTAACCCCGGCCATGCAGCTGGTGGGTGCGGCGGGCCGCGCCGTGGAGCTCACCCTCAGCAACGGTGCCGGCCACGGCCCTGACGCCGGGATCCAGCGGCGCATCGCCGTGGTCCCGGTCAAGGACGAGGAGCGGCTGCGCTACCAGGAATGGGTTGCTGCGAACAGGCGTACGGTGCGTGAGGCATCGGGCGGTGCGTTCGGCTACCTGCATATCCCGGACATGATGGCCAACGGCTGGGCCCAGCTGCACCGGGACCTCGACACCGAAACGGCGCTGGACGGGCTGATCGTGGACGTCAGGCGCAACCGCGGCGGGCACACGTCCCAGCTGGTCGCGGAACTGATCGGCCGGAAGGTCACCGGCTGGAGCATGCCCCGCGGCGAGGCGCCCCGCACTTACCCGCATCACGCCCCGCGCGGGCCGGTGATTGTCCTCGCTGATGAATTCGCCGGGTCCGACGGCGACATCATCACCCAGGTCTCGAAACTCCGCGGCATCGGCCCGGTGATCGGTACACGGACCTGGGGCGGCGTCGTCGGGATCGACAACAGGTACTCGCTGGCGGACGGCACCGGCGTGACCCAGCCCCGGTACGCCACCTGGTTCGGCGGAGGTGTGGGCTGGAGCGTCGAAAACTACGGTGTGGACCCGGACATCGAGGTGGCCTACCCGCCGCACGCCTATGCCGCAGGCCAGGATCCCCAGCTGGAATACGGGATCGGCGCACTGAAGGAGATGGTCCAGGAACTGCCCACGGACCGCCCGCCCGTCCGCGAAGGCTACCGCCGGCTCAAGCCCGCTCCGCTGCCCGCGCGGCGGCACGGCGACTGACGCCCCGCCCGGAGCTCAAAAGGCTGCGGGCACGCAACAGGCCCTGCTCCCGACGGTAATCCGGCGGGAGCAGGGCCTGTTGTTTTCAGCTGCTAAGAGCGCCGCTGCCTGTCTGGATCAGGAAACCAGTGTTGCGTCCAGGGTGATGTCGATGCTGGCCAGCGCGCCGGACACGGGGCAGCCTACCTTGGCTTCGGCGGCGATCTTTTGGAATTCCTCTTCGGAGATACCGGGAACCTTGGCGGACATGGTCAGGTGGCTGCCGGTGATGCCGGTGCCGGGAACGAAGGTCACGGCCGCTTTGGTGTTGACTTCCTCCGGGGCGTGGCCGGCGCCGGCAAGGGCGTGGCTGAACGCCATCGAGAAACAGCTCGCGTGGGCCGCGGCGATCAGCTCTTCCGGGCTCGTCTTGCCCTCGGCGGCTTCGGTGCGCGCCTTCCAGGTGACCTCAAATGTGCCCAGGCCTGAGCTGTCCAGCGTGGTCTGACCCGAACCGGAAATCAGGTCGCCGTTCCATACTGTGTGTGCGGTGCGTGTTGCAGCCATGTCCACTCCTCAAAGGTAGATTCGAACCGGGACCGGCTCCTGCCAGGGCCCCGCCGGTTCCCATCCTAGGGACTCTGCGGCGCCCATGCACGGGCTGTCCGCTCTCAGTGGATTGTGACCGCCCAGCGTAAACAGCGACGGCGCCGCTCCCGGGCAAGGGGAGCGGCGCCGTCGTGGTGTGTTGGGTAAGGGGTCAGTTCCACAAGGTGGCGATTGCCACGTTGAGGAGCGCCAGCCCGCCCACGCTGTGGGCGAGGCCCTTGCTGATGTCCTCGCCCTTTTTGTACTTGCGGCGTCCGATGAAGGCCAGGACGCCCACGGCCAGTGCGATCGCGAACTTGATGCCCAGTTTGAAGTAGTTCGCGTCCATGTCCAGGGCGGGGATCAGGCCCATCATCACGATGCCGGTGATGAGCTGGAGCGCCGCGCCGTCGAACTGCCGGGGGTGGACCGTGGGCTTCTTCATGTTGCCGATCCAGATGCCGACGATCATGGCGGCGCCGACGATGTGCAGGAAGACCATGATGTTGTAGACGATAATCATGGCAACAGTCTAGCCAGACGTTCTACGCCATGTAGTAAGGCTGGCCGTGCCGTTCCGTGTGTCGCGCCGGCGGTTCCGGCCGGGCACTTAAAGCGCGAGGGCGGCGCACGCGTTCCGGTGGTTTCCCGCCGGTGCGTGCACCGCCGTCGTACGTTCCGGCCCTGGGGTTAGAGTCCCAGGTCAGCCTCGAAGGCGCCTTCTTCAAGGCGGGCCTTCAGGGTCTGCAGGAAACGGCCTGCGTCTGCGCCGTCCACCAGGCGGTGGTCGTACGTCAGGGACAGGTACATCATGGAGCGGATGGCGATCGAGTCGTCACCGTTCTCATCGGCCACCACCACGGGACGCTTGACGATCGCGCCGGTGCCCAGGATGCCAACCTGCGGCTGGTTGATGATCGGGGTGTCGAACAGGGCTCCGACCGAACCGATGTTGGTGATGCTGAACGTGCCGCCGGACAGCTCGTCCGGGCCGATCTTGCCGTCGCGGGTGCGGCCGGCGACATCGGCGATCTTGCCGGCCAGGCCGGCCAGGTTCAGGTTGCCGGCGTCGGAGATGACCGGAACCAGCAGGCCCTTGTCAGTGTCCACGGCGATCGCCAGGTGCTCGGCGTTGTGGTACGTGATTTCCTGCTTGTCCTCGTCGTACGCAGCGTTGAGCTTCGGGTGCTGCTTGAGGGCCTCAGCCACTGCCTTGGCAATGAACGGCAGGAACGTGAGCTTGACGCCGTTCTGGGCCTGGAACGAGTTCTTGGCCTTGAGACGCAGCTTGGCGATCTTGGTCATGTCCACTTCGTGCACCTGCGTGAGCTGGGTGGAGACCTCGAGGGACTCGCGCATGCGGCGGGCGATGACCTGGCGGATGCGGGGAGCCTTCTGCGTGGTTCCGCGCAGGGAGGACGCAGCCGGGCCGGCCGGGGCAGCCGATGCGGCCGGTGCTGCCGGAGCCGCGGCGGGAGCAGCCTTGGCTTCTGCTGCGGCGATCACGTCCTGTTTGCGGATGCGGCCGCCGACACCGGTGCCGGACAGCGAGGAAATGTCCACGCCCTGCTGGTTGGCGAGCTTGCGGACCAGGGGGGTGACATAGCCGGACTCGGAGCCCGACGCGGCCGGAGCTGCCTCAGCCGTTGCCTTCGGAGCTTCTGCCTTCGGTGCCTCTGCCTTGGGTGCTTCAGCCTTCGGTGCCTCAGCCTTGGGTGCTTCGGCGGGAGCCGGGGCTTCGGCCTTGGCGGCCGGGGCCGGAGCGGCGGCGGGCGCTGCCGCGGGGGCAGCGGCACCGGAACCGATGACGGCCAGGACGGAGCCTACCTCGGCGGTTTCGTCTTCGTTGACCCGGATTTCCTGCAGCGTTCCCGCGACAGGGGAGGGGATCTCGGTGTCGACCTTGTCGGTGGAGACCTCAAGGAGGGGCTCGTCCACCTCGACGGAGTCGCCTACTGCCTTCAGCCAGCGGGTTACGGTGCCTTCGGTGACGCTTTCGCCGAGGGCCGGGAGGGTGACCTCGTGGCTTTCGCCGCCGGTTGCCGCGGGTGCGTCAGCTGCGGGAGCCTCTTCAGCCGGTGCGGCCGGGGCCTCGTCGGCGGGGGCTTCTTCGGCAGCGGCGGCGGGAGCTTCTTCGGCCGGCGCTGCTGCCTCGGGGGCTGAGGATCCTGAACCATCACCGATGCGAACCAACGGAGCGCCGACTTCGGCGGTCTCATCTTCGGCAACGAGGATTTCCTCGATGACGCCGGCTATGGGAGAGGGGATTTCAGTGTCTACTTTGTCGGTGGAAACCTCGAGCAGCGGCTCGTCCACCTCTACCCGGTCACCTACCTGCTTGAGCCAGCGGGTGACGGTTCCTTCGGTGACGCTCTCACCGAGGGCGGGCAAGTTAACGGATTCAGACATGTCGTCCCCGTTCTCCTTATTGATCTTTTTGTGCGGATGATTGCTGGCTTGTTCGAGCTTAGTGCACCCGGCGGATCATGCCCGGTGCACTAAGCCCTGTTGTATTGCGGGGCTGCTTAGCCGTGGAGGGCTTTGCCTGCCAGGGCGAGGTGGGCCTCGCCCAGTGCCTCGTTCTGGGTGGGGTGGGCGTGCAGCAGCTGGGCCACATCCTCCGGGTATGCTTCCCAGTTCACGATGAGCTGGGCTTCACCGATCTGCTCGCCCATGCGGGAGCCGATCATGTGGACGCCCACTACGGGGCCGTCCTTCTGGCGGACGAGTTTCACCAGGCCGCCGGTGCCCAGGATGGAGCTCTTGCCGTTGCCGGCGAGGTTGTACTCCTGGATCTGGATCTGGTCGTCGCCGAATTTTTCCTTGGCGGCCTTCTCCGTGTAGCCCACGGTCGCGATTTCAGGTTCGCAGTAGGTGACCTTGGGGATGTTGACGTCCTCGACGATGACAGGCTTCAGGCCTGCGATCTCCTCGGCGACGAAGATGCCCTGCTGGTATCCGCGGTGTGCCAGCTGCACGCCGGGAACGATGTCGCCCACGGCGTAGACGTTGCCGACGCCCGTGTGGAGGCGTTCGTTGGTGATGACGAAGCCGCGGTCGATGGTGATGCCCGATTCCTCGTATCCGAGGTTGGCGGTGACGGGTCCGCGGCCGACGGCGACCAGGAGGTATTCGGCTTCGAACGTCTGGCCGTCCACGAGGGTGACCTTGACGCCGGTGTCGTTCTGCTCGACGCCCTGGAAGAAGATGCCGGTGGAGAACTTGATGCCGCGCTTCTTGAAGGCCCGCTCGAGGTTCTTGACGATCGCCGTGTCCTCGTTGGGGACCAGGGAGGGCAGGCCTTCGACGATGGTGACGTCGACGCCGAAGGACTTCCAGACCGAAGCGAACTCGACGCCGATGACGCCGCCGCCGAGCACGATGGCGCTCTTGGGGATGGAGTCCATCTTCAGGGCCTCGTCGGAGGTGATCACGCGGCCGCCGATTTCCAGTCCCGGGAGTGAGCGGGAGTAGGAGCCGGTGGCGAGGACGATGTTCTTGCCCTTGTAGGCGGTGCCGTTCACCACAACGGTGTCGGTGCCCTGGAGCTTGCCTTCACCTTCGATGACGGTGATGCCCTTGGACTTGATCAGGCCCTGGAGGCCCTTGAACTTGCCGGCGATGATGCCGTCTTTGTAAGCGTTGACAGCGTTGATGTCGATGCTGTCCAGGGTGACATTCACGCCGTACTTGGCGGAGTCGCGGGCGTGGTCGGCCAGTTCTGCCGAGTGCAGCAGGGCCTTGGTGGGGATACAGCCGTTGTGGAGGCAGGTGCCGCCCAGCTTTCCCTTCTCCACGAGGCCGACGGTGAAGCCAAGCTGTACGGCCCGCAGGGCGGTGGCGTATCCGCCGCTGCCGCCACCGAGTACCAGGATGTCGAATTCTTGCGCAGTTGCCTGATCGGCCACTTAGACGCTCCCTCGCGTGAACGATGACGCGAGCGTACGCATCATCTGGTCTTGGAACTTGTACTGCCGTGATTATGCCAGCAGGCAGGTTCTCTTGCATTTGTGACTACCGTGGTTCACCTTAGCGAACCACTTATCCATGCTCCACCTTGGCGCCGTGTTTGTGGAGCGCTTGTGGTGAGTGTCACGCGGCTTTGTGTCCAAGGATTCACTGAGGTGTCACAAAGCCGCGTGACAGGTCAAAAAGCCGGTCAGGCAGCCGCCGCCAGGAGGTCCTCCACGTAGGCCACCAGGGTCCGGACGGTGCAGCCCGTGCCCTGTTTGTGGGTGTAGCCATAAGGGCTCCCGTTGTTGAACGACGGCCCGGCGATGTCCACGTGGGCCCAGGGGATCTGCTCCCCGTCCTTGCCCTTACCCACAAACTCGCGGAGGAAAACGGCAGCGGTCATCATGCCGCCGTGGCGTTCGCCGATGTTGGCCAGGTCCGCCACCTGGGAATCCAGGCTGGGACGCAGCTCTTCAGGCAGCGGCATGGGCCAGACCAGTTCGCCGGCGCGGTCAGCGGCGGCCTTGAGTGGGCCGGTGACGCTGTCGGACCCCATCACACCGGCCGTGCGGTTGCCGAGCGCAATAAGCTGGGCGCCGGTGAGCGTGGCGACGTCGATGATGGCATCGGGGAATTCCCGGCTCGCCGCGACGATGCCGTCCGCCATGACCAGGCGGCCCTCGGCGTCGGTGTTCAGCACCTCGACGGTCTTGCCGCCGAACATCGTGAGGACGTCCGCGGGCCGCGAAGCGGCACCGGAGGGCATGTTTTCGGCGATGCAGAGCCACGCGGTGGCCTTGACCGGCAAGCCCAGGCCGGCGATGGCCAGCACTGTGTTAAGGACGACGGCGGCGCCCGCCATGTCGCTCTTCATGTCGCCCATGCCCAGGGCAGGCTTAATGGAGATGCCGCCGGTGTCGAAGGTGATGCCTTTGCCGACCAGGGCGATCTTTGCGGTCGCCTTCGCGGGGGCGTACTCGACCTTCACCAGGCGGGGCTGCCGGGTGGAGCCCTTGCCCACGCCCATGATGCCGCCGAAGCCTTCCTTTTCGAGGCGTTTTTCGTCCCAGACGGTCACCTTGACGGGCAGTCCCTTGGACAGTTCCTTGGCGGCCTCGGCGAACGACTCGGGGTAGAGGTGGCTGGGCGGCTGGTTGACCAGCGACCGCGTGGCGTTGACTGCCTTGCCGACCAGGCCGGCCCGCACCAGGGCTGACCGCAGTTCCGGCCCGTCGGCAACATCCGTGTAGATCACGGCGTTGCTGACGGGGTCCTTCAGGCCGTCCCGGGAGGAGCGGTATTCAGTGAAGGCATAGGATCCCAGCGCGGCACCTTCGGCGACGGCCGCGACGTCGGCGACACCCGCCGTCGGAAGTGCCAGGACCACAGTGGTGAAGCCGGCAAGCTGGCGCACGGCGGAACCTGCCGCCTGGCGGAGCGCTTCGCCGGCGAGGGTGCGGTCTGCGCCCACCTTGCCCACGCCGGCGAGGACGAGGACGCCGGCGCCGGTTTCGGGGAGGCCGGGGAGTCGGACCACCTGGTCGGCGGCGCCCGTGACGCCCAGGACCTTCAGGGAGTCCGTCAACGCTTCGGCGGACTTGGCCGTCAGCGGATTCTCCAGGAGGACGGGGCCGTCCGGTCCCTGGCCCACCCCGATGACAACGGCGTCACTGGGGGCCTTCTTAAGGTCCCGCGCGAGGGTACTAAGGTGGATTTCAGTATTCTTGACCATAGGGATCAGTCCTCAATTCTCAAAGATTGTTCGGGCAGGAATGCATGTTTGGCGTCCTGCCATGGAAACCGAAGCTGCGGCGGGCCTGGGACTCCGCCGGGGCGTCGCAAGCCCGTCCGGCAGGCCAGTTCCGATCGTAGCCCGTCTGCGCCGCCGCAGCGGAATCATCTGAGAGCTGCGACACACCAACAAGTGGAATGCCGCGGTGGCCCGGGGCGTTGTACGAGGTATCCACCCGAATCCACGAAAGGAACATGCCGTGCTTGAACGGATTTCCGGCTCCCTGCTGGACCCCGATGCGCTCTATGCGAGCAACATCGAGCTGTTCAACAGTCCGGCGCTCCGGGGCCTGAACCTGGTGATGGGGTTTACCGGGTTTGCCGACGCCGGGCATGTTGTGAAGCAGATCAACGCTGAGCTGCTCGATACCCTCGACGCCGAGCCGGTGGCGGTTTTCGACGCTGACCAGCTCATCGACTACCGGTCCCGGCGGCCGCATGTTTCGTTTGTGGAAGACCACCTGCAGGATTACCAGGCGCCGAAGCTCGCGCTGTACAGGCTGACGGACGGGCTGGGCCTTCCGTTCCTCCTGCTGGCCGGCTTTGAGCCGGACCTCCAGTGGGAGCGTTTCGCCCGCGCAGTGGTGGGGATCGCCGAAAAGCTGGACGTCAACCTGGTCACGTGGATCCACTCCATTCCCATGCCGGTGCCGCACACGCGCCCCGTCGGCGTCACTGTGCACGGGAACCGGCCTGACCTGATCGAGGGCATCTCGGTGTGGAAGCCCACCGTGGAAGTCCCCGCTGCAGTAGGGCACATCCTGGAACTCCGGCTCGTCGAGGCCGGGCGCAACGTTGCCGGCTACGTGATCCACGTTCCGCATTACCTCGCTGAGGCTGAATACCCCACGGCCGCGGTGGCCGGCCTGGAATACCTGGGCGCGGCGACGTCGCTGATGCTGCCCACGGACCGGCTTCGCGAAGCCGGCCGGGAAGTCAGCCGCCAGATTGCCGAGCAGATCGACGCGTCAGAGGACGTCCAGCAGGTGGTTTCCCGCCTCGAATCCCGTTACGACGAGAAAGCGGAGGGAACTGTCCGCAGGTCGCTGCTCGCCGATGAGAATGACAACCTGCCCAACGGCGACGAGCTGGGTGCCGCCGTCGAGGCCTACCTGGCCCGGGAAAATCCCGGCAAGTAGCATTCCGGTGCCTGTCCGCCTGGCGGTCCCACGCCTGGCGGGCGTTGCCGCCCGGGCATAATGGGGGAGTGACTGCACCCCGCGCCTGGCTGATTTGGACCATCGGAATCTTCGCGTATCTGGTAGCCGTCTCGCAGCGGACCTCCTTCGGCGTGGTGGGTCTTGAAGCCACCGAGCGGTTCCACGCGAGCGCCTCGGCCATCTCCTTCTTCACTGTCCTCCAGCTCCTGGTCTACGCCGGTCTCCAGATCCCCGTGGGCGTCCTCGTGGACCGGTTCGGCTCCCGGGCCATGATTGCCGGCGGCGCAGTCCTGATGGGTCTCGGCCAGCTCCAGCTGGCGTTCGCCGACAGCATCCCCGGCGGTGTACTGGGAAGGGTGCTGGTGGGCGCCGGCGATGCGATGACGTTCATCTCCGTCATCCGCCTGATCCCCTTGTGGTTCGCCCCCGCGCGGGTGCCCCTGGTTACCCAGCTGACCGGCATGTCCGGACAGCTGGGACAGCTGTTCAGCGTTGTCCCGTTTGCATTGGTCCTGCATTCCGCCGGCTGGACCCCGGCGTTCCTGATGCTGGCCGGGATGTCCGGTCTCGCCGTCGTCCTTGTCCTGCTGTTCCTGCTGGATGTCCCGCCGGGCACCCCGCGGCCCCAGGCGCAGCAGGGGCTGAAGGCCACCGGAGCCTCGCTCGCGCGGGCCTGGCGCCAGCCGGGCACCCGGCTGGGAATGTGGAGCCACTTCACCATCCAGTTCAGCGGCACAGTGTTTGCCATGACCTGGGGCTATCCCTTCCTCATCTCCGGCCAGGGGCTCGATGCCGGAACCGTCGCTGCCCTGATGGCGCTCTACGTGGCCGCCGCCATGGCCGTGGGCCCCTTCATCGGACGTTTTGTGTCACGGCACCCGCTGCGGCGTTCCACCATGGTCCTGCTCATCGCGGCTGCGACCGCAGCGGCCTGGGCCGCGGTGCTGCTGATGCCGGGCCGCTCGCCGCTGTGGCTGTTGGCCGGGCTGGTGGTGGTCCTGGCCATCGGCGGTCCGGGTTCGATGATCGGCTTCGATTTCGCCCGGACGTTCAACCCAGCGCACCGGATCGGCACGGCCACGGGCATCGTCAACGTGGGCGGCTTCATCGCCGCGCTGGTGGCGATTTTCCTGATCGGGCTGGTGCTGGACATCCTGTACGCCAGCGGATTCTCCAACGGCGTCCTCTACGGGCTTGAACCGTTCCGGATCGCGCTGTGCGTCCAGTTCCTGCTCATCGGCATCGGCGTCTCGGCGACGCTGGCTTCCCGGCGGAAGGTGCGCCGGCAGATGGCGGCACAGGGAGTCGTTGTTCCGCCGCTCCTGCGGGCCCTCGCCCGGCAGCGGCGGGAAAACCTGGCCCGGAAGAAGCAGCGGACACCCGCCGACGACGACTGACACTCTTCCTCAACAGACCCGGTTTTCACACATGGCGGAATCAGCGCCTGACAGGGTGCAGTACGCCGCCCAAAGCTGGAGGCATGACTCCTCCAGAACACCTCACCGTCCACTGCCCCGAGGACATCCTTGGGTTCATTCCACACTCCCTCGGGTACTGGCCGGCAGACAGCCTGGTGGCCATGACGCTCCAGGGCAAACGCCTCGGGGCCACGCTCCGTCTGGACCTGCCCGGCCCCGGGGTCCTAGCGGACCCGAAGAAGTTTGCCGGCACCGTCCGGGACTACCTGCGCGCTGACCGGCACGCCGACGCCTCGTTGCTGGTGTTCTTCACCAACGAGGGCTGGATGGACGGCTGCCTGGGCGAGGTCCAGACCTATACAGGGCTGCTGGCATCGCTGCAGGCAGTGCTTGGCAGCGCCGGGATGCCCGTCCGGGATGCCTGGTATGTGGGCGATTCGTACTGGCGTGACGCCCACTGCACAGACCAGTCCTGCTGCCCGCTGCCTGGCCGTCCCACCAGTGACATCCTGGACAGCAGGCTTAACGCCGAAATGGTCTTCCGGGGCAGCAGCGTCGGGCCGGCCCCGGAGGAACAGCGTCCCGCGCCTGTGGCCATGCCGCCGGAGGACATGACCCGGCTGCGTGCAGCCGAAGCGGCGTGGATGGTCCCGCTGGATCTCCGCCGGGGCAGCAGGGAACAGTTCGACGCGCTCCTTGACTCCTGGGAACCGCTGTTCCGTTCCGGGCAGTGCCCGGCCGACCCGCTCGTCCAGGGCTTCCTCCGTGCATCACTGCGCGTACCGTCCTGGCGGGACGCGGTGCTGGTGACGGCCGCCGCGGGCAGGACTGCCGCATGCGCCGGCGCGGATCAGTTTGGGATTTTTGACCCCGCATCCCGGCTGGCGCCAGTGCGTCCGCGGGCCGCCGGTATGCACGACGTCGCTGGTCTGGAGGACACCGGGTCCGGCACCGCCATTGTCTTGCCCGATACGGTTCCGTGCCCGGACTCCGCAGTGCCGGGATACGGCGAGGTCCTGCTGGGCCTGGAGCCGCCCGTTCCGGACTGGGGCAGCATGAACAACCTGGACCGTGTCCTTGAGCAGCTGGCGGCCGGTGGCGGGCAGTCCGCCGCGGCGGCGCTCTCGGGACGCGGCTGGATTTCGTGGTGCCGCGGACGTGGCTCGTATGCAGCGGCGCACCTGGGGCAGGCGCTGGACGAAGAACCCGGTTACCGGCTTGCTGAACTCCTGCTCGAACTTGTCCGGCGGGGGAGTCTCTGCGGCTGGGCTGCGCGGAAGGAGGCTGCCTGGCAGAAGTTTTGACCTGATGCCGCCTGACAGGGAGCGGGCGGCGGCGTGCGGCCGCGTTTGGGAAAACCGTGAGACAATGGATGCCGAGACCCGGTTGGGTCCGTGAATCTGGTGCACGTAATGGGTCCCTTTCCGGGAACATTACAGCCGCCCCGGCAGTTCTACTTAAGGACTCTGCCGGCCGTGGTTGCACCTGATGTTGATCACGGACTTGACAGGGTCATAGTGGTGTTGCCCGTATGGTGATTCCACAGACCGCCGCTAGAAAGGTTTTCTGTGACCCCGTCTTCCGCGAAGAAGGAACCCGCCGCCCAGGACGACTTGTCCCCTGAGGATAAGCAGGCTGCAACGAACGCCAAGCGTGCAGCCACGCGGGCAGCAAACAAAGCTGTCAAGGATGCCACCGCCGGTGATGGGGATGGCAGGCCCGAACCCAAGAAGCGCGGGCCCAAGCCCGGCGCCAAGGCCGCTGCCGAAGCCGCCGGAAAGGCCGCGCGCGGCTCCGACGACGAGGACGACGTCGAGGAAGACCTCGACGACATCATCCTGGACGGCCCGGACGCCGTCGATGACGGTGAAATCAACGCCGCCAAGGAAGCAACAGCTGCCACCGGCAAAGGCTTCGTCTACTCCGACGCCGACGACGACGACGCCCCTGTCCAGCAGGTCATGTCCGCCGGCGCCACCGCCGACCCCGTCAAGGACTACCTGAAGCAGATCGGTAAGGTTGCACTGCTCAACGCCGAGCAGGAAGTTGACCTGGCCCTCCGGATTGAAGCCGGACTCTTCGCCGAAGAGAAGATCAACGCTGATGACGGCACCATGGACCCGAAGTTCAAGCGTGAGCTTGAATTCGTCATCCACGACGGCAAGCGCGCCAAGAACCACCTGCTGGAGGCCAACCTCCGCCTCGTGGTCTCCCTGGCCAAGCGCTACACCGGCCGTGGAATGCTGTTCCTGGACCTGATCCAGGAAGGCAACCTGGGCCTGATCCGTGCAGTCGAGAAGTTCGACTACACCAAGGGCTTTAAGTTCTCCACGTACGCCACCTGGTGGATCCGCCAGGCCATCACCCGCGCCATGGCCGACCAGGCCCGCACCATCCGCATCCCGGTGCACATGGTCGAAGTCATCAACAAGCTGGCCCGTGTGCAGCGCCAGATGCTTCAGGACCTGGGCCGCGAACCCACGCCCGAAGAGCTGGCCCTGGAACTGGACATGACCCCGGAAAAGGTCGTCGAGGTCCAGAAGTACGGCCGCGAACCCATCTCGCTGCACACCCCGCTCGGCGAGGACGGCGACTCGGAGTTCGGTGACCTCATCGAGGACTCCGAGGCCGTGGTTCCTGCGGATGCTGTCAGCTTCACACTGCTGCAGGAGCAGCTGCACTCGGTGCTGGACACCCTCTCGGAGCGCGAAGCCGGCGTGGTGGCCATGCGGTTCGGCCTGACCGACGGACAGCCGAAGACTTTAGACGAAATCGGCAAGGTCTACGGCGTCACGCGTGAGCGCATCCGCCAGATCGAATCCAAGACCATGTCCAAGCTGCGCCACCCGTCGCGGTCGCAGGTGCTCCGGGACTACCTGGACTAGGACCGGATCAACCAACGCGGGGTCACTTCCTGCCCGATAAACCCAGATTATCGGGCAGGAAGTGACCCCGCGTTGCTTCGTCCTTAAGCAAGACAGGACCCCCTCCCGAATGGAAGGGGGTCCTGCTTTGTGTAGTCGGTAGGGTCAGTCGACGGCTACGGGCGCCTTCTCGTGAAGCCGGCCCGTCTCGTCGTGCCAGTCGGAGCTCAACGGCTTGAGCGTTGACTCGACCGCGCGGGCATGGTGGCCGCAGAAGAGCAGCTCACCGCCGGAGGACTCGAGTACAACACGGACGTATGCCTGCGCTCCGCAGCGATCGCACCGGTCCAGTGCGTTGAGTGTGCGGTCTGCCACTGCTGTTGTCATTTCGGCCTCCTTAGTAGATCTGTATGTCTATGTAACCAGTATTCGTAGCAATTCCATCGCAAGGATGGGGCAAGTTCGCTGTACGCGTATCCGCAAGAATTCATCAAGGCGCGCCGATCTGATCACAAAAACATCACGAGTGGCCCCGCCCACACCCCCTGCCAGGAGTGGCAGACCGGCCTTCGGGGCCGGGCCGACTAGGCTAGGAAGGGCGCCGCAAGCGCCTGCTGTTACGTCACTGAAGGAGTTCACAACCCGTGGCACCAAGTTCTGATTACACCGCCCGGCACCTCTCCGTCCTGGAAGGCCTGGAAGCCGTCCGCAAGAGGCCGGGCATGTACATCGGCTCCACCGACTCCCGCGGCCTGATGCACTGCCTGTGGGAAATCATCGACAACTCCGTTGACGAGGCCCTGGCGGGCTTCGGCCACGACATCCAGATCATCCTGCACGCCGACAATTCCGTGGAGATCCACGACGACGGCCGCGGCATCCCCGTGGACGTGGAACCGAAGACGGGCCTTACCGGTGTTGAAGTGGTCTTCACGAAGCTGCACGCGGGCGGCAAGTTCGGCGGCGGCTCCTACACCGCTTCCGGCGGCCTCCACGGTGTGGGCGCCTCGGTGGTGAACGCGCTGTCGGCGCGTCTCGACGTAGAGGTCGACCGCGGCAGCAAGACCTACAAGATGTCCTTCCGGCGCGGCGAGCCGGGGCGTTTCAAGGACCAGGGCACCAAGGTGGATCCGGCCGCCACGTTTGCTCCCTTTGTGGACGGCTCCGTGCTGGACGTGATCGGCAAGGCAAAGCGCGGTGTCACGGGCACACGCATCCGCTACTGGGCGGACCGCCAGATCTTTACCCCGGACGCCAAGTTTTCCTACGACGAACTTGCCGCACGTGCCCGCCAGACCTCGTTCCTCGTGCCGGGACTCAAGCTCACCGTCCGTGACGAGCGCCGGCTGCCCGGCACTCCGGGGGAGTCCGGCCCGCACGAAGAAGTATTCCATCACGACGGCGGCATTTCCGAGTTCGTTGATTTCCTCGCCGCCGACCCGGCAGTGACCGACATCTGGAGGCTGCACGGCGCCGGCAAGTTCAAGGAAACGGTCCCGGTGCTGGACGAGCGCGGCCACAGCCAGCTTGCCGAGGTCGAACGCGACTGCGAAGTGGACGTGGCCCTGCGCTGGGGCATCGGCTACGACAGCACAGTCCGCAGCTTCGTCAACATCATCTCCACGCCCAAGGGCGGAACGCACCAGTCCGGCTTTGAACAGGCCCTGGTCAAGACCTTCCGCAAGGCCGTGGAGAGCAATGCCCGCAAGCTCAAGGCCGGCAACGACAAGATCGACAAGGACGACATCTTCGCAGGCCTCACCGCCGTCCTGACCGTCCGCCTGGCAGAGCCCCAGTTCGAGGGCCAGACCAAGGAAATCCTGGGCACTTCGGCCGTGCGTGCCATCGTGGCCAAGGTGGTGGAGCAGGAGATCACGGCCAAGCTCAACTCCGCCAACCGCAACGACAAGGCCCAGTCGGCGTTGCTGCTGGAGAAGATCGTCAGCGAGATGAAGTCCCGCATTTCAGCGCGGGTCCACAAGGAAACCCAGCGCCGGAAGAACGCGCTGGAGACCTCCTCCATGCCCACCAAGCTCGCGGATTGCCGCACTGACGACGTCGCGCGATCCGAACTCTTCATCGTGGAAGGTGACTCCGCACTGGGAACGGCCAAGCTCGCCCGCTCCTCGGACTTCCAGGCCCTGCTGCCCATCCGCGGGAAGATCCTCAACGTCCAGAAGGCTTCCGTGGGTGACATGCTGTCCAACGCGGAGTGTGCCGCCCTGATCCAGGTGGTGGGTGCCGGTTCCGGCCGCAGCTTCGACATCAGCGCCGCCCGCTACGGCAAGGTCATCCTCATGACCGACGCTGACGTCGACGGCGCCCACATCCGCACCCTCCTGCTGACCCTGTTCTTCCGCTACATGCGGCCGATGATCGACGAGGGCCGCGTCTTCGCCGCCGTTCCGCCGCTGCACCGGGTTGAAGTGATCAACGCCGGCCAGAAGGCCAACGAAATGATCTACACCTATTCGGAAGCGGAACTGCACGTCCTCCTGGCCCGGCTCGCCAAGGAGGGCAAGCGTTACAAGGAACCGATCCAGCGCTACAAGGGCCTGGGCGAAATGGACGCGGAGCAGCTGGCGGAGACCACCAT
Source organism: Arthrobacter sp. BE255 (assembly GCF_031457335.1). Taxonomy (NCBI): domain Bacteria; kingdom Bacillati; phylum Actinomycetota; class Actinomycetes; order Micrococcales; family Micrococcaceae; genus Arthrobacter; species Arthrobacter sp. BE255. The sequence continues at coordinate 240,582 of NZ_JAVDWK010000004.1, read as the reverse complement.
GGACCCGCGGCACCGGACCCTGCGGAAGGTGGGGATCGAAAACGCCAAGCAGGCCGAGGACACGTTCGACCTCCTGATGGGCTCTGACGTCGCGCCGCGCAAGGACTTCATCATCGCGGGCGCAGCAAGCCTGGACCGGGAGCGGATCGACGCCTGACTCCATCGATTGACCCCACAGGTCCCCTCACCTCGCAAGCTCGGCCAGGGAACCGCACGGGCGTGGGCAACTCCGGCCTCACCTTCAAAGGCAACGCAGCGCTGAAGTAAGCCGCAGTACGCCGAATTTAAGGTCTGTGCCCGGCCTGCGGCGGTCAGCCCAGCAGGCCGGGCACGATCAGCAATGCAGTGGGGAGCGCCAGCAGCAGGACGCAGCCTGCCAGGACGCTGCCACGGATGGCGGCAGGAAGCTGTGGCCGCGGCGACAGCAGCCGGCTGACCCTGGACGCCGTGGTCCGCGCAGAGTCGGACCCGGTGACGCCCGCCGCGGTTTCCAGGCCCTCAAGGGCCAGGCCGGCCGTACCGCTTGGCTGGAAACCGGCTCCGGCCCCCGATGAAGCCGAGCCGCTGGCCACAATCGCAATGGCCTTGATGAGGGTTGCTTTGCTCTCGGTCTTCAGCGCGACGTCGTCGGCCAGCATCTCGATGAGCGAGTTCACCGACTCCTGGGCCAGCCGCGTGGTAGGAAGCCAGGGGAGCGCCTGCCGCCAGGCGGCGAACGCCCAGAGCAGAAGATGGTGGCGCTGGCTCAGGTGGGCATTCTCGTGGATCAGGACGGCGCGAAGCTCGGCCGGTTCCAGGGCTGCCATCAGGCCGTCGGACAGCACAGTGACAGAGCGTGCGCCGCCGGGCAGGCAGTAGGCCACCGGCGAGTCATGGCTGATGACCACGGTTCCCGCCCCCTCGCTGGACGGGGAGGCAAGCAGGGCGAGCAGTTCGCGGTGCCGCCGCCGCTGCCGTTCGATCTTGTAGTACGTGAGCAGCAGTGTGAAGACCAGATGGGCGGTCAGCAGGGCCGCGGCTGACAGGGCAAAAAGATGCCAGAAGCCCAAGGCTGTGGTGGGGGCGTTGAACAGCACCATTCCCGCCAGGGCGCGCAGCCCGGCGATCAGGTTGTCTCCGATCGGTTCCAGGCCGTAGACCAGCATCGCGCCGATCATGGAGAGGCCACCTGCGAGGGCGATGGCCTGCCACAGGAGCATCGCGGTGAACGGCGACCGGGCAGGCCACTGCGCGCGTGAAAGGAAGATAGGCACCGGCCACGCCAGGACTATCGCAAGGACCGCCAGCAGGTATGAGGTCCAGAACATGGCCCGCTAGATGTGGCCGAGCAGTTTGCGCAGGGTTTCGGCTTCACTTTCCGTCACAGACCCGATGAACCTCGCCAGGACCGCTTCGCGGTCCGGGGCGGATCCCAATACCTCGTGCATGAGCTCGGCCGTGTGGTCCTCCCGGCTGGACACGGCCTGGTAGCGGTGCGGCCTGGTGCCGCGCTCCCGCTCAACGAGGCCTTTCTTCTCCAGCCGTGAGAGCACCGTCAGCACTGTGGTGACGGCCAGTTCCTTGCCTTCATGCCCCGCGGCGCCGCCCGTTGCTTCCGTGCTTTGCGCCAGCAGATCGCGCAGGGTGTTTGCGGTGGCTGCTTCGTGGCCCGCCCAGAGCAGGTCCATCACTGCCCGTTCCAGTTCGCCAAGACTAGCCATTCCATACATCCTTTGATTCCCCGCACCGCGGACCCGCAGGCCGCGGTGACAACAGCTGAACACTACAGATACAAATTTACCGCGTTTCGGCTCTACTTTCTACGTCAAGTAGAACACTGGGCGCGCCGCAGCCTTGTGGGCCGGCCTCGATGATGGAACTGTTGGTTTACAGTGCCGCGCGCATTGTTCTACACTCGGTAGAAGTCAAGTTCTACGGAACGTAGAAAAGTTTGAACCCGACAACAGTAGGGACTGCCTTGGACGCCTTGGAAATCGCACGCTGGCAATTCGGCATCACCACGGTCTACCACTTCATGATGGTGCCGCTGACCATCGGGCTGGGCCTGGTCGTCGCCATCATGCAGACCATGTGGCACCGCACGGGCCAGCAGGAGTACCTGCGGATGACCAAGTTCTGGGGCAAGCTTTTCCTGATCAACTTCATCATGGGTGTGGCCACCGGCATCGTCCAGGAATTCCAGTTCGGCATGGCCTGGAGCGAATACAGCCGCTTTGTGGGCGACGTGTTCGGCGCCCCGCTGGCGCTGGAGGCACTCCTGGCGTTTTTTGTGGAATCCACGTTCCTGGGGCTCTGGATCTTCGGCTGGAAGCAGCTCAAGCCCGGCATCCACCTGGCCTGCCTCTGGATCGCCGTGGTCGGCTCCCTGTTCTCGGCCTACTTCATCATCGTGGCCAACAGCTGGATGCAGCACCCCGTGGGTGTCGAGATGATTGACGGCAGGCCCGTGATGACCGATGCCTGGGCCGTCTTCACCAACAACACTGCACTGGTGGCCGTCCCGCACACCCTGATGGGCGCGCTGGCTGTTGCCGGCGGTTTCCTGCTGGGCATCGCCTGGTACCACCTCTGGCGGCGGCGCCGCGACGGCATCGACACCGTTGACGCGGACGGCAACGTCGTCCCGGGCGGGGCAGACATTCCCGGCCGGGACCGGACCGACCACAAAGTCTGGATCCGCTCCCTCCGCATCGGCGCCGTCGTCGCGATGATCTCCTTCGCCGGCACTGCCCTCACCGGAGACCTGCAGGGCAAGCTCATGTTCGAGCAGCAGCCCATGAAGATGGCCGCCGCGGAGGCCGCCTGCCACGACGGCACGGGATTCTCCGTGCTGAGCGTCGGCAACCTCGGGGCCGGCAACTGCGACGACATCGTCGCCCTGATCGAGGTCCCAGGCATCCTCTCCTTCCTGGCCAAGGGGGACTTCACCACCGAGGTCAAGGGCGTCAACAGCCTCCTGGACCAGTACAAAGCCGACTACGGCACGCACCTGCCTGACAACCCGATCTACGGCGACCGAGCCGGCCAGGAGATCCAGTATGTCCCCGTCATGGAAGTGACCTACTGGGGCTTCCGCATGATGATCGGGTTCGGCGGCCTCGCCGCCCTGGCGGCGCTCGTCGCGCTGTGGGTAACACGCAAGGGAACCGTCCCCGAGTCCCGCTGGCTGATGCGGCTGGCCGTGTTTGGCATCCTCGCCCCGTTCGGCGCGAACGCCGCGGGATGGATCTTCACCGAAATGGGCCGGCAGCCCTTCGTCGTGGCCCCGAACCCGGACCTGAACGGCATTGACCAGGTGTTTATGTTCACCGCCGCGGCCGTCTCACCGGGCGTCTCGGCCGGGGAACTGCTGACCTCGCTGGTGGTGCTGACCGCCGTCTACGCGCTCCTGCTGGTGGTGGAAGTCAAGCTGCTGGTCAAGTACATCCGCGGCGGCATCGTCTCAGCCATGCCTGAACTGGCGCACGCCGCGGTGGACGAAAACGGGGACTCCACCCCCGGCGGCAAGGGCGGTCCGGGTACCGGCAAGCCCGCGGACGACGTCCTGGCATTCGCCTACTAAGAGCAGAGGAAACGCACGAATGGAACTGCTGCCCACCATCTGGTTTATTGCCATCGCGGTGCTGTGGACGGGATACCTCTTCCTGGAGGGTTTCGACCTCGGCGTGGGGATGCTCATGAAGCTGTTTGCCCGGAACAACACCGAACGGCGTGTGCTGCTGAACACCATCGGCCCGGTCTGGGACGGCAACGAGGTCTGGCTCCTGACCGCCGGGGGCGCAACCTTTGCCGCGTTCCCGCTCTGGTACGCATCGCTCTTCTCCGCCCTGTACCTCCCGCTGCTGGTGGTGCTTGTGGCGCTCATCTTCCGAGCCGTCGCCTTCGAGTACCGCGGCAAGGTGGACAGCGACAGCTGGCGCGCACGCTGGGACTGGGCCATTGCCCTGGGTTCGCTCTTCGCCGCGTTCGGGGTCGGCGCAGCGCTGGCGCTCACCACCACCGGCCTGCCGCTTAACGCCAACGGCGACCGCGAAGGCGGACCGTTCGCCTGGTTCAGCTGGTACGCAGTCCTGGGCGGGCTGGCGGTGGTCTGCTTCTCGCTGCTGCATGCCCTGGCCTTCCTCGCCCTGAAGACCGACGGCGATGTGCGCCACCGTGCGCGCAGCTGGTTCGTCCGCCTTCTTCCGGTCCTGCTCCTGCCGCTGGCCGGATGGGCTGTCAGCGTCCAGGTCCTGGCCGGCAAGCCGTGGACGCTCGCCGCCGTGGCCGCAGCCGTTGTGGCCGCGGCAGCTGCCTGGTTCATGGCCCGCAAGGGCGCCGAGGGACGGGCTTTCGCAGCGCTGGGAGCCTTCCTGGTCCTGGGCTCCGCCTCGATCTTCGGTGCCGTGTTCCCCGTGGTGCTGCCGTCCACGCTCAGCCCGGAATTCAACCTCACGATCTCCAACGCCTCATCCTCGGACTACACACTGGGGCTGATGAGCATCGTGGCGGCCGTGGGGCTGCCGCTGGTCATTGCCTACCAGGCCTGGACCTACTGGGTCTTCCGCCGCCGCGTCAGCGCCGCCCACATCCCGGAGGCCCACAGCTTCCTCCCGGCCATCGCCGCCAAAGCCTTCACCAAGGGCTGAGCCGTGCGCCCAGGCTTCCCGTCCGGCCCTGTCACGCGCTCAGCCATCTACTGGCTCGGATTCCTCGCTGCCCTGAAGGCACTGTCCCTGGTCCTGATGGGGCAGGCGGTCGCGTCGATGCTCGCGGGCCTCACCGCCGCCGACCCGGGCTGGCAGGACGGGATCGGGTGGGGACTGGCCGGCGTCGTCCTGCGGTCCGCGACCGTCTGGGCCCAGGGCGTTGCCGCCCGCCGGGCCGCCCTGGGCGTCAAGGAGGAGCTGCGGAGCGGACTGCTGGCCCGGGCACTGCGGAACGGGGCCCGCGCGGCCGGCCCTGCCGACGGCGGCCTGGCAGTCCTGGCCACGCGGGGCCTGGATGCGCTGGACAGCTACTACACCCAGTTCCTGCCCGCACTGGTGAACTGCGCGGCCATTCCGCTGCTGCTCGGCGCCCGGATCCTGTTCGCCGACTGGGTCAGTGCCGTGGTGATCGTGCTGACCGTTCCGCTCGTCCCGCTCTTTATGGTCCTGATCGGCCGGTACACGGAGGACAACGTCCGGGCCGCACAGGCCAGCCTGTCCCGCCTCTCCGCCCACATGCTGGAGCTGGCGAAAGGCCTTCCGGTGCTGGTGGGGCTGGGACGCGCCACGGCCCAGCGCAAAGCGCTTGAGGAGATTTCCGAAGAATACCGTTCCCGGACCATGGGGACACTGCGCACCGCGTTCCTGTCCGCGCTGGCCCTGGAGCTCATCGCCACGATCTCGGTGGCGGTGGTGGCCGTCTTCATCGGCGTGCGGCTCGTCCACGGCGACATGCCGCTGGAGGCCGGGCTCCTGGCCCTGATCCTCGCGCCGGACTGCTACCTTCCGCTCCGTGAGCTGGGCACCGCGCACCACGCCAGCGACGACGGCCGTGCGGCGCTCGCCGAAACAACCGCGGTCACCGCCGCGCCCGAGCCCCGGCCCCTGCCGGCCGGAAACGCTCAGGCCCGGCCCCTGCCCGCCGGCAATAAGGAGGCCGACGGCGGCACGCCGGCTGCTGCGGCAGCCGGCGGGGGACTGACCGTCACCGGCCTCGAGGTGACCTATGCGGGCAGGTCCGCTCCCGCCGTCGGGCCACTCACCTTCACCGCGCCGCCCGGGCGGATCACCGCGCTGGACGGCCCAAGCGGGGCCGGCAAAAGCACCGTACTGGCAGTGCTGGCCGGGACGATCGGCGACGGCGCGGGCACCACTGTCACGGGCCGGCTGGACGGGTTCAGCCGGGACAGCGTCGCGTGGGTTCCGCAGCATCCCGTGATGGTGCAGCCGACGGTCCTCGACGAAGTCCTGCTGTACCTGGCCGGCGGGGCCGGACCGGCTGAGCAAGCCGGGGCTCCTGAATCCGATGCAGCGGCGGCCAGTGAATGCCTGGCCGCGGCTGCCGCCGGGCACCTGGCCTCAAGGCACCCCGCCGAACTGAGCCCGGGGGAGCTGCGCCGCGTGGCACTGGCCCGCGGGCTGGCGCGCATCAGGTCCGGCGCCACGGTGCTCCTGCTCGACGAACCCACCGCGCACCTGGACGGCGCCTCGGCGGCCCGGGTGGAGGACGCCATCCTGGCGCTGCGGGGCCGGGCCACGGTGATCCTGGTGGCCCATGACGCCCGGACCCGTGCCCTGGCGGACCATGTCGTTCCGGTGTCGGCACGGGGCCTGACGGGGCCGGTTGTCCAGGCTTCCGCCGTCCCGGCAACCTGCGCGGCCCGGGAACGAGCGGAGGCCGTCCTCCCGGCGGACAGCGGCGACGCTCCGGCCGCCGTCGCCCCGGCCAGCGCAGTGCCGTCAGTCGACGGCCCCGCCGGCGGGGAAAGGGCTCCGGCGACGGGTCTGCTCCTGGCCCGCCTCCTTGCACCGGTGGCCGGCCAGTTCAGCGGCGCCGCGGTGGTGGGAACGCTTGCGGCCTTGTTCGCCGTCGGCCTGTCCGGGGTGTCCGGTTGGCTGATCATCCGCGCCAGTGAGCAGCCGCCCATCCTGTACCTCCTCACCGCGATCGTGGGCGTGCGGTTCTTCGGCATCGGGCGCGCCGTCCTGCGCTACTGGGAACGCCTGCTGGTGCACGACGCCGTGTTCGCCGCCCTCACCCGGCTCCGCGGCCGCCTGTGGGAGTCACTGAGCCGCCGGGCGCTGTCCCTCCGCCGGCTCCTGCAGGGCGGCAACGTCCTCGGCTCGGTGATCAACGACGTCGACACCGTCCGGGACCTGCTTCCGCGCGTGGTCCTGCCGCCCCTGACCGCCGCCGCTGTGGCCGCCTCGGCGCTCACAGCGACAGGCCTGCTGGTGCCCGCCGCGCTTCCCGCCGTGGCGGCGGCCGCCGCAGCCAGCCTGCTCCTGGCCCCTGCGGCCGCCCTGTGGGCCGACCGGAAATCTGCAACAGCCGAACAGAGCCTGCGGGACGGCGTGCTCCGGCGCATCGCCGCGGCCCTCGACGCCCGTGCCGAGCTCCACGCCAACGGGGTGGCCGCCACAGTGCTCGCCGGCCTTGCCGCGGAGGACCGCGCAGCCACCCGGGCGTCCCAGCGTTCCGCCTGGGCCGAGGGCCTGGGGCAGGCAGTCACCACCGCAGCCTGCGGGGTGGCCGCACTGGGTGCCGCCGTCATGGGCGCGCCACAGGTGCTGGACGGACCGCTGGCGCCCGCCACGCTAGCCGTGATCGTTTTGCTGCAGCTGGCGCTGGTGGAACCCTACGCAGCCATGACGACGGCGGTCCGCCAGTTCGCGGCATTCCGTACGGTCCTGCGCCGGATCGGCCGGTCCGGTGTGCTCGCCGGCACCCCGTCGGCGGCCACTGCGCAGGCCACTTCCCACGCAGCTGCCGACGGCCTCGAACGCGTCGACGCCCGTGCCGGTGCAGCGCCGGGGCTTGAGCTGGACGGCATGGCCGCGGCCTGGCCCGGCGGGGATCCGGTGTTCACCGGCCTGGCCGCGGCTGCCGCGCCCGGACGCTGGCTTGCAGTCACCGGACCGTCCGGGGCCGGAAAGTCCACCCTGCTCTCCGTGCTGCTTGGCTTCCTTCCGCCCTCCGCCGGCCAGGTACGCGTCACCGGACAGGCCGCCTGGTGCCCGCAGGAGGCGCACCTGTTCGACTCCACGCTGCGCGGCAACCTGTTCCTGGGCCGCGCCGCGGCGGATGACCCGGACAAAGCTGACGGCGACATGGCGGCCGCCCTTGCCGCCGTCGGCCTCAGCGGGCTCGTCTCCCGCCTGCCGGCAGGACTGGACACCCGGATCGGACCGGGAGGATCGTTCCTCAGCGGCGGCGAACGGCAACGGCTGGCTGTTGCCCGGACGCTCATGACCGGGGCCGGGGTCATCCTCCTGGACGAACCGACGGCCCATCTGGACGCCGAAGCGGGACGCACCATGCTGGCCGACCTGCGCTCCGGCCTGGCGGACCGCACGGTGGTCCTGGTGACCCACAACCTGGCCGACATCCACCCGGAGGACCACCTGCTGGAACTTTCCCGGCCGCGGGTGGAGGAAGCGGAGAGGGACGCCGCCAAGGTCCCGGCGTCCTGACCCTGCTACTGCCCGGCAGGCGGTCCGAACCAGGTGCTTAGCGCGTCGGCGAGGCCCGGCTGGGCGGGGCCGCCCACCCAGGCCACGTAGCCGTCAGGCCGGATCAGCACGGCGGTGGGAGCAGGGACCGTCCCGAGGGCCGGAAGCTCCCACGCACCAGCGCAGGAGGCGTCGACCAGTCGGACCCGGTCCGGCCGCGGAACGGCATCGAAGCTGCCGGGGTCTCCGAAGTTGAGCAGCACCGGCCGGGCGGTGTGCAGCAGGGTGAAGACCCGCAGCGGGCCGTCGGCGGTGACGAGGTCGAGATCGGGCATGCGGCGGCCAAGCAGCGGGTGTCCTTCGCCGAGGTCGTAGTGGATGTCCAGGCCGGACATCATCGCGGCGAAGCGCTTGCGTGGTTCGTCCATGCCGAGCAGCTCGGCTACGGTGTCCCGCAGGGCCTCCGAGCGCTCGTCCGGGCGACGCAGCGCAACCTGAGCCATGGAATTGCGCAGCACGCGGGCACCGACCGGGTGCCGTTCCGTATGATAGCTGTCCAGCAGGCCGTCCGGGGATATCCCCTTGACCACCTGGGCCAGCTTCCAGCCCAGGTTCACCGCATCCTGTACGCCTGTGTTGAGCCCTTGGCCGCCATCCGGGGCATGGACGTGCGCGGCGTCGCCGGCCAGCAGGACCCGCCTGTCCCGGTAGGCAGCGGCCTGCCGGGTCATATCCGTGAACCGGGAGATCCAGGTGGGACTGTGGATGCCGTAGTCCGTTCCGTAGACGGCGATGAGGCCCTCGCTGAGATCGCGCAGGGTGGGCTCGCCCGTGCCCACGTGCGGCTCGGTCAGCATGACCCCAACCGTCCCCCCGGGCATGTACACGACCTCGCCGTCCTTGATCTCGTATTCCACTTTGCCGAGGGCGTGCGTGCCCGAAGGAGTGCGGCGGATGCCCAGTTCCGGTTCCTCGGCCATCTCCACCTGGGCGAGCAGGCTGCTCGTTGTCGGATCCCAGCCCGGGAACCCGATGCCTGCCGCTTTCCGGACCAGGCTGCGGCCGCCGTCGCATCCGACGAGATACTCCGCCCGCAGCGACAGGCCGTCGGACAGCAGGACGTCGACGCCGTCGGCGTCCTGCACGAAACCGGTCACCTCACGTGCCCGATAGAACGTCACCGGCAGCTCACCGACCCAGCCGCCGAGGATCCGCTCGATGTGTTTTTGCCACAGCCCGAGCACGTAGTTGTGCCGGGTGGGAACGTCGCTGAGGTCCAGGCGTGCCGGTCCGAAGCCGGCGGCCTGGGCCACCTGCCCCTCGGCGAGGAACCGGCCGGCGATTCCACGCTGGTCGAGAACCTCGATGGTGCGCGCGTGCAGGCCGCCTGCCCGCGAGCCGGGGAGGTCCTGGTTGGGGCGCCGTTCGACAATGGCTACGCCGATCCCCGCCAGTGCCAGCTCGGCCGCCAGCATCAGCCCGGTGGGACCTCCTCCAGCGATCACTACTTCGTGCTTAGTATGTGTCGACAAACCCTCAGTCATATGCTGCTCCCGTTCCCTGCTTTCCGGCGTCCGGCGATTATCCGCCCGGCACGGGGGCTTGCCGCAAGCCCCCGTGCCGGGCGTAGATTGGAAATAGAGGATGCGTGGGAGGGTCGCGGCGCCTCTGCGCGGCGGCATTCCTGAAACAGGTGCCTGCGTTAGCCTATTTGCATGAACCAGGATGCCAAGGTGGACTTCCCGGGGCTTCGGTGGAGGCCTGCGACGGCAACCGACATACAGGCCTGGGCCGCGCTGATCGCGCGGACCGCCGCCGTCGAAAATCCCGTCTGGTACGAACGGGAGGCTGACCTGCAGCAGCAGGTGGAATCCCGGAAAAACCCGCCCGCGGACAACACCATCCTTGGCCTGGACAACGACGGCGTTCCCCGGGCCTGCGCGCGGATCTCCAGGAACCCGGGGGCAGGGAAAGCCCACGGCTTCGGCTGCGTGGACCCGGATTGGCAGCGTCGCGGGATAGGCAGGGCACTGCTTGACTGGCTGGAGCAACGCGCACGGCAACGGTTCGCGGAAGACGCTGACGACGGCGGCACGCAGCCGGCGCCGTTGTTGAGGATCGGCACCGAACAGCAGCACCGCCACCAGGCCAGGCTGCTGGAGTCGGCCGGGTACACGGTGGTGCGCTACTTCAATGAGATGCCAGCGAGCCGCGGGACGAGGAGTCCTGGAATTTCACGGTGAACCATCCGGCGTGCGGCGCGAATACCGCGGCAGGGGGATCGCCCAGGCGCTGCTTGCGGACGCCATGCGCCGCTTCACCGACGCGGGCATGGATGTGGCCTCACTGGACGTCGATTCGGAAAACCCCACGGGCGCGCTGGCCCTCTACACCAAAATGGGGTATCAGGCGGTCAACACCAGCATGGCGTGGGACAAGGAGCTCTGAGCCCGCTCAGCCGTCCACGTCGTGGAGGTGGTGGACGACGTCGTGCAGGAAGTACTGCGCCAGGGTCAGCACGGTGAACTCGGAGCCGTTGCTGCGCAGGCCCTTCCGGCCCCACTCGGCCTGCCTGACGCCGGCAAAGGACTCCGCAACCTGCTGGCCTTCGGCGGTCAGTTCGGCGCTGACCACGGCCGGGTCGGCGCCGGCGTAGTCCTTCTCAATGGCGGTGAGGTCCTGGTCCCAGTTCTCGAACCGGGCGTCGTCGTCGTCGAGCATCAGGTTCAGGCGCTGGTCGAACAGGCTGAACACGTCCCGGACGTGGCAGGCATACTCCAGCGCAGACCACGTTTCGTCGTCGGGCCGCTCGGCCGCGTCGGGGCGGCGGAGGACGGCCCGCCACCGCGGCAGCATGTTCTCGACTGTCCGTCCCACGGTGGCCGGGGTGGCCGTCGAAGCGTCAAAGGAGCACTCCGGGCAGGGCCGGGTCAGGACCCAGGTCCAGTCTTTTTCATCAGGAACGATAGGCATGGCAGCAGTCTAGGACGGATCCGGCCAGGCCATGGCAGGACCCACCACATCGACGGGCTGGGACAGCGGGATGCCGGACCCGTCACGCCTGCCGTGCTCCTGCGGCAGGGAACGCGCCACCCCGGCGGCCGAGGCTGCCTTCGCCGGGCCGTGTCCGGCCCAGCCCAGGAGCAGGGTGTCTTCGCCCTTGAGGAACCGGTGCGCCCGGACCCCTGCCGTGGCGCGGCCCTTGGCGGGGTATTCGGCGAAGGCCGTCACCTTGGCCGCACCCGGTGCGGTCCCGGGGAGGGCCCCGTTGGTGCCTGCGATGGTGACCACCACGGCGTCGTCGTCCCCGGGCGCCACCGCGCCGAAGAACACCACCTGGTCATCGGAGGCCAGCTTGATGCCGGCCATGCCGCCGGCCGTCCTGCCCTGCGGCCTGACAGCCCCGGCAGCGAAACGGAGCAGCTGGGCCTGGCGGGTCAGGAACACGAGGTCGGATTCTTCCGAACCGGCCGGGGCCACACCCACCACCTCGTCCTTGTCCTTGAGGGCGATGATCTCCCAGTCCTCGCGGTTCAGGGGGTAGTCGGGCTGGACGCGCTTCACCACGCCCTGGGCGGTGCCGATAGCCAGGACCTGGTCCAGGGGCGTAAACGCCACCAGCGTTTCGCCCTTGAGCAGTGTGATGAATTCCTTGGCCTGGACCCCACCGGCGAGGTTCGGCAGACCGGACATCGGAGGCAGGACCGGCATGTCCATAACCTGCAGCCGCAGCATGCGTCCCTGCGACGTCACGGCGGCAATCTCCCCGCGGGCCGAGGTCTTGACGACTGACGAAAAGACGTCGTGCTTGGACCGCGGACCTGACTCGGCCAGTGGCTCCTGGTTGGACGTGCGGGCGATCTGCCCGGACGCCGTCAGGATCGCCCAGCAGGGGTCATCGGCAATTTCCAGCGCCAGCGGCGCGGCCCTGCCTTTGCCATTGGGCGCGGCGAGGGCAGCGGCCACGGTGGGGGAGACGGCTTCGGACTCGAGCAGCACCGTGCGGCGCGGGGTGCCATACTTCTCCGCGATTTCGCCCAGTTCACTGGAGACCAGCTCCCGGAGCCGTTCCTCCGAACCAAGGATGGCTTCCAGCTCTGCGATCTCGCGGCGCAGCTCATCCTGTTCCTTCTCCAGCTCAATCCGGGAGAACTTGGTCAGCTGGCGCAGGCGCAGTTCCAGGATGTAGTTGGCCTGGATCTCGGTGAGGTCATAGATGGACATCAGCCGGACCCGGGCGGCCGCAGCCTCGTCGGAGGAGCGGATGATCTGGATGACCTCGTCGATGTCCACGATGGCCACCAGCAGGCCCTCCACCAGGTGCAGGCGGTCTTTCTTCTTGCCGAGCCGGAACGCAGTGCGGCGGCGGACGACGTCGATGCGGTGGCCCACGTACACGGTGAGCAGCGCCACGAGGCCCAGGGTCTGCGGCTGGCCGTCCACCAGTGTCACGTTGTTGATGCCGAAGGAGTCTTCCATCGGGGAGTAGCGGTACAGCTGCTGCAGGACGGCGTTGGGGTTGAACCCGTTCTTCAGCTCGATGACCAGGCGCAGCCCGTGCTTGCGGTCGGTCAGGTCAACGATGTCGCTGATGCCGGTCAGCTTCTTGCCGTTGACGGCGTCCTTGATCTTCTCGATCACCTTTTCCGGCCCCACCATGTAGGGCAGTTCGGTGACCACCAGGCCGGTGCGGCGGGCCGACAGCTGTTCGATCTCAACCTTGGCGCGGGTCTTGAAGGAGCCGCGGCCGGTGGCGTAGGCGTCGCGGATGCCGTCCAGGCCCACGATCCGGCCGCCGGTAGGCAGGTCCGGGCCGGGGACAAAGCGCATCAGGTCATCCAGCGTGGCGTCCGGGTGGGCGATCAGGTGCCGCGCGGCGGAGATGACCTCCACCAGGTTGTGCGGGGCCATGTTCGTGGCCATGCCCACCGCGATGCCGGTGGCACCGTTGACGAGCAGGTTGGGGAACGCCGCCGGCAGGACGTCCGGCTGGGTCAGCTGGTTGTCGTAGTTGGGGACGAAATCCACCACGTCTTCGTCGAGGTGGTCCGTGAGGGTCAGCGCCGCCGCCGCGAGCCGGGCCTCCGTGTACCGCGGGGCTGCCGGGCCGTCGTCGAGCGAGCCGAAGTTGCCGTGCCCGTCGATCAGTGGCAGGCGCAGCGAAAAGTCCTGGGCCATGCGCACCATGGCGTCGTAGATGGCCGTATCGCCGTGGGGGTGCAGCTTTCCCATGACCTCGCCCACCACGCGGGCGCTCTTGACGTGGCCGCGGTCCGGCCGCAGGCCCATCTCGCTCATCATGTACAGGATCCGGCGCTGCACCGGCTTGAGGCCGTCACGGGCGTCAGGCAGGGCCCGGGAGTAGATCACCGAATAGGCGTACTCCAGGAAGGAGCCCTCCATCTCGGACGTGACATCGATATCCACGATGTTCTCGGTGAAGGGGCTGGAATCCACTGCGGGGGCTGGGCTTTGGCGGCGGGCCATGGGGCTGGTAAATCCTTCTGGGGGTACTGGTCTGGCACTGATTGGCCGCACCTGGGTGTGCGGCGGGAGTTTTTGGCTAGGCTAAGCCTATGGTGGATCAGCCCGGGGACGGCGTATATCCGGAATATTGGGAAGCCGATGTCGTCCTGCGGGACGGCGGAACCGCCCATCTGAGGCCCATCCACCCCGCCGACGCCGACGCCGTCCAGGCCTTCCACATGCGGCAGTCACAGGACTCCATCTACATGCGGTTCTTCGCCTTCAAGGCCCGGCTCTCCAGCAAGGAGCTCAAGCGATTCACGGAGGTGGACTACAAGGACCGGGTGGCGTTCGTGATCACCATCGGCGGCGAGATCATCGGGATCGGGCGCTACGACCGGCTCGATGACCCCACCGAGGCCGAGGTCGCCTTCAACATCGCGGACGCGCACCAGGGCAGGGGCATCGGCTCCATCCTGCTCGAACATCTCGCGGCAGCCGCCCAGGAACACGGGATCCGCCGGTTCAGCGCCGAGGTGCTGCCGGAGAACCGGAAAATGCTGATGGTCTTCTCCGACGCCGGGTACGACGTCAAACGCCATTTCGACGACGGCGTGGTCAGCCTCGAATTCAACATCGGTCCCACGGACAAATCCCGCGCGGTGATGGAGTCCCGCGAGCACCGCGCCGAGGCGAGGAGTGTGCGGGACCTGCTGGCGCCGTCGTCCATTGCCGTGATCGGGGCCAGCCGCAAATGGGGGACCGTGGGCTACCAGCTGCTGGAGCACATCATCGAAGGCGGCTTCACCGGGCCCGTGTACGCCATCAACCCCGAGGCGTTGGAGCTCGCCGGAATGCTGTCGTTCGGCCGCCTCACCGAGGTCCCCGGTCCTGTGCAGCTTGCGGTCATCGCGGTCCCGTATGAGGAAGTCTCCACTGTGGTGGACGACTGCGCCGCCGCCGGCGTCAAGGGGGTGGTGGTCGCCTCCGCAGGCTTCGCGGACGACGGCGAACGCGGCCTCGCCCGCCAGCGCGACCTGGTCCGCAAGGCGCGGGCCAACGGGATGCGCGTCATCGGCCCGGCCTCGCTGGGCGTCGTCAACACCCACCCGGACGTATCCCTGAACGCTTCCATGGCGCCCACCCTGCCGCGGCGGGGCGGCCTGGGCCTGTTCAGCCAGTCCGCCGCCATCGGGGTGTCCCTCTACGCCGCGTCCAGCCGGCGCCGGATGGGACTCTCCACCTTCCTCTCGGCGGGCAACAGGGCGGACGTCTCCGGAAACGACATGATGCAGTTCTGGGAGGACGACGCCGACACCTCCGCGGTCGCCCTGTACCTGGAATCGATCGGGAACCCCCGCAAATTCTCCCGCCTCGCCCGGCGGCTGGCGCGCACCAAGCCGGTGATCGTGGCCAAGTCCGAGTCCATGGGCCTGCGCCTGCCGCCCGGGCATGCCGTCCGCACCACCCAGGCGCCTGCCGGTGCCCTCGATGCCATGATGCGCCAGTCAGGGGTCATCAGGGTCGAGACCATCGAACAGCTCATGGACGTGGCCCAGATCGTGGCCGGGCAGCCGCTGCCGGCGGGCCCTGAACTGGCCATCCTCAGCAACTCGCAGGCCCTGGCAAAAGTCGTGGCGGACAGTGCCCTGGCCCATGGCCTGGGCGTGGGATCGCTGGTCACCGGCCTGGACCTCGACGCCGGCATGTCGCTCGCGCTGCCGGCGCTCCGGCGCAGCCTCCAGGACACCCTGGCCTCCGAGCACGTGCACGCCGTCGTGGCCGCCCTGCTCCCGGCGCGGGGCCTCACCGTGGAAAACATCGCCGGAGTCCTGGCCGAATGTGCCGCGGAAGCCGGCAAACCCGTGGTGGCTGCCTTCGCCGGCATCCTTGACCCCTCCATCTACGTGGAAGGGATGGTGGGCGAGGCGCCGGCCATCCCGTGCTTTTCCAACCCCGGAGCGGCCGTGGCGGCGCTCGCAGCCGTGGTCCGTTACGCCGAATGGGTCGCGCGGGACCACGGCCACTTTGTGGAGCCTGCCGGATGCGACCCCGACGGCGCCCGGGCCAGCCTGGAACTGCTCCTCGCGGACGTCCACGGCGAGCAGCTCAAACAGCTTGACCAGGCCGCGGCCGCCTCGCTCCTGGGTTACTACGGGATCATGGTCCTGCCCTCCGTCGGTTTCGAAACCGCTGACCAGGCCGTCGACGCGGCCCAGGCGCTGGGATGGCCCGTCGCACTCAAAACCACCGACCCGGCCCTCCGGCACCGCCTGGACCTGGGCGGTGTGCGCCTGGACATCGAGGACGCCGAATCGCTGCGCCACAACATCGTGCAGATGCGGCGCTCGCTGGCATCCTACGGGTCCGCGTCGCTGGAGGTGCAGTCGATGGCCCCGGTGGGGCAGGCCTGCACCTTCCGGGCCATCGAAGACCCGCTGCTGGGCCCCGTCGTCTCGTTCGGCCTGGCCGGAGACGCCGTCAACCTGCTAGACGACTGGGCCCACCGCACGCCGCCATTGTCCGCAGCCGACGTCAAGGACTTCATCCGGAGCCCGCGGGCCGCCCGCAAGCTCTTCGGATACCAGGGCCTGCCCGCCGTGGACGTGGCGGCGCTGGAGGAACTTGCCGGCCGGCTCGCCTGGATGAAGGACAACCATCCCGAGATTGCCCTCGTCGAATTCAACCCCGTGCTCTGCGGGCCGCAGGGAGTTGCCATCCTCGCCGCGGACGTTCGGATCGGGAACGCGGCCCAGCGGACGGACAGCGCCCGCCGGGCCATGCTGGGGTAGCCGCAGTTAGCAAGTCCCCGGCCGATCTGTGAAAATGGGGAAATGAGCTCACAGCCTCCCACGTCGACGCCTCAAACGCCCGGCAATGACAACCAGGCCACCCGACCCCACAGCTCACACAGCCACAGCGCGCAGGGCCAGAGCCTTGACGGTGCCCTCCAAAAGGCAGGCTTCTACCCCCGGCTGGTGGCCGACGTCGTCGACGACGCCCTGGACGGCCGCGACTGCGTCGCCCACCTGGTCCACCTTGAGACGCACTTTGACCGGGCAGAGGTGCGGCGCCACATCACGGTCCTGGTGCTCACCTCGGACATGCTGGTCATCACACACGTGGACGACCAGCAGCTCGATGAAGCCGGCGAACAGATCGTGGCCCAGATCTCCACCGAGTCCGTTCCCGTGGCGCAGATCCGGTCAGTGGTCCTCAGCTACATGTACGCCCAGCCGCAGAACTACAAGCCCTCCGACCCCGTGCGCGAACTGACGCTGGCCATCGCCTGGTCCGGCGGCCAGCGGCTGGACATGGGCCCGGCCAGCTGCGGGGATCCGCAGTGTGAAGCGGACCATGGCTACAGCGGCACGATCGCCCAGGAGGACATCGTGCTGCGGATCAGCGCGGAAGCCGACGGTCTCCAGGCCGTCCAGGACGCCAAGCTCTTCGCCCGTGCTTTGCGTGCCGTCAACACAGGATCCACGTCGCCGGTCCTGCACGGCGCACAGTCCTTGCAGCCCCGCCCGCGCGCCGGCGTCTTCGGAAACCGCCTCAGCCGCGGACACCAGCAACGCTGATGCCGGACCACGGAAAAACCGCAGTCCCGGCATCTGTGGCCGAAGCATCTCCGGCCGAACGGGCCGGTACGGCCACCCTTCCGCACCCGCCTGCCTTCGGCCAGCGCTCCATCGCGGACGTGCTCACCAGCGCCGCCTCAAGCCTGGGTGTGGATGGTTTCACCAACACACTGGGGCTGCCGCCGTCGTCACGGGTCTGCGTCGTCCTGGCGGACGGACTCGGCCGGAACCTCCTGAAGCAGAAGTCCGCGCACACACCGTTCCTGCGGTCCGTCATGAACAACGGGCAGGGAAACATTCCCGTCTGGCTGGACTCCACCTTCCCGTCCACCACTGCAGCGGCCCTCGCCAGCTTCGGGACCGGGCTGGCACCTGGCCAGCACGGAATGGTGGGCTACGACGTCCTGGACCCGGACCAGGACAAGGTGGTCAACATGCTCGGCAACTGGGACGCCGGCGTTGACCCGCTCATCTGGCAGCCGTTCCCCACGGTGTTCGAACGGGCCGCCGCATCCGTCGACGTGAGCACGATCAGCCTGCCGCAGTTCGGCAACTCGCCCATGACCCAGGCTGCCCTCCGTGGCGGCCGTTTCATCTCGGGCACCACCTCGCATGCCCGCACGGGCGCCGCCGCCGAAGCCATGGCTGCCGCCGGGCCGGCGCTGATGTACTTCTACGTGAACGAACTGGACAAGGCCGGACACCGGTACGGCTGCCAGTCGGAGCAATGGGAACACCAGCTCGAGGAGCTGGACGCCACCATCAAGCGCCTCAACGCCTCCCTTCCGGCCGGAACCACGGTGCTGCTCACCGCGGACCACGGCATGCTTGACGTGCCGCCGCCGCAGCGGATCGACTACGCGGCTGATCCCGCCCTCATCGACGGCGTGCGGCACACCGCGGGCGAGCCCAGGATGGTGCACCTCTACCTTGAGGAGGCCGTCGGCGACGCCGGACGGGACCGGCTGCTGGATGCCTGGCGGAACCGGTTCGGCGACCGGATCTGGGCGTTCACCCGGGAACAGGCGGTGGCCGGCGGCCTGTTCGGAGACTTGCGTCCCGCCGTCGGACCCCGGATCGGCGACGTGATGATCGCCGCACGGGACGCCCTGGCACTTTACGACAAGCGGCGGGTGCGCCCAACCGCAATGGAGGTAGTTGGCCAGCACGGCTCGCTGACCAAAGCCGAACGGGAAGTCCCGCTGCTGTGTTTCTCCGCGGAAGGCCGGAAGGCCGGACGTGGCTGAGCTGGTGTTTTTCTCCGGGACCATGGACTGTGGCAAGTCCACGCTGGCCCTGCAGATGGACTACAACCACCGCGCCCGCGGACGCGGCGGGATCCGGTTCAGCCGGAACGACCGGGCGGGCGGCTCCCGGATTTCCAGCCGGCTTGGGCTGGAAACCGACGCCGTTGAGGTCACGGACGGTACCGACTTCTGGGATGAAGTGGTGGACCGGCGCACCCGCGGCCAGCGCGTGGACTACCTCATCTGTGACGAAGCGCAGTTCTATTCGCCCGTCCAGGTGGAGCAGCTGGCGCGGCTCGTGGACGAGATCGACGTCGACGTTTTTGCGTTCGGCATCACCGCGGACTTCCGCACCAGGCTCTTTCCTGGCTCCCAGCGGCTGATCGAACTCGCCGACCGGGTCCAGGTCCTGCAGGTGGAGGCGCTGTGCTGGTGCGGGCGGCGGGCCACCCACAACGCACGGACGGTGGACGGCGTGATGGTCATGGAAGGCGCCCAGGTGGTGGTGGGCGACGTCGACATGGCCAGCGATCCCGCGGCGGCCGGCCTTGAAGGCCAGCTTCCGGTGGTGGGCTACGAAACCCTGTGCCGCCGTCACTACATGCGGCGGGTCACCGCGCACGGTGCCCACATCATGGCCCAGCAGGACCAGCTGTTGCCGTTCGAGACGGACGCCTGCCTGTGGCGGGGTTCAGGCGGAACGGGAGGCTAGTCGCCCCTGGTCCCGAACACGATTTCGTCCCACGTGGGAATGCTGGAGCGCTTCGGCTTGGAAGGCTGCCGTTCCGGCACGTCGGCGTCACGGTCGGCACGGGCGGCCGGAGCGGATTCGTCATTGGGGCGCCGCAGATTCCGGCCCCCGAGCAGCTCCTCAAGGCCAAAACTGGCTCCTGTGTGCTCCTTCGGCGGAACGGCGGCGGGAGCGCTCTGTCCGGCCGGACGGGGCGGGGACGCCACAATGGTGACTTCCCGTGTTTCGGTGCTCACGCCGTCGTGCAGCTTCAGGACGTCATCGTCGTCGTCGTCCTTGTGCAAAGGAATCAGGCTCAGCCGCGACAGCATGGACGGCCTGGCGTCACGCCTGCGGGTGAGGGGATCAGCCTGCGCCGCCGGGGCGTCGGGCTCGGAACCGGCGGGAGCGGGCTCCTGCTGCTCCGGCTCGGGCTGGACCTCGGACGGCCTTGGATGGGCTGCCGGTACGCCGTGCGTGAGAAGCAGCGCGAGGGCGTCATCGGCGTCCTCGTCCACACCCAGCCGCTGGCCGCGGCGTGAACGGAGCATGTCCAGCAGTCCGTCGGCGTCCTTGCCGGCCGGCTGAAGGGCATGCGGTCCGGTGTGCGGGCCGGAGGAGTGGCGGGCCGCCGCTTCGGCGTCGGTCTCAAAATCAAAAGGCCGGTCCGAGACGGCGGTCAGACGCCGTGCGGGAACCAGGCCGTCCAGGGGTTCGAGCTCGCTGAGCTGCTGCGCCCAGCGGTTGGCATTCTGCAGCGACTTTCGGGCAGGGCTGAAGGTCCACAGAGCCGGCGGTTCCTCACCGATGCCTGCGGTGCCGTCCTTCTTCGCTTCGAAACGGGCAGCCACCGTCCAGCTGCCGTCGGGACGCCGCCAGGAGTCCCACTCGACGGAGGACGGTTCGATGCCGTGGGCACGGAGCCGGTGCGAAACCATGTCGTCAAGCGACGCCGGGTTGTCGCCGAAAGCGGAACGGTAGGCGTCGTGACCGGGCGAAGGGGAAGCGACCTCGATTTTCCGGGCCTGCTGGGCCACATACTCACGTTCAGCGAGCACGGGCCCCTCATAGCGTTCGACCTTGGCAAGGGGCAGCCCGGAAAGCTCTGCGACATCCGCGGCGGTGGCACCGCTGCGGATCCTCGCCTGGATATCCCGCGGGGACATGGCAACGGGGGCCGCGCCGAACGAGGCCTTCGCCGAAGACCGGCTGGCCGCCCGCAGCGCTTCATCGATCGGCAGCTGGAACATCTCGCCGCCGGCACCGCTCAACAGGAGATGCTCCCCGTCGTCGTGTACGCCTACAAGCCGTAGATCCTGCATACAAATCCTCCACCCTGGCATTACTATCAATCGAAACTCTGCCACCCGGCAGTCCCTTTTTGGGTTAGGAGATAGGGCGCGCCGCGATATTCCGGGAGTTTCCGGGCCTTTGCCTGGGACCGCGGCGGCGGTCGCTGCGTTTCGGAGACACCCACGCCCGGGACCTGTCCAGGGCTCTGGCTTTTACCGCCGGCTTGCGGAAAGATGTGCCCCACGCAGGGCACAAACGCACAGTGTCCGGCGTTATGAAGGTGACACACCCGGCCACCGGAAATGGAGCGAGGTTAGAGGAAATGGCCACCGATTATGATGCGCCGCGGAAGTCCGAAGAAGACCTCAACGAGGATTCCATTGAGGAACTGAAGACCCGGCGTTCGGACAAGCCCACCGCAGTGGTGGAGGAGGACGAGAGTGATCTTGCGGCCGGCTACGAACTCCCCGGCGCGGACCTTTCGGGCGAAGAGCTCCTTGTCCATGTGGTCCCGGCGCAGGCCGACGAGTTCACCTGCTCCTCATGTTTCCTGGTCCGGCACCGCTCCCAGATCGCCAGGGAAAAGGACGGCCGCTTCTACTGCAGGGAGTGCGAAGGCTGACCGGGATTACGGCTCCTGGACAGCGGGCCGCTATTTGGCGGACAGGGCTGCAGTGAGCTCCTCGGGGCGCCGCGTGGACGTCAGCCAGTATGGGGTCCGGTCCGAAGGGTCGGTGATGTCGATCCTGACCACGGGGTCGATCCAGCCCCGGATGCAGAGGTAGGCCAGCCCGTTGAGCCTGGTGCCGCGCTCGGCTGTCGCTTCCTTGGTGCGGAAAGCCTGCACAGTGCCGACGAACCGGCGCTCGATCGTTGCCCGGCCCACCGTGAGGGCGTCATCTGTGACCGTGATGGTGGGGGTGGAGAGCACCAGCAGGACAGCCATGATGGCGAACAGCACCGCTGCCGCCGTGTAGCCGGCCGCCGCGCTGATCGGGGCGAACACCAGGATGCCCGCACCTGCGATCCCGGCCACAATGATCCACACCCACGGCGTTGGCCAGAGTTTCTCCCGGAAAACCACCGAGGGGGTGGCGGAGGGGCTGTTGGGAACCGGTACGGCGGAGCTTGATTCGGGCATGCCCCCAGCTTTCCATCTTTGGGGGCCTATTTCATCTTGGGCCGGAACCGCCGACGCTAGGCCGAACATGGGCGCGGGCGTTAGAGTGAGTGACTGTGACTGACGAACTTGCCACGGTAGAAACCGCTTCCGAACCCCAGGCCCACGCAGCGCTCGGCGCCCCCACCCTGCAGGTACAGCTGAAAATGCTCGACGCCGGCCTGGAGGCTCCGTCCTACGCCCACCCCGGCGACGCCGGCGCGGACCTGCGCGCGCGTGTTGATGTGGTCCTGCAGCCGGGGGAGCGGAAGCTGGTTCCCACCGGGGTTTCGATTTCCCTGCCTGACGGCTACGTGGCACTGATCCACCCCCGCTCCGGCCTGGCCACGAAGCACGGGCTGACGATCGTTAACGCGCCCGGCACCGTTGACGCAGGCTACCGCGGCGAAATCTCCGTGACCCTCCTGAACACGGACGCCCGGCAGGACATCGAACTGCGGCGCGGCGATAGAATTGCACAGATGGTCATCCAGCGGGTGGAGTACGCACAGTTCGTCCCCGTCGATGAACTGGACGGGTCCGTGCGGGGCGCCGGCGGGTTCGGCTCCACCGGCGGATTTACCCCTCCCACGGCCTGACCCACTGTCGAGGCGGGACCGGGTGCGCGGCACGGCCAATGCAGGCGGCGGCCGTCCGGCACTGACGATTTACGGCGGGACCCAGGTTTACGGCGGGACCGCCGGCCGCGCACATTCACAACTAAGGAGACGACCCATGGTTTTTGGGCTCGGCAGGAAAGCCAAGAAGGAACAAGCAGACGAACCGGACGCCCCGGCGTCACCGGCGGAGGCCGCGGACGAGTCATCGGACACTGCCGGCCGCAGCGCAACCGGACCTTTTGATGTCTCCGAAATCACCAGCCGTGACGGCTACGTGGATCTTGGCGCCCTCCTGATCTCACCCAGCGAGGGACTGCAGCTCCGGCTCGAGGTGGAAGAAGCAACCCAGCGTGTGGTGGCCGTAACCATGGACCTGAACGGCTCCAGCCTGCAGCTCCAGGCGTTCGCCGCCCCGAAGTCCGAGGGCCTGTGGGACGAGATCCGGGAACAGATCGGCCAGTCCGTGGGCAGCCAGGGCGGACAGGTTGAAGAAGTCCAGGGCCAGTTCGGCACCGAACTGGTGGCCAAGCTTCCTGCAGGTGCGCCGGATGGAAGCCAGGGCTACCGGGTGGCCCGCTTCGTCGGGGTTGACGGTCCGCGCTGGTTCCTGCGCGGCGTCCTGGGCGGAGCCGCAGCCATGGACCGGGACGCAGCGGGTCCGCTGGAAACGCTTTTCCGCAAGATTGTGGTGATCCGGGGCGACAGCCCCATGCCGCCGCGTGACCTGCTCCAGCTGCGCCTGCCCAAGGATGCCAGCATGACGCCGCCGCCCGGTGCCCCTGCGCTGCAGGAACCCGAGCGGGGCCCGGAGATCACACAGATTGGCTGATTCCCCCCAGGGTGCCATGTCCCCGCACGGGGGAGCCGGCGTGCCCGTCAGCGAGCTCCCGGACAAGGGCAGGGTGGCCTGCCACGGGTACATCGAATCGGTCACCTACGTGCCGGCCGACCAGACTGCCGCGTTCACGGCCATTGTCACCGACCAGGAGGGTCCCCGGCCGGGGTCCCGGGCGGCGGGTGGCCGGCTCCGCGTCATCTGGCTGGGCCGGCGCCGCGTTCCAGGCATCGACGCCGGCACGGAAGTCCGGCTTGAGGGCATGCTGACGCACAGCCAGGGCCTGCCCACCATGTTCAACCCACGCTACGAAATATTGTCCCGCCAGGAGAACGAATGACCGCGCCGCAGCAGCCCGAGAAGCCCTCCGAGCCGGTCCAGGAGCAGCCGACGATCGCCGGGCTCGCCGAAGGCTATGCGGCCAAGGCCGGCCTGCACCGTACCCACGACGGGCGGATTGACGTCCTGCGCAGCGCCGGCGGTGTCCAGGGCATCGCCGAGAGCATCCTCCCCGGACTTGTTTTCCTCGTTGCCTTCACCATTACCCACGACCTGACCCCTTCACTGGTGGCAGCCTTGGCCTCCGCCGCTGTGTTCACCGTGGTGCGGCTCGTGCAGCGGCGGCCCCTGACGCAGGCCCTGGCCGGTGTGGTTGGGGTGGGAATCTCTGCCTGGCTGGCCAATGCAACAGGGAAGGCAGAGGACTTCTACCTTCCCGGATTCTTCACCAACGCGGCCTACATCCTGGCCATGGTGGTGTCCATCTTCGTTAAATGGCCCATAGCAGGCCTGCTGTTCGGCTTCATCCGGAACGAGGGCCTGGACTGGCGCAAGGACCCTGCCCGCGTGAAGGCGTACCGGCTGGGGACCTGGATCATTGTCGCTGTCCTCGTGCTGCGGCTTGTGGTGCAGGTTCCGCTCTACCTCATGGGCGCAGACGGGCTCGCGGCGCTGGCCACCACCCGGCTCATCATGGGTGCGCCGTTGTACATCCTGGGCATCTGGATTGCCTGGCTCCTCACCCGGCCGGTCCCGGCGGACGCCGGAACTCAGCCGTCGAAGCCGTCGTCCTCCGGGGCCTGAGCGTCCACCGGCCGGCCGCTCTCGGGGGCGTGGTCGCCGTCGGAAGCCTCGGCTGATTCGGGGGAGAGCAGGGCGCGCAGTTCGTCTTCAGCCGCGATGGTGGTGACAAAAAACAGTTCGTCGCCGCCGTCGATCACGTCGTCCCGGCTGGGCGTGATGGGGGCATGGTCCCGCAGGATGGCCACGAGCGTGGAGTCTTCAGGCCAGTGGATCTCGCCCACGGTGAGGCCGATGGCGTGCGAATCGTGCGGGACGGTGAACTCCACGATCGATGAGACACCGGTCTGCAGGGTGAGCAGCCGGACCAGGTCACCGATCTCCACCGCTTCCTCCACGAGGGCGGTCATCAGCTGGGGGGTGTTGACGGCGACGTCCACTCCCCAGGAGTCGTTGAACATCCAGTCGTTTTTGGGATTGTTGACCCGGCCCACCGTGCGGCCCACGCCGAACTCGGTCTTGGCCAGGAGCGACACCACCAGGTTGACCTTGTCGTCGCCCGTGGCCGAAACGACGACGTCGGCGTCCTCCATCTTCGCGCCCTGCAGGGTACTGAGCTCGCAGGCGTCGCCCACCAGCCAGTGCGCGCCGCGGAGTCCGCTGCGTCCGATGACCTCAGGCTTGAGGTCGATGAGCAGGATTTCGTGCTTGTGCGCCAGCAGCTCCCTGGCGATCGACGAGCCTACACTGCCGGCGCCCACGATGACAACTTTCACTACAACTCCTTGGCGGGTGCTTTGGCCAGAATGTGCGCCACCTGCGGGCTGCGGTCCACCAGCAGCATGGCGTGGACGGTATCGCCGTCCTGGTAGGCCATGCCCGGCTCCGGGAGGATGCCCTCGCCGAACCGGGTGAGGTACGCGACCCGGACGTCGGCAGCCTTCTCGATCTCGGTGATCCGGTGCCCGATCCAGCCGGCGTCGAGGTCCAGTTCCGCCAGGACCAGCCGGCCGGAGGGTTCCCGGAAATCCCCGGCCAGATGTTGTTCGGGAAGGATGCGCCGCAGGACCTGGTCCGCGCTCCAGCGCACCGCCGCGACGGTGGGAATGCCGAGCCGCTGGTAGATCTCCGCGCGGCCGGGGTCATAGATCCGGGCCACGACGTGCGGGACGTGGAACGTCTCACGGGCAACGCGGGTGGCCAGGATGTTGGAGTTGTCGCCGCTGGAGACCGCCGCGAAGGCGTACGCCTCGGCGACTCCGGCCTGCTTCAGGGTGTCCCGGTCAAACCCGACGCCGGTGACCTTCCGGCCGGTGAAGCCCTGGCGGAGCCGGCGGAAGGCACGGTCGTCCTGGTCGATGATGGCCACGGAGTGGCCGGCGTCCTCGAGCGTGTGCGCCAGCGTTGCTCCCACCCGGCCGCATCCCATGATCACGAAGTGCGCCACCCGTATCTCCTCAACTTTCCTGGCCCATTACTGCTGCTAGAACTCTACCGGCACCGCGCGGCGATCCTTTCAGCTGCGCGTCGGGCGGTGCCGGCGTCTGCGCCCTCAGGCTACGGGGCTGGCACGGGCTCCGGGAGCGGGTGCAGGTGGCCGATGCCGTCGGCACTGACCTGCAGGACACGGGCGGTGGGGATGTCGTAGAACAGGCCGGTGAGCTGGACCGTGCCTGCCTGCAGTGCGCCTGCCACCAAGGGGTGGCCCTGCAGCCGCTCCAGCTGGACCGCCACGTTGACCATGGCCAGCTGGTCCACGGGGCTGAATCCCGCCGCGGCGGCAGCGCCCTGTACCGGGTGGCCGGTGCGGAAGGCCGCCAGGCTGGCCCGGGAGTGTTCCAGCCACACGTCGATTGGCCCCTGCCCCTGGTCCCCGCTGTCCCCTCCGTCCAGCAGCGCCGTCATCGCTCCGCAGCCGCTGTGGCCGCAGACCACCAGGGACTCGACGGAGAGTTTGCCCACGGCAAACTCCAATGCCGCGTCGGTGGCTGCGTCGGTTCCTGGGCTGCCCACCACGTTGCCCACGTTGCGGACGGTGAACAGGTCTCCCGGGCCGCTGCTGGTGATCAGGTTCGGCACCAGGCGTGAGTCGGCGCAGGTCAGGAACAGCGTGGACGGGTCCTGGTAGGTGGCCAGTTCGCCGACGTGCGGCCTGAGCAGGTCGGCAGTGCGGCGGTGGTAGTTTTCGACGCCGGCCAGTACGGGCTGCGGGGAAGGAACGTCCGGACTCTCCGGGGCGGGGGACGACGTTGCTTGCTGCTGCCAGCTGCGCCACGGGGCAAACCCGCCGCGGAGGGCGGACCGGGCGTCCCCACGGCAGGGTGGTGCGGCGTGGGCACCCTCCAGGCTGGCGGTGCCGTGCTCCTCCACGGTGACGGAACCGCCAGTGGCAACGTGGCGGGTCTGCCAGGCGTCCAGTGCGTCGTGGACCGGGTGGTCCAGGTAGTCGACATCCAGTTCAAGGGTCACGTCCGTGCCGGCAGGGACAGTGGCCAGTACGGCGCTGAGCCGGGGCAGCGACAGGAAGCTGCACGAGCCGTCGATCACAACGCGCCAGCCGCCTGCGGTTCCCGCATCCGGGGCTGCGGTCACAGTCGCCCGCGCTATCCGCCACAGCACCAGCGCGATGGCCAGGAGCAGCCCGGTCAGCACGCCCACGAGCAGGTTGGCGAACACCACGATGGACAGCGTCACCACGTAGACGAGCAGGTCACCGGTACGCCGCGCCGTGCTGATGTCCGCGGGGCGCACCAGCCGGGCGCCGACGATGATCAGCAGGCCGGCCAGGACGGACTCGGGGATCAGCTGGATCAATCCGGCCAGCAGCAGGGAAAAGACCAGCACCCAGACACCGTGCAGGACGGCAGAGGAACGGGTCCGTGCCCCCGCTTCCAGGTTGGTGGCGCTGCGGACAATGACACCCGTCACCGGCATGCCGCCGAGGAGTCCGGACGTCACGTTGGCCGCGCCCTGCCCCAGGAGTTCCCGGTTGAAGTTGGTCCGCGGGCCGTGGTGCATCTTGTCCACGGCTACTGCCGAAAGGAGGGATTCCACGCTTGCGATCAGGGCGATGGTGACGGCGCCGATGACCGCGGCGTTCCAGTTGCCGGCGGGCAGTTGCGGCAGGCCCAGGGAGTCTGTCAGGGATCCGCTGAACGTGATCCGGTCGACGCCGAAGGGAAGGGAGAGTGCCGTGGCGATAATGACTGCCACCAGTGGACCCGGAACGCGGCGCACCGGTTCCGGCAGGCGCTTCCAGACCAGCAACGTTCCGATGACCGTGATGCCAAGCGCTGCAGCGGCAATCTCGAGGTCAGCCAGGCTGGCGGGGATGGCGGTGATGTTGCCGATCGCCGAGCTGGCGGAGCCGGCGCCCAGCAGGACGTGGAACTGCTGGAGCACAATGGTGATGCCGATGCCGGCCAGCATCGCATGGACCACGACCGGCGCGATGGCCAGGGCAACGCGGCCAAACCGGGCGAGGCCGAGCAGTGCCTGCAGCACCCCGGCCGCGGCGGTAATGGCGCACGTGGCCGGCCAGCCGAACTGGTCAACCAGCCCGGCCACAATTACCGTCAGTCCTGCCGCGGGTCCGCTGACCTGGAGCGGCGAGCCGCCCAGGCTTCCGGCCACGATGCCGCCTACCGCAGCGGCGATCAGGCCGGCCATGATGGGCGCTCCGGAGGCTGCCGCGATGCCCAGGGAGAGCGGCACGGCCACCAGGAACACCACCAGCGACGCCGGCAGGTCATACCGCAGCGCGTCTGCCAGGCGGCGGCCCGGCCCTCCCGGCACAGGGATGCGGGGCCGTGGTCCTCCCTCCTTGGTGTCAGGGTGGGAAGTTTCCGTCGCAACAGGTGCTGTTCTCATGGCAGTCCTTCGTTTGTCCGGCAGTGGTGGCCACGCTATTGACCGGCCATCGACGCGTGCAAGGATCCGCGCAGTGAGAAACAACACCCCTTTTTCCGGCCAATGCCGGCGTCACACATAGGAATCCGGTGCCGTGCCAACAGCGCCGCGGGGGCGGGTTTCCTGCCGTGCCGCGGTGCACACTCCGGTGACCCCTATTCAAGTCAAGTTGTCTTCTTCGAACAGTTTTTACGTCCCAGGGACGGCCAAATCCGGTGGCCCGGGCCGCCGGCGGAGCAGCGTGGTCTAGTCCGGTGACAGCCTGTTGCGCTGTGACTGGACCGGCACCTCGAAGTATGGGTGCCTGCCGAAGGCGGGCACCCGATCGGGTCAGACGGCAGTGTCGTAAGGTTGCTCTAGTGCTCAACAGAAGTGGGGCGTCGTGAGTAGTCTCAAGGAACAATTGTGCTGACAATGCTGAACGCCATAAAACGGGTGCTGGTGGGCCGGCCCTTCAGGAACGACAGGCTCGCCCACACCCTGCTTCCCAAACGGATCGCACTTCCGGTCTTCGCTTCCGATGCCCTGTCCTCCGTGGCGTACGCTCCGGACGAAATCCTCCTGACCCTTGCCCTCGCCGGCGTGAGCGCCGTGGCGTTTTCGCCATGGGTGGGACTCGCCGTGATGGTTGTGCTGCTGACGGTGGTGGCCTCCTACCGCCAGAACGTGCACGCCTACCCGTCAGGCGGCGGCGACTATGAGATCGCCAATGAGAACCTCGGCAAGTTCGCCGGACTCACTGTGGCGTCGGCCCTGCTGGTGGACTACGTCCTGACAGTGGCGGTCTCGATGTCCTCGGCCGCCACCTACCTCACCACGGCCGTGCCTTCCCTGCACGGGCAACAGGCGCTCATCGCCACCATCGGCGTCGTGATCCTCGCCCTCGTAAACCTTCGCGGTATCAAGGAGGCCGGCAGCGTCTTCGCCGTCCCCACCTATATCTTTATGGCCTCCATCCTGGGCATGACGGCGGTGGGGATCTTCCAGGCCGCCACCGGCCAGCTGCGTGAGGCCCCGTCCGCGGGGTTCACGATCGTCCCCGCCCCCGGTTTTGATGAGGGGCTGGTGGGCCTGGCCGGCGCGTTCCTGCTGCTGCGCGCCTTCTCGTCCGGCGCCGCGGCCCTCACCGGTGTTGAAGCGATCAGCAACGGCGTGCCCAACTTCAAGGTGCCCAAAAGCAAAAACGCCGCCACCACGCTGCTGCTGCTCGGCGTCATCGGGGCGTCGATGCTCGCCGGCATCATCTACCTGGCCAACGCCACGAAGGTCCACATCGTCCTGGACCCGGCCACGGAATTCCTCGTTGACGGCCTGCCGCTGCCGGAAGGCTACATCCAGAGCCCGGCCATCAGCCAGATCGCGCAGACCATCTTCGGACCCGGGTCGATCCCCTTCTTCATCGTGGTGGCCGCCACCGGCGTGATCCTGGTGTTTGCCTCCAACACCGCCTTCAACGGCTTTCCCGTCCTCGGCTCCATCCTGGCCCAGGACGGATACCTTCCCCGCCAGCTGCGGACCAGGGGAGACCGGCTGGCGTTCAGCAACGGCGTCCTGGCCCTTGCGGCCGGTGCCCTGGTGCTGATCATCGCCTTCAACGCCGATGTCACCAAGCTGATCCAGCTCTACATCGTGGGCGTCTTTATCTCGTTCACCCTCAGCCAGCTGGGCATGGTCAGGCACTGGGGGAGGCACCTCAAGCTCGCCAAGGACAAAACGGTCCGGCTGCGGATGGCGAAGTCGCGCACCATCAACAGCATCGGCTTCGGCATGACAGCCCTGGTGTTGGTGATCGTCCTGATCACCAAGTTTGAGCAGGGCGCCTGGATCGCGCTGCTGGCCATGTTTGTCCTGTTCCTGATCATGTGGAGCATCCGCGCACACTATGACAACGTGGCCAAGGAGCTGGCCGTGGATGAGGACTCCTCGCCGCGTGCCCTGCCGACCCGGGTCCACGCCGTCCTGCTGGTCTCCCACGTACGCAAACCGGTGCTGCGGGCCCTTGCCTATGCGCGGGCGTCGCGGCCGTCCCGGCTGGACGCCATCACCGTGGACATCAACGCCGAGGAAACCGCCCACACGGTGGCTGACTGGCAAAAGCTGGACATCCCCGTGCCGCTGACAGTGCTGGCAAGCCCCTACCGGGAAACCATCACTCCCATCATGGAGTACGTCAAGAACATGCGGCGCGACTCCCCGCGCGACCTCATCGTGGTCTACATCCCCGAATATGTGGTGGGTAAATGGTGGGAGCAGCTGGTCCACAACCAGACAGCCCTGCGCATCAAGACCCGGCTGCACTTCGAACCTGGCGTGATGGTGGCCAGCGTTCCGTGGCAGCTGAAATCATCCGAAGAAGCAAAGAACCTGCAGGATATCCAATGAGCTCCCAGACCCAGTCCCACCCCCAGTCCGCTTCCGCGCAGGAGCCTCAGGAGCTGGTGCTCGACGTCGGCCCGGTGGCCCACGGCGGCCACTGCGTGGCACGGCACGAAGGCAGGGTGATCTTCGTCCGGCACGCGGTCCCCGGCGAGAAAGTCCGGGTCCGCCTGACCGACGCCGGCGAATCAGCCAAATTCTGGCGGGCCGACGTGGTGGACGTCCTTGAAGCGTCGCCTGACCGCGTGGAGCATTTCTGGCACGCCGCCGACTCCCGCCGGGCCTGGAGCCACGGACATCCGCCGGTGGGCGGCGCCGAATTCGGGCATATCTCCCTTGACCGCCAGCGCAGCCTCAAGGCAGCTGTCCTGACCGAACAGCTCCAGCGGCTCGCCGGCATCGGGCAGTTCCCCGGCGGGGACATCGCCGTTGAGGCCGTGGCCGGCAACGGCGCGGGTACAGACACAACGTACGACGCCGGCACCGGCCTCGGGTGGCGGACGCGGGCAAGTTTCTCGGTCACCTCCGGCGGCAGGCTGGGCATGCACGCCCACCGTTCCGACCACATCATCCCGTTGCGGGAAATGCCGCTCGCCTCGGACGGCATTAACCGGCTGCGCCTGTGGGACATTGACCTGCAGGGGATCGACCGCGTGGAAGTGGCGGCGCCGGCCAACGGCTCACGCCCCCTGGTGCTCCTGGCCCCCGCTCCCGGCACCAAGCCCAAGCGGCTCAGCGCCATCGCCGCCCAGCTTCCCGACGACGTCTCGGTCGCCACCTTCGATCCCCTCACCGATGAGGTGCAGCAGCTGCGCGGACGCACCTGGGTGCAGGAATCCGCCGCGGGACATGACTACCGTGTTACCGGCGCCGGATTCTGGCAGATCCACCGCGACGCGCCCGACGCCCTTGTGGGGGCCGTCACAG
Source organism: Arthrobacter sp. BE255 (assembly GCF_031457335.1). Classification (NCBI taxonomy): domain Bacteria; kingdom Bacillati; phylum Actinomycetota; class Actinomycetes; order Micrococcales; family Micrococcaceae; genus Arthrobacter; species Arthrobacter sp. BE255. The sequence continues at coordinate 209,278 of NZ_JAVDWK010000004.1, read as the reverse complement.
ATTTCCTGCACAACGGCGGCTTCCTTTCGCCCGGTTCCGTGGTGGCCGACCTCTACGCCGGCGCCGGTCTGTTCACCGCTCCGTTGGCTGACGCAGTGGGCGAAACCGGCTCTGTGCTGTCGGTGGAAGGAGCTCCCGGCACCAGCAAGGATGCCCGCAAGAACCTGCGCGAAGCCCCGCAGGTTGAGATCATCCAGGGGCGCGTGGAGCGTATCCTCCGCCAGAAACCGCGCAATTTTGATGCCCTGGTGCTGGACCCGCCCCGTGCCGGTGCCGGCAAAGCCGTGGTCGGCCAGCTAATCGCCGCAAGCCCGCGGGCCATTGCGTATGTGTCGTGCGACCCGGCGTCATTCGCCCGTGACGTGGGTTACTTCCAGCAGGGAGGCTGGTCCCTGGCGGGCCTGCGGGCACTGGACCTCTACCCCCACACCCATCACCTGGAGACGGTGGCTTTGCTGACGCCAGGCCGCTGACAGGGAAACTATTTGGACTACTATGGCCCTTAGTAGTCCCACGTCGCGCTCCGTATTCACGGGTGACCCCATGTAATTTTGAGGGCCTGCACTAATTAGGCCTGCCTAACTAGCAAGCGGTCAACCGCGCGACAAAGATGAAACTGTTGCGAGAGGAGTCCTGCGATGAGCACTGTGGACAGCTTCGGTTCAAAAGGCAAACTTAATGTAGCCGGAACCGAATACGAAATTTTCCGGTTGAACTCCGTTGAAGGTGCAGAAAACCTTCCGTTCAGCCTCAAGGTATTGCTTGAAAACCTGTTGAGGACCGAGGACGGCGCGAACATCACTGCCGATCACGTTCGCGCCTTGGCAGGCTGGGATCCTGATGCCCAGCCAGATACAGAAATCCAGTTCACGCCTGCCCGCGTGATCATGCAGGACTTCACCGGCGTCCCCTGCGTGGTGGACCTGGCGACGATGCGCGAAGCGGTCAAGGAACTCGGTGGCGACCCCAAGCGGGTCAACCCCCTCGCTCCTGCGGAAATGGTCATCGACCACTCCGTTCAGATCGACGCCTTCGGCAACTCCGGCGCACTGGAGCGCAACATGGAGATCGAATACCAGCGGAACGGCGAGCGTTACCAGTTCCTCCGCTGGGGCCAGACGGCGTTCGATGACTTCAAGGTTGTTCCCCCGGGAACCGGCATTGTGCACCAGGTCAACATCGAGTACCTGGCCCGCACGGTCATGACCCGCGAAGTTGACGGCGCACTGCGTGCCTACCCCGACACCTGCGTCGGCACCGACTCGCACACCACCATGGTCAACGGCCTGGGTGTCCTGGGCTGGGGCGTTGGCGGCATCGAAGCCGAGGCTGCCATGCTGGGCCAGCCCGTGTCCATGCTGATCCCGCGCGTCGTTGGCTTCAAGCTGACCGGGTCCATCCCCGCCGGCGCCACCGCCACCGACGTGGTGCTGACCATCACCGAGCAGCTGCGCAAGCACGGTGTTGTGGGCAAGTTCGTGGAATTCTACGGCGAAGGTGTTGCAGCGGTGCCGCTGGCCAACCGCGCCACCATCGGCAACATGAGCCCGGAATTCGGTTCCACGGCCGCAATGTTCCCGATCGACGACGTCACATTGGACTACCTGCGCCTCACCGGCCGCTCGGACGAAAACGTGGCGCTCGTGGAGTCCTACGCCAAGGAACAGGGCCTCTGGCACGATCCTTCCCGCGAGATCAAGTTCTCCGAGTACCTCGAGCTGGACCTGTCCACGGTTGTTCCCTCCATCTCCGGCCCGAAGCGTCCCCAGGACCGCATTGAGCTGACCGATGCCAAGGAACAGTTCCGCAAGGACATCCACAACTACGTCGCCATCGAAGACGGCAGCGTCGACGAGTCCCTGGACGAGTCGTTCCCGGCCTCGGACGCCCCGTCCTTCACGCACGCCGACTCGCACACCACCGAGACCAGCCGTGTTGTGTCCGCTGCGAACGGCGCCCACGGGCGTCCGTCCAACCCGGTCCACATCAAGACTGAAGACGGCCGCGAGTTCGAACTGGACCACGGCGCAGTTTCGATCGCGTCGATCACGTCCTGCACCAACACGTCCAACCCGTCCGTCATGCTTGCCGCCGCACTGCTGGCGCGCAACGCCGTCGACAAGGGCCTGACGTCCAAGCCGTGGGTCAAGACCTCCGTTGCCCCCGGTTCCAAGGTTGTCACCGACTACTACGAGAAGTCCGGCCTGACGCCGTACCTGGAGAAGCTTGGCTTCTACATCGTGGGCTACGGCTGCGCCACCTGCATCGGCAACTCCGGCCCGCTGGACGCCGAAATCTCCGAGGCCATCCAGGCCAACGACCTCTCCGTCACCGCGGTGCTTTCCGGTAACCGCAACTTCGAAGGCCGGATCAACCCGGACGTCAAGATGAACTACCTGGCTTCCCCGCCGCTGGTCATCGCCTACGCCCTGGCCGGTTCCATGGACTTCGACTTCGACACCGACTCCCTGGGCAAGGACGAGGCCGGCAACGACGTCTTCCTGAAGGACATCTGGCCCAACCCGGTCGAGGTCCAGCAGGTCATCGATTCCTCGATCGACAAGGACATGTTCGCCCGCGGCTACGAGGGCGTCTTCGACGGCGACGACCGCTGGAAGGCACTCGACACCCCCGCCGGCGACACGTTCTCCTGGGATCCGAACTCCACGTACGTCCGGAAGCCCCCGTACTTCGAGGGCATGAAGGCGCAGCCGGAACCCGTCCAGGACATCTCCGGCGCACGCGTGCTGCTGAAGCTGGGCGACTCGGTCACCACCGACCACATCTCCCCGGCAGGTTCCTTCAAGTCGGACACCCCGGCCGGCCAGTACCTCCTGGCCAACGGTGTGGAGCGCAAGGACTTCAACTCCTACGGCTCACGCCGTGGCAACCACGAAGTCATGATCCGGGGCACTTTCGCGAACATCCGCATCAAGAACCAGATCCTGGACGGCGTCGAGGGTGGCTTCACCCGCGACTTCACCCAGGCTGACGGCCCGCAGGCATATGTCTACGACGCCGCGCAGAACTACCAGGCAGCCGGCACTCCGCTGGTGGTCCTGGCTGGCAAGGAATACGGTTCCGGATCCTCGCGTGACTGGGCAGCGAAGGGCACGGCGCTCCTGGGCGTCAAGGCCGTCGTCGCCGAAAGCTACGAGCGCATCCACCGCTCCAACCTGATCGGCATGGGCGTCCTGCCCCTGCAGTTCCCGGCTGGGGAATCCGCAGCGACCCTGGGCCTGACCGGCACGGAAACCTTCTCGGTTGAGGGCGTCACCGCCCTGAACGAAGGCACCACGCCCAAGACCCTCAAGGTCACGGCCACCGCTGAAGACGGCACCGCCAAGTCCTTCGATGCCGTCCTGCGCATCGATACCCCGGGCGAAGCCGACTACTACCGCAACGGCGGCATCCTGCAGTACGTCCTGCGCCAGATCTCCGCCAACTAGCGGGTTTCTGCTCCAGGCAAGCATTCCCCGAAGCCCCGGCCGGTCACCGACCAGCCGGGGCTTCGGCTTTTGATTTGAGCCGAGGCGTTAGAGTTAACAGGCACGTCTACCACCTGAAGGAGGGGTCATTTGGGACTCTTGGACGCCATCCGGAATCCGCAGGACCTGAACGGGTTGTCCGAAAAGCAGCTGCCCGAACTCGCTGCTGAGATCAGGAGCTTCCTGATCACGAACGTCTCCCAGACAGGCGGACACCTCGGCCCCAACCTTGGGGTGGTTGAACTGACCCTTGCTGTGCACCGCATTTTCGACTCGCCCCGCGACAGCATCGTCTTCGACACCGGCCACCAGTCGTACGTGCACAAGCTCCTCACCGGACGCCAGGACTTCAGCACGCTCCGCCAGGAGGGCGGTCTCTCCGGCTACCCGTCCCGCGCCGAATCCGAGCACGACATCGTGGAAAGCTCCCACGCTTCCTCGTCCCTTTCCTGGGCGGACGGCATCTCCCGCGCACGGCAGCTCACCGGGGAAGGCGACCGCTACACCGTCGCCGTCGTCGGCGACGGCGCCCTGACCGGCGGCATGGCCTGGGAGGCCATCAACAACATCGCAGCCGACAAGCGCCGGCGCGTGGTGATTGTGGTCAACGACAACGGCCGCTCCTACGCGCCCACCGTGGGCGGCTTCGCCGACTACCTCGCCTCGCTGCGTCCCACTATCGACTCCTTCCGCGCGGCCCCCGCCTACGAGGGCACCCTGGACTGGTGGAAGAAGAAGCTCCAGAACGGCGGCCCCGTGGGGCAGTTCACCTACAAGAGCCTGCACGCCATGAAAAAGGGCATCAAGGACTGGTGGGCGCCGCAGGGCATGTTCGAGGACCTCGGCATGAAATACATCGGCCCGGTGGACGGGCACAACCTCCAGGCCATGGAGCACGCGCTGTCCACCGCCAGGAACTACGCCGGCCCCGTCATCGTGCACGCCATGACTGAAAAGGGCCACGGCTACGCCCCCGCCCGCGCCCACGAAGCCGACCAGTTCCACGCCGTGGGCATCATCGACCCGGAAACGGGCGAACCCACCGGCGCTGCCGGCGCCCAGTCCTGGACATCGGTCTTCGCCGATGAGATCGCGGACATTTCCGATGAGCGGGCCGACATTGTCGGCATCACCGGGGCCATGCTCATCCCGGTGGGCCTGCACAAGTTTGCCGCGAGGCACCCGGACCGCGTTATCGACGTCGGGATTGCCGAACAGCACGCCCTGACCTCCGCCGCCGGCATGGCCTTCGGCGGCCTCCACCCCGTCGTTGCCGTTTACGCCACGTTCCTGAACCGTGCGTTCGACCAGCTCCTGATGGACGTTGCCTTGCACAAGGCCGGCGTCACCATCGTCCTGGACCGCGCCGGCGTGACCGGCCCGGACGGCGCAAGCCACCACGGCATGTGGGACATGTCCATGGTGCAGATCGTGCCGGGACTCCACCTTGCCGCGCCGCGGGACGCGTCCAGGCTGCGGGAGGAACTCCGCGAGGCCGTTGCCATCAACGACGCCCCCACCGTGGTCCGGTTCTCCAAGGGCACCGTGGGTGCCGAGGTTGAAGCCATCGAACGGCTAAGCGACGGCGTGGACGTGCTGGCCCGCCGGCCGGCCGGGTCCACCGAGAACGACGTCCTGATCGTCAGCGTCGGAGCCATGTCCGAACTGGCCCTGGACGTCTCCAACCGCCTTGGGGCGCAGGGAATCAGCACCACCGTGGTGGACCCCCGCTGGGTGCTGCCCGTGCGCCGTTCCATCATTGCCCTTGCCTCCCACCACCGCCTGGTCATCTGCATCGAGGACGGCGTCCGCGCCGGCGGTGTCGGGTCCCGGATCCGGCAGGAAATGCGCGCCGCCGGGGTGGACACCGCCCTGAACGAGGTTGGCCTGCCGGTTGAGTTCCTCGACCACGGCACCAGGAGCCAGGTGCTGGATCGCGTCGGCCTGACCGCGCAGCAGATCACGCACGACGTCGTCGCGCAGGTTCTGGGAACAAAGGTCCCCTTTGCCCGTCCCCTCCCGGGCCAGGAACACCCCACCACCGGCAGCCTTCCGATTCTGTGAGGGAAGAAGACGCACTGAAGTACCCGGGCGCCGCGGGGGATTCCGGCCCGGCCATGCACACCAGTACCACCCGGGTTCCGGGCCGGCTGCAGCCCGGCCAGCTGGTGGTGGCCCGGAACCGCAAATGGAACGGCAAGGCCCACTGGGTGGTCCCGGGACGCTACCTGGGCGAAGACCGGCACGGCTGGTGGATTTTCCAGGGGACCAACGAGTTCTGCTCCCGGCCCGGCGCCGCGTTCTACACCCAGTCCGATGCCGTGCTGCTGGTGCCGCGTTCCGGCGACTGGGTTGCCACGTTCTACGACGACGCCCACCCCAGCGGCGTCCGCGTGTACGTGGACCTGGCCGTTGCCCATGAATGGACGGACATCCGGCCTGCGGTCACCGAGTTCCACGTGATCGACATGGACCTGGACGTCATCCGCATGGCCGGCCGCGGCGTCTTCATCGATGACCAGGACGAATTCGCGGACCACCGGATCGCCATGAACTACCCGGACCGGCTGGTTGACGACATCCAGGCCGCCGCAGAAGAGCTTTACCAGGCCGTCAAGGCACAGCACGCACCGTTCGACGGGACAGACGTCGAATGGTTCACGAAGGGACGGTCATGAGCGGAATCATCAGGGTCTACAAACGGGACGACGAGGGAGTGCTGCACTTCCGCGAAGGCTGGTACGACGAGGACTACAGCCAGTTCGTGATGAACTACGGTGTTGTGGGCCACCAGAGCAGGACCGAGGAGACCGACGTCGCCGATGCCGCCGCGGTAGAGGGCCTCATGGATGCCTTCGCCGTGCAGTGCGCGGAGGACGGCTACGCCGAAATCCCCGACGAGGAGCAGTTCTGGGTGGTGGCCCAGTTCGCCCTCAAAACCAAGGACGGCACCGACCGGGACCGCTACCTTGAGGAAAAGGCGAAGGACGCCCTCATCAGCCACCTGGCCTGGCGCGGGCTGGGCACCGTTGAACGCTCGGAGTTCAGCGACTACAAGCTGAACATCTTCTGCCTGTGCCCCGAGGTCAACAAGGCCGTCAATGCCATCAAGGTCTGCAGCCGCGGCGAGGACCTGGACTTCACCAAGCTCAGCATCGGTGCCGCATCCTTCACCGAACCGGACAACTTCAAGCTCAAGCACTCGGCGAAGCCCGCCAACAGCTTCAGCCTCTAGGGAGGACATCCATGACTGAATATCGACGCCTCGGAAACTCCGGCCTTACCGTCTCCGTCGTGGGACTGGGCTGCAACAACCTGGGCCGTGCGCATACGGCCACCGAGTCCCAGGAGGCCACCGACGCCGTCGTCCATGCCGCCCTCGACGCCGGCGTGACGCTGTTCGACGTGGCCGACACCTACGGGCGCGAGCCCGGCCTGAGCGAAACCATGCTGGGGAAGGCCCTGGCCGGCCGGCGGGATGAGGCCGTGGTGGCCACCAAGTTCGGGATGGACATGCGCGGGGCCAACGGCCGTGACTTCGGGGCCAGGGGCTCGCGCAGCTACATCATCCGGGCCGCGGAGGCGTCGCTGCGGCGGCTAAACACCGATTGGATCGACCTTTACCAGTTCCACACTCCGGACCCGCTGACACCGATCGACGAAACGCTGTCCGCACTGGATGACCTGGTCAGCAGCGGAAAAGTCCGGTACATCGGGCACTCCAACCGCGCCGGCTGGCAGATCGCCGAAGCCGAGTTCGTGGCCCGCGCCGCCGGCGGCACACGGTTCATTTCCACCCAGAACCACTACAACCTGCTGGACCGGCGCGCCGAGCAGGAGGTCACGCCCGCAGCCGAGGCTTACGGCCTTGGCGTCCTGCCGTACTTCCCGCTGGCCAACGGGCTCCTGACCGGAAAGTACTCGCCGGACACGGCGCCGGAGGGGACACGCCTCAGCCACACCCGCACCCACCTGGTGCACGACGCCGACTGGGGCCAGCTCAAGCGGTTCAGCGCCTTCGCAGACCAGCGCGGCCTGTCCGAGATCCAGGTGGCGTTCTCCTGGCTCGCCGCCCAGCCGTCGGTGAGCAGCGTGATCGCCGGTGCCACCAGGCCCGAACAGATCCGGCAGAACGCGGAGGCCGTGGCATGGGTGCCGACGCCCCAGGAGCTTGCCGAGCTCGATGACATTTTCCCCAAAGTTCCCAAAGTCGCACTCTTCTAGGCGGCTGCACCGATGACCAGGCTCCTGCTGGACGTGGATACCGGGATCGACGACGCCCTGGCTCTGGCTTATCTGTCGTCGTTGCCGGACGTGGAGTTCGTGGCCGTGACGGCATCCCCGGGAAACGTGGACGCACACCAGGTGGCGCGCAACACCCTCGCCATGCTGGAGCTGTGCGGACGCACCGGAGTGGAGGTCGCCGTCGGTGCGGACGTTCCGCTGTCCATCCCGCTGGTGACCACGCCGGAAACCCACGGACCCCAGGGCATTGGCCACGCCGTCCTGCCGGCGCCGTCCGGGACGGTCTCGGAGCGGCACGCCGCCGACGTCTGGGTGGAGGCGGCACGGGCCCACCCGGGGGAGCTGACGGCGCTCATCACGGCGCCTCTGACCAACTTTGCCCTGGCCATCCGGCGCGAACCGCGGCTGCCCGAACTGCTGGGCAAGGTGGTGATCATGGGCGGCAGCTTCTATCACCAGGGGAACACCACTCCGACCGCCGAATGGAATACGCACGTTGATCCGCAGGCGGCCAAGGAAGTTTATGCGGCGTACCGCGGTTTGCCGGTGAACCGGCTGCCCATTGTCTGTTCACTGGACACCACTGAGCGGATCGAGCTGCGGCCTGAGCATGTGCTGCGGCTCGCGGAGGCGGCCGGCTGCAGTGAGCGGGAGCTGGTCCTGCCGAAGCAGCCTGAAGGGCTTCGAAGCACGGCCGACAGTCCGCTGGTCCGGCACCTGTCCGATGCCCTGCGCTTCTATTTCGAGTTTCACCGCCTCTACGGACAGGGCTACGTGGCGCACGTCCACGATTACTTCGCCGCCGGCGTGGCCGCCGGGACGCTCGATTACGCAACCCGCCTCGCCACCGTGGACGTGGAGGTTGACTCGCCCCTGCTGATGGGGACCACGGTGGCCGATTACCGGAACCTGTGGAAGCACCCGCCCAACGCCCGGATCGTCTCGGACAACAAGCCTGAGCAGGCCTTCGGGGAACTCATCCGGTCCGTCGGCGGCCTCGCCGCCCGGCTGCGCTGAGCGTCGGCCCGGCACTCACCCGCCAGCCCTACAGCGGGGCGTCGCCCGGCAGGTCCACGTCAAGGGCCAGCAGGGCGTTCTCCACCACCTCGGTCAATGCCGGGTGGATCCAGTAGGGACCGCGGGCCAGCCTGTGGACCGGCACGTCCGTGGCCATCGCCTGGACCAGCGGCTGGATGAGGATGGAGGCTTCGTGGCCCATGATGTGCGCACCGAGCAGGCGCCCGGTGGACTTTTCCGCCACAAGCTTGACCACGCCTTCCTCATCCTCCATGGCCCAGCCGTAGGCCGTACTGCCGTAGTCCTGGACCGCCGTGACAATCTCCGTTCCCGCCGGGGCCTGCGACCTGGCGTCCTCCTCCGTCAGTCCCACCGAGGCCACCTGGGGATTGGAGAACACGGCAAACGGCACGGCCGTGTAGTCGATGGACCGGGGCCGGTCCGGGTGTTCGAGGTTGTGCGCCACCACCCGGGCTTCCCGGTTGGCGACGTGCTTGAGCTGGTAGCTGTTCGCGATGTCACCCAGGGCGTACACACCCTCTGCGGGCTTGCCGCCGGAGAGGACCCTGAGGTTGCCGTCCACGGAGAGGGTACCGTCCTCATCCAGGTCAAAGCCGGCAGCGTCCACGCCCAGCCGGTCGGTGTTCGGCACCCGCCCGGTGGCCATCAGGACAATGTCCGCGGCCACGCGCAGCGGCTTGCCGCCGTCATCGGAGAACACCACGGTGACCGAGCCGTCAGCGTTGTCTTCCACGGACAGGAGCGCATAGCCCAACTCCAGGCGCCAGCGGCCGGCGGCAGCCTCCGCGAAGCGCCCGGCGATCTCCCGGTCGTTGCCGCGGAGCAGCCGCCGGGAACGGTTTACCTGGGTGACGGCGGCGCCGAAACCGTGGAACACTGCGGCGAACTCCGCCGCGATGTAGCCGCCGCCGACGATCACCACCCGCTCCGGCAGGCCATCAATGCGCATGACCGTATCGGAGGTGTGCACTTGCGGCAGGCCGATCCCCGGGACGTCGGGGAGCACGGCGCGTGAGCCGGCGGCCACCACCACCCGGTCCGCGCTGAGCTCCACGCCCGTGTCGGTGACGAGCGTCCGGGGACCCGTGAACCGTACGTGTTCCTGGTAGAGGTCCACGTTGTCCAGTTCATCGGCCCGGTACCGCCGGCCGGACTCGGAAATCGAATCGATCCGGCCAAAGATCCTGTCCCGCACGTCATTCCAGTGCACCTTGTCCAGGCTCAGGTCCACACCGAGGCGGCCGGCTTCCCGGGGCGTGGCAGCCAGTCCGGCCGGATAAACGAACATCTTGGTGGGGATGCACCCGACGTTCAAACACGTGCCGCCGAACACCCCGCCGTCGATCATTGCCACTTTCTTGCCGTCCCAGAACGGGGTGATCAGCGAATTGCCGGATCCGGAGCCGATGATGGCCAGGTCGTAATGGGGCATGGATCCGTCTTTCGTGAGGTCGCAGCGGTCAGGTCAACAGTGGGCACGGCGGGCATTGGCGGCCCGTCCAGTGAGTCTATGGCAGCCGCGGGTCCACACCGGAACAGCGCTTTCGACGGATAGCCGCCCGGTAGACTGAACCGCGGACCGGCCGGCCACTCCTGCCGCGCTGCCGCCGAGGTGACATAGGCGGCGATCCGCACCGCCCGGGCATGCCGGGCCAGCTACGAACCTTCGAAGGAACGCCATGTCATCGCCCACCCTCACGCTGGAATCCCCGACGCCGGCCGCCGCCCGGAAGCGCCGGCTGCTGGAAATCCTCGGTGCCCTGGCCATCGCCGGCACGTACGTCTACCTGGTCCTCAACCAGCCCGCCGACATCACCGGCGGCCCGGGCAGCGCGTCGGCACTGATTGCACTCTCCGGGTTCCTCGCGGGCGCCGTCCTGCTGGTTGTGGCCGTCCTTCCGACCCTTCCCGTCTCCACACTGGTCCTGATTCCCGTGGCCCTGGTGCTCAACATCGTGCTCGGCCAGTTCGTCGGCAGCACGCTGGTGCCCTTCTACCTGGACGCCATCGGCACCGTGCTGATCGCCGTCCTCGCCGGACCTGCCGCGGGGGCCGCCACAGGCGCGCTCAGCAGCATCGTCTGGTCCTTCTTCAACCCGACCGTCCTGCCCTTCGCCGCCGGTGCCGCCCTGATCGGCTGCCTGGCCGGCCTGGCCGCCCGGTACGGCCTGTTCCGCCGCTTCTACCTGGCCCCGGTGGCGGGCTTCCTGACCGGCATCATCGGCGGCGTTGTCTCCGCCCCCATTGCCGCGTTCGTCTTCGGCGGCACGTCCGGCCTGGCCACCGGCGCCATCGTGAGCGCCTTCCGCTCCATGGGGGACACCCTGCTGGCCGCCATCACCAAGCAAGCCCTGATCTCCGACCCCATGGACAAGGCCATCGTCTTCACCTTGGTGGCAGTCCTGGTCTACGCCCTGCCGCGCCGCACGCGCCTGCAGTTCCCCTTTGTCAGGCGCCACCGTGTGCTGGCCGGGGCCGGCCAGCCCAAGGGCAGGTCCACCGGCCACTCCGCCGGCCAGGGTTCCTGACCAGGCCCTGATGCGCCTCCATCCCTTCACCTCACTGGCCGCTGCCGGCAGCACGGCAGTCATCACGACGGCGGCGGCGAACCTGCCGCTGTCGCTCGCGGTGATCGCCGGGACAGCAGGCCTGTCGGTCGCCGGGGGAGCGGGACGCCGGATGGCGCCGGCAGCGGCCGGGATATTGGTTCCGCTGGTGCTGTCGCTGTTCATCCTGCATGGACTCTTCTTTCCCGAAGGCACGTCCGTCCTGGCGCAATGGGGCCCGGCGCGGGTCACTGCGGAAGGACTGCACTTTGCCCTGGAGCGGGCTGCCCAGCTCTCAGCCGCAGTGCTGGTGCTGCTGCTGTGTTCCTTCACCATCAGCGTCCCGGACCTGGTGGCCGCCCTGTCCGCCCGCGGCGTCCACGCCCGGTTCGCCTTTGTGCTCGCCTCCACACTGACCCTGCTGCCGGCCATCAGCACGCGCGCAGCGCGGATCCGCCAGGCGCAGGAAGCCCGCGGCCTGGTGATCACCGGCGGCGTCTTCCGGCGGCTGGCCGCTTTCCGATGGCAGGCCATTCCGCTTGTCCTGTCGCTCGTGGAGGACGCAGGCACCCGCGCGGCAGCCATTGAGGCCCGCGGTTTCGGGAGTGCCGGGCCCCGGACCAGTTACCGGGAGGTTCCGGATCCGCCCCTGCAGCGCCGGCTCCGCCTGGTCCTCCTGCTCGGAGCCGCCGCGGCAATCGCTCTCCGCCTCTGGCAGCCGACGGCGGGTGCTTGAGGATGGCGGAACGCTCCACCCCCGCGCTGGCCGCCGGGATCGACACGTTCACGTACCCCGGCGACGCGGCGCCTGTCCTTGACGGCGTTGGCCTGTCCCTCGCTGCGGGGACGCTGACAGCAGTGCTGGGCGGTTCCGGCAGCGGAAAATCAACCCTGGGACGCCTGCTCGCCGGCTGGCTGGTTCCCGGCACCGGCGGGACCCTGTCCGGGTTCCTTGACCTGGGCGGCACCAGGCTGCGGTTCACCGGAGGGGCCGCCGATCCGCGCATCGACCCCGCCATCTGGGGCCGCCGTGTGGGCTTCGTGCCGCAGGACGCCGCCGCGGCCCTGTCCACAGTCCGTGCAACCGTGGCCGAAGAATTTGCGTTCGGGCTGGAAAACGCCGGAGTGGAACGTGCCGCAATGGAGGAAGCTGTCCGGCGTACGGCGTCACAGACCGGCCTGGCCCACCTGCTGGACAAGGATCCCGCAACGCTCTCCGGCGGGCAGTTGCGCCGCCTGGCCATCGGATCCGCCGTCATTTCCGGCCCCGCAGTGCTGGTGATGGATGAACCGTTGGCTTCCCTCGACCGGTCAGGGGCGGAGAACCTCGCGGACCTGGTGCGGAACCTCGTGACGGCCGGCACCGCCGTCGTGGTCCTGAGCCAGCGGGCAGATGACCTGCTGCTGGACGCCGATACCTGGCTGCTGCTCGAGGGCGGCACTGTGGCACTGTCAGGCACCCCGGCCGGGGTCTCCGCTGCCGGGGTGCTGGAGGCCGCCGGCGTGGTTTGCGCGCGGCCATCCGCCGGATCCAACGGCCTGCCGCCGGGGTGCGCTGCACCGGTATCCGGCCCGGCCGCCCTGGAACTGCGGGACGTCTCTTTTGCCTATGGCCGCCGGCAGCGGCGGGCATGGGTGACATCCGTGCCGGAAGCCGCCGCTGCGCCAGTCCTTGACGGCCTCAGCCTGTCGGTTGGCGCCGGCGAGATCGTGGCCGTCACGGGAGCCAACGGCGCCGGAAAATCCACCCTGCTGCGGCACCTCAACGGCCTGCTCCAGCCCACGGCAGGCCTCGTCCTGGTCAACGGACGGAACATCGGCGGGCAACCCGCCGGGCGTGTCTCCGGGGAGGTGGGGCTGCTCTTCCAGCAGCCCCGGGACCAGCTGTTTGAGCGGACAGTGGAACGGGAAGTCCGCTTCGGCCTGGACCGGCAGCACCGGCGCACGGCGGCACCCGGCCGCGCCACGGACCATCACCATGGTGCGGCAACGGATGCGGCGGTACGTCAGGCCCTCGACGCGGTCGGCCTGGAGCATCTCGCCGGCCGGCACCCGGCAGAACTTCCGGCGTCGCAGCAGCGCCTGCTGGCCCTGGCCACCGTCCTTGCCCGCCGCCCGGCTGTCCTCGCCCTGGACGAACCCACCGTTGCCCTGGACGGACATGGACTGGCCACGCTCGACCGCGTGGTGCGCGGCGCCGCCGCGGAGGGCACCGCCGTCGTGCTGGTCACGCACGACCTCGACTACGCCCGGTCCATCGCGCACCGGACCGTGCACCTGGACTCCGGCCGCCTGCTGACCGCCGGCTGATTCCGCCAGCGGCTGGTTCCCCGGCCGCTGGCGGATTCCCTAGCTGTTGGCCGGTTCCGGGCTGGCTGGGTTCGGGCCAACCGACACCGCCGGGCCGGACGCGATGCCCGGCGCGAGGAAGCGCGTGCCGTTCACCCGTTCTGAGGCGCCCACGCGGTCCAGGTACGGCGTGATGCCGCCCAGGAACATCGGCCAGCCGGCGCCGAGGATCATGCACAGGTCGATGTCCTCGGGACCCGCCACCACGCCTTCGGCCAGCATCAGGCCGATCTCCTGGGCCAGGGCATCCTGGACGCGGCGCAGCACCTCCTCGCCGGTGGACGGCGACGTGCCGAAGGACATCAGCGACAGCGTGGAGTCCGGGATCTCCTGCGATCCGTCGGCGGCCGGGGCCCAGAGCGACTTCACGCCGTTGTCGATCAGCTTCTTCAGGTTGGCGGACACCGCAAAGCGGTCGCCGAATGCAGCGTTAAGGGACTCCTGGACGTGCTGCGCCACCGGCAGCCCCACCATGGCACCCAGCGCGAACGGGGTCATCGGCAGGCCCATGGGCCGCAGGGCGGTGTCGGCAATCTCTGCGGGGGTGCCTTCATCAAAGGCTGCGGTGACTTCACCCATCAGACGCAGCAGGATCCTGTTCACCACAAAGGCGGGGGCATCCTTGACCAGGACCGCCGTCTTCTTCAGGCCCTTGGCGAGCTCAAAAGCGGTGGCCAGGACGGCGTCGTCGGTCCGGGGCGCGCGCACGATTTCCAGCAGCGGCATCACGGCCACCGGGTTGAAGAAGTGGAAGCCGACCAGCCGCTCCGGGTGTTCGAGGTCAGCGGCCATGGCGGTGACGGACAGCGACGACGTGTTGGTGGCGAGGATGCAGTCCGGCGAAACGATCGCCTCCACCTCGGCGAACACCTGCTTCTTGACGTTCAGCTCTTCGAAGACTGCCTCGATGACAAAGTCGGCGTCCGCGAAGGCTTCCTTGGAGACCGATCCCGTCACCAGGGCCTTCGTCCGGTTGGCGGCGTCCTGGCTGATCCGTTTTTTGCTGAGGAGCTTGTCCACTTCGGCATGGACGTAGCCCACACCCTTGTCCACGCGGGCCTGGTCGATGTCCGTCATCACCACGGGGACCTTGAGCTGGCGGGCGAACAGGAGGGCGAGCTGGCTGGCCATAAGGCCCGCGCCCACAACACCGATCTTTGTGACCGGCCGCGCCAGTTTGCGGTCCGGTGCTCCGGCGGGCCGCTTGGAGCGCTTCTGGACGAGATCGAGGAAGGCGTACACCGTGGCCCGGAATTCGTCGGTCTGCATCAGCCCGGCGAGTGTTTCGCATTCAAGCTCAGCGGATTCCGCCTGCGTGATGGTGCGGTTGGCCTCGAGGATGTCCAGGACCCTGGCCGGGGCCGGGGACGCGTTGGACGTCTTGGCTTCCACCATCGTCCTGCCGGCTGCGACGGCGGCGGCCCACCTTCCGGCGACGCCGGGCTCGGCGGGGTCGACGGCGTTGGCCCGCTCCGGGACCACGTCGCCGGTGATGACCTTGGCCGCCCAGGCGAGGGACTGCTCCAGGAAATCAGCCGGTTCGAACAGGGCGTCGGCGATGCCGAGCCGGAACGCCTCCGGCCCGGTGAGGGTCCGGTTGTTGCTGAGCGGGTTCTCGATCATGACCTTGACCGCAGCCTCCGGTCCGATCAGGCGCGGCAGGATGTATACCCCGCCCCAGCCCGGAACCAGGCCGAGTGCAGCTTCCGGCAGGGCCAGCGCGCCGGCACCGGTGGACACGGTGCGGTAGGTGGACTGCATGGCGATCTCCAGGCCGCCGCCGAGGGCAACGCCGTTGATGAACGCGAAGCTGGGAACGCCCAGGTTGGCCAGGGTGCCGTAGACGTAGTGCCCGAGCTGGGCCATCCACAGGCCATGTTCGCGTTTCTCCAGCGACTTCACAGCGGAAAGGTCCGCCCCGGCGACGAGGAAGTACGGCTTGCCCGTCACTCCGACGCCCACGATCTCGCCGCGGGCGGCACGTTTCTTCAGCCCCTCCAGGACGGTGCCAAGTTCCACCAGGGTGTTGGGGCCCAGGGTGGTGGGCTTGGAGTGGTCCAGCCCGTTGTCCAGCGTGATCAGCGCGAACGTGCCGGGGCTGGATGTGCCGGGCAGGGCGGGAAGCGTGATGTCCCGGACGTAGGAGTGCGTCACGGTTTCGTGCGGGAAGAGTTCGGCAAACTGGCTGAAATCGGCGGCGCTCATGCTGCGGCTCCTTCGGTGGCGGCGGCGTCGGCTTGCTGGTGGGCGGTGGTACCGGCGGCGCCGCCGTAGTCGGCGTGGTGGGGGTTTTCCCAGATGACGGTGGCGCCCATGCCCAGGCCGATGCACATGGTGGTGATGCCGTACCGGACGGAGGGATCCTCCTGGAACTGCCGTGCCAGCTGGTTCATCAGCCGCACGCCGGAGGACGCCAGGGGGTGGCCCACCGCGATCGCGCCGCCGTACCGGTTGACCCGGGGATCGTCGTCGGAAATCCCGAAGTGGTCCAGGAAGCTCAGGACCTGCACGGCAAAAGCCTCGTTGATTTCGAAGAGGCCGATGTCCTCGATGCTGAGCCCGGCGTTCTTCAGGGCCTTTTCGGTGGCCGGCACGGGGCCGATTCCCATCACTTCGGGTTCGACGCCGGCATAGGCGTAGCTGACCAGCCGCATTTTGACCGGCAGGCCAAGCTCGGCGGCGGCTTCGGCGGACGCGAGGAGCGCGGCGGTGGCGCCGTCGTTCAGGCCTGCGGCGTTTCCTGCCGTGACCCGGCCATGGGCCCGGAACGGCGTGCGGAGTGCGGCCAGGTCCTCGAGCGTGGTGCCGGGCCGCGGCGGCTCGTCAACGATGTTCAGGGTCCATCCTTCCCCCGGCTTGAGCGTGGCCACGGGCACCAGGTCGGGCTGGATCTGGCCGTTGCCGTAGGCGGCAGCAAGCTTGTCCTGTGAGGAGACGGCGTATGCGTCGGTGCGGTCCTTGGTGATGGCCGGGAAGCGGTCGTGCAGGTTCTCGGCCGTGTTGCCCATGTTCAGTGCGGCAGGATCCACCAGGCGCTCGGACATAAAGCGCGGATTGGGGTCGGCGCCGGAGCCCATCGGGTGGTTGCCCATGTGCTCCACACCGCCGGCAATCACGACGTCGTAGGCGCCGAAGCCGATGCCGCTGGCCGTGGTGGTCACAGCGGTCATGGCGCCGGCGCACATGCGGTCGATGGCGAATCCGGGGACTGAGCGGGGGAGGCCGGCCAGGAGCGCCGCGGTACGCCCCAGCGTCAGGCCCTGGTCACCGGTCTGGGTGGTGGCAGCGACGGCCACCTCGTCCACGCGTGCGGCAGGCAGCGACGGATTGCGGCGAAGGAGTTCGCGGATGCATTTGACCATCAAATCGTCGGCGCGGGTTCCGGCGTAGATGCCTTTTTCGCCGGCCCGGCCGAAGGGTGTGCGGACGCCGTCAACAAAAACGACGTCGCGGACAGTGCGCGGATTTCCGCTGCTTCCGTGGTGGCTCACGTATAACTCCTCATCGAGACGTTGGCGCCGGTCAGAGGCCAAAGGGCAGCACTGTTCCGGACGGCAGTGCACACTATGTTACTCGCCAGTAACTTAGTGTGCAAGGCTCGGCGGGGAGGCGTTTACTGGGCGGCCGGGGCGGCCTTAGGTTCCTTGGGCGGCAAGGGCTGGGGGTTCAGGAACGCCGCCGTAATGAGCGGAGCCACCAGTCCAACCTGCCATTCCCGGGCGCCCAGGGCGCGGAGTTCCCCGGCAACCGTTTCTTCGCTGATCTTTGCCGGCGGGCGCCAGGCGATGCGGCGCAGGTAATCGGGCGTCAGCAGGTTCTCCAGCGGGAGGTTGGTTTCCTCCGCCTTCTCCTGCAGGAGCGGCCGTGCAGTGGCGAGCCGTGCGGCCGCCTCGGGGTCCCGGTCGGCCCACACCCGGGGCGGGGGCGGGGCGTTGGTGGGCAGGTGCAGCGGGGGCAGGTCCGTCAGGTCACGTGCAGCCGCGATGCAGCGGAGCCAGCGCGGCGCTTCGCGCTGGGCCGCCCTGCCGTGGAAACCCTTGGTGCCGAGCAGCTGGGGAACGGTGGAGGGCATCGCTTTCGCGGCTGAGACGAGGGCGGAATCCGGGATGAGCCGGCCAGGTGCCACGTCCCGCTTCTGCGCCAGCGAATCGCGCTCCAGCCACAGCTCGCGGACCGCTGCGAGCTGGCGGCGGTCACGGATCTGGTGCAGGCCGGAGGTCTTGCGCCACGGGTCAACCCGGGGCGGGGCCACACCGGCCTCCAGGATGGCCGCGAATTCCTGCTCCGCGTATTCGAGCTTGCCGTCCGCCTCCAGCAGTTCGATGAGTTCCTCACGCAGCTCGGTGAGGACTTCCACGTCCAGGGCAGCGTACCGCAGCCAGGGTTCCGGCAGGGGGCGGGTGGACCAGTCGGCGGCGGAATGCTCCTTGGCCAGGCCGAAACCCAGCAGCTGCTCGATCACGGCAGCAAGCCCGACGCGGGGGAGTCCGGCGAGCCGCGCAGCCAGTTCCGTGTCGAAAAGCCTGTCCGGCCACATGCCCAGTTCCGACAGGCACGGCAGGTCCTGGCTGGCCGCGTGCAGGATCCATTCCACGCCCTGGAGGGCGTCGTTGATGATGGCCAGGTTTTCGAAGGGCTCGGGATCAATCAGCCAGGTGCCGGAGCCTTCGCGCCGGATCTGGACCAGGAAGGCGCGCTGGCCGTAGCGGAAACCCGAGGCTCGCTCGGCGTCCACTCCCGCGGGTCCGGTGCCGGCGGCGATGGCAGCGGCGCAGCGCTCCAGCCCGGACTGGGTTTCGATCACGAGGGGTACGCCGTCGCGCGGTGCGTCAAGGTCGATGACCACGGGGATGGGGCTGTCGAAGCCGTCCACCGTGATGTGGGGAGTGGTGTCAGCAGCCGGAGCGCCGGCTGTGGTGTTATCCGGAATGTGAGGGGTCATGGTGCCTTCAGTTTACCGACAAGGGGGTTCAGGGATTCCGGGCTAGTTCCGGCGCCGGTTCGGCAATGGCGATACCCCGTCCGGCAGCGGCGGCAGGCCGGCGAACGTGCAGACCATGTCCGACCACGCTTCCAGGTGGGCGGTGACGTCAGACGACGCCGGGGTCCAGGACGCGCGCAGTTCGATATCGATCGACCCGGGCCTGTCAGCAAGGGTTCCGAAGCTCTCCGAGAGGACCCGGGTGGCGGTGCCGCCGGCGGCGCGGTAGGGGGCCTTGTGGTTTTCGAGGGCCTCCACCAGCCAGGTCCAGGCGACTGTTCCCAGCATTTCGTCGTTGCCCATTTCCGGTTCCAGCTGTGCCCGGATGTAGGTCACGATCCGGAACTCCCCGTCCCACACGGCCGAGCCTTCGGGATCGTGCAGCAGGATGAACCGGCCGGTGGCCAGCTCGGTGTCCTCGTCGTCCCCGGTGCCTGCCGCCGCGGCCAGTGCCATTGCGGCGGGTCCATGGACGGGGGTGGTGGCGCCTGCGGAGCCGGAGGCCATGACCTCTGCGCCGAGCGCCACGGCAAAGGGCGCCAGGCGTGCCGGCGCCGGAATCTCAGCCAGCCGCAGCTCGCTGCGGCATTGTGCTTTCCTGAGGGTTCCCAAGGCGTGGAGAAACTCCGGGGGAACCTGGGCGAGTGCGTTCACCATCGCAGATTACGCAACGGCGGGGGAGAGCCTGTGCAGGCTCGCCGTCCGCCGCCCCATGCTACGTGGTGGTGCTGCCGGCGTTGTAGGCGGCCAGCTCCTTGCGGATCGCGGCCACGAACTCATCAATGTCCTCCTCGCTGGTATCGAACGAGCACATCCACCGGACTTCCCGGGCCGCTTCATTCCAGTCGTAGAAACGGAATGACTCCCGGAGCTTGTCCGCCACGCCCTCGGGCAGGACGGCGAACACTCCGTTGGATTCGGTTTCCTGCGTGGGCCGGACACCCTCGATGGTGTCCACCGCCGCGCGGAGGCGGGCCGCCATGGCGTTGGCGTGCGACGCCGAACGGAGCCAGAGGCCGTCCTCCAGCAGGGCGATGAACTGCGCGGACATAAACCGCATCTTCGAAGCCAGCTGCATGTTCATCTTGCGCAGGTAGACCAGGCCGTGGGCAGCCTCGGGGTTCAGGGCCACCACCACCTCGCCGAACAGCAGCCCGTTCTTGGTGCCGCCGAAGGAAAGGATGTCCACGCCGGCGTCGCGCGTGAACGCCCGCAGCGGCACCTGCAGGTGGGCCGCGGCGTTGGCCAGCCGGGCGCCGTCCATGTGGAGCTTCATGCCCCGGGCGTGGGCGTGGTCTGCGATGGCCCGGACCTCGGCCGGCGTGTAGCAGGTGCCCAGTTCGGTGGTCTGGGTGATGGAGACGGCCAGCGGCTGGGCGCGGTGCTCGTCGCCCCAGCCCCAGGCCTCCCGGTCGATGAGTTCCGGCGTCAGTTTCCCGTCCGGGGTGGGGACGTGCAGGAGCTTGATCCCGCCGATCCGTTCCGGCGCGCCGTTCTCATCCATGTTGATGTGGGCGGTGGAGGCGCAGATGACGGCGCCCCACCGGGGCAGCAGCGACTGGAGGGACAGGACGTTGGCGCCCGTTCCGTTGAACACCGGGAAGCTTTCGATGCCGGCGCCGAAGTGGTCCTCCAGGAGTTCGTGCAGCCGCGCCGTGTAGTCGTCCTCGCCGTAGGAGACCTGGTGGCCGTCGTTCGCTGCCGCGAGGGCGGCCAGGACCTCGGGGTGGACCCCGGAGTAGTTGTCCGACGCGAACCCCCGGACGGACGGGTCATGGAGGCGGCCGGCGGTGTGCGTGCCGGATTCGGCTGTGGTTGTCATTGCTTTGTTCACGCTTTCAGTCTAGGGAGGTCAGGTGGCCAGCAGCAGCCTGCGGCCGTTCAGCCCGGCAGCCGGCTGGCTGAACAGGCCAACGACGGCGGCAGCAAGGTCTTCGACGTCGGTGGCACCGGGAAACTTGCGCTCCGGATGCGCCCTGCGCATGTCCGCGTCCACCAGTGCCTTGACCACAAGTACGACGGCGGCACTTCCCGGGGCAGCGCTCGGGCCTTCAGTGCCGGGCGCGGCGCGGCCGAAGCCTTCCGCCATGGCCATGGTCCAGGTTTCGGCGGCGGCTTTCGCTGCCACGTAGCCGGCCGTCGCCGCCGTCGGGCGGTCCACCGCGGTGGAGGAGACCATGGCAAACCTGCCGGTTCCCGAGGCGGCGAGGTCGTCGTAGAAGACCCGGGACACGTTCCGGAGCGTGGTGATGGCAGCGCGCTCCAGGAAGTCCCAGTCGGCGTCGTCCTGGTCTGCAATGCCCTTCGCGCCGCGCCAGCCGCCCACGAGGTGGATGACGGCGTCCATCCGCCCGGCGGTGCCCGCCAGGGTCTCCCGGAGGGCGCGCACGGCGGCCAGGTCCGCAAGGTCGCACACGAGCGGTGTGACGCCGTCGCCCGCCTGCCTCGCCGCACCTTCGATGCGGGCCCGGTCCGAGCCGACAGTGAAGACCCGGTGCCCGGCCCGCCGGAGCGCCGACGCCACCGCGACGCCGGAGGCCCCGCTGCCGCCGGTGACCAGCACCTTCAGGGCGCCGCCCTGAGGAGCGCCGCCGGTATCCACCGCTTCGGTTTTCGTCACAGGGCGGAACTGCCCGTGATTCCGGCGGTGGATTCAATGACCGGTCGCATCTTCTTCTCCAGGGCTTCGTAGAACATGGACAGCGGGAATTCGTCGTCCAGCACCTGGTCCGTCAGGCCGCGCGGGGGACCGGAGAGCGGAAGTGCATCCGGGCCTTTGGCCCAGACCGAGGCCGGGTTGGGGGTTACCGTGCCGGAAATCAGCTGGTACGCGGCGAGCCAGTGCGCCGTTTTGGGCCGGTCGATGGAACGCCAGTACAGCTCATCGATCCTTGCGCCGAGGGCGATCACCGCTTCCGCCACCCGGTCCCAGTCGATGCTGAGCCTGCTGTCCGTCCAGTGCAGCACGTGCTGCTGGTGCAGCCACGCGAACAGCAGCTGGCCGCCCAGGCCGTCGTAGTTGCGGACCCGGCTGCCGGTGATGGCGAAGCGGAAGATCCGGTCGAAGATGATGGCGTACTGGACCAGCTTGGCGTGCCTGCGGGCAACGGGGCCGGCGTCGGCGTCCTTTTCAATCCGCACTGATTCGCGGAAAGCCGTGAGGTCGCAGCGAAGCTCTTCGAGCGAGTAGAGGAAGAACGGCATCCGCTGCTTGATCATGAACGGGTCAAAGGGCAGGTCGCCGCGCATGTGGGTCCGGTCGTGGATCAGGTCCCACATCACGAACGTCGCCTCCGCCAGTTCCTGGTCCTCCAGCAGCTCCGCGGCACCGGCCGGCAGTTCGAGGGACGTGATGTCCGCGGCGGCACGCAGGACACGGCGGAACCGGGCCGCCTCACGGTCCGCGAAGATGGCACCCCAGGTGAAGGTGGGGGTTGCGCGGACGGCAACGGTCTCCGGGAACAGCACGGCCGAGTTGGTGTTGTAACCGGCCGTGAAGTCCAGGAAGCGGATCGGCACAAAAAGCCGGTTGGAGTAATCCCCGGCCTCCAGCGCGGCGATGAATTCCGGCCAGATGACTTCGATCAGCACGGCCTCCACCAGCCGGCTGCTGCTGCCGTTCTGGGTGTACATGGGGAAGACCACCAGGTGCTGGAGGCCGTCCTCGCGCTGTTCCTGTGGCTGGAAGGCAAGCAGCGACGCCAGGAAATCCGGTACGCCAAAACCGGTCTGGGCCCAGGCCCGGAAATCGGCCGTGACAGCCGCGAGGTAAGCGGCGTCGTGCGGGAACCCGGGAGCCAGTTCCTCAATGGATTCAACGATTACGGCAACATGGCCCGCTGCGGCCGGATGCGTGTCCTGGTCGGGGACGGACCCGTCCTGGGCCTGGAGCAGTTGGAGTGACGTGGCAGCAGCCTTGAGCCGGAGCCAGCCTGGATTGTCGGCGGAAATCCTGGCGGGGGCAATGATCACGGTTTCGGTCATCGGAGGCTGCCTTTCTGGTTGCTTGGGCGTCTACGGCGAGCGTAGCAAGCAACCAGATTCCCTAACTCAAAATATGGCTGAGCATAAGAAACTCTCAAGCTCGAGTGCCGCAACTGCACGTCCAGCTCCAGCACGGGCGGTGGCTGGCCCGGCGCTTCCTGCCATCAGGACCCGGCGGTGTCCTGCTCCTGCGCGTCCTCGCGGGGGACGAGCTTCAGCGAGACGGAGTTGATGCAAAAGCGCTGGTCAGTCGGCGTTCCGTAGCCCTCGCCCTCAAAAACATGGCCCAGGTGCGAATCGCAATTGGCGCAGCGCACCTCCACCCGTTCCATGCCCAGGGTCCGGTCGTGGATATAGCGGACCGTGCCCTCCGCCAGCGGGGCCCAGAAGGACGGCCAGCCGCAATGCGAATCGAATTTCTCGTTGCTCGTGAAAAGCTCGGCGCCGCAGGCCCGGCACTGGTACACACCGGCCGTGTGGGTGTCCCAGTACTCGCCGGTGAAGGGCCGTTCGGTTCCGGCCTGGCGCAGCACGTGGTACTCCTCGGGCGTGAGTTCCTGCCGCCACTCGGCTTCCGACTTTCCGGTGCTGCCGGCAGGGTGGTCCGCAGGCAGCAGGTCCTGGGTGGCGTCCGTCGCCTTGTTGCCAAATATCTTGTTTCCGAAGATGCTCATGGCCTGTTCAACGCTCAGGAGTCACCGATAAATCCCGAGCCCGCATAAAGGTGCAGAACGGGAATGCCGAGCTGGTCCTGTGCCTTGCTGGCCCAGTCGGTGTGGAACGTGTCCGACACAGCGTGCGGGCGGGTGACCACCACGGCCTGCGTCACCCCAAGTTCCTTGACCTTGGCCACCAGCCCCTTGACGGCCCCGCCGTCCACCACCTCGCCGGTCACGCCGGCACCCAGCCCCTCGAGGGCGGCCAGCGACACCGCCAGGGTCTCGGCCGCTTCCGCGCGTTCGGATGCCGGATCCGGGGCGCGGCCGGCCAGCTCCCGGAAAGCCTTCGAAATTTCCAGCAGCGACAGATGCTCCAGGAAGTCCACCACCAGGTGGCGCTCCGTGTTGGCCGGCACCAGCACCACAAGGCGCGAGTCCGACCCGTTCACCAGCCGTTCTATGTTGACGCGGTCGTCCGCGCCCAGGGGTTCTTCGGTCAGGATGACGATGGGATCGCTCATGCCAACAGCCTAGTCCTGCGCCACTTCGCCTGCATCCATTTGCCCCGGTGCGGCCCGCCGTCCGGTGTCCGGCGGCTAAGTGGCGGAATATGGCCGGCGGGCCATTGGCAGTAAGAATGGACCCATGGCTTCTTCTACACGGACCCCTGCCCGAACGGCCGCCCCGGTCCCTGCTGCCGAGGCGGGGATGTCGCTCCGGGCCAAGTGGGCCATCGGCGGTGTCATCGGCGGCGGGGCCCTGGCCGGGCTGGTTGCCACCGGCTCCTCAGCCCTGGCCCTGTACTTTGCGCGGCGGGTGATCACCCCCGCACCGCGCAGGGTGTCGGACCAGGAAGTGCTGGCCGTGATTCGTGAAGGCGAGGGCCAGCAGGTCATCCTCGCGGCCACCCCGGACACCACCGTGGACGGTGTGTACGGGCTATTTTTCGACGGCGGCAAGGGCCACGCCCGGATCGGCCGCATCGTCTCCTACTCACCCGCGGAGCGCACGGTCCTCCGCGAAGTGGAGGCCGTCTACAGCGGCGATCTCAACACCGCCCACCGCGGCTGGTGGAGCGGCGCCATCCATCCGGACCCTGCCGCCGCCGGCCTCCCTGCGGAGGACGTCCTGATTGAGGTCGACGGCGGGCAGGCGCCGGCATGGCTTGTCCGGGCCGGCGGCACCCCACGCACCTGGGCAGTGATGGTCCACGGCCGGGGCGCCACCCGCCAGGAAGCCCTGCGGGCAGTCGGCCCGGCACTGGAACTCGGACTGACCAGCCTGCTGGTGTCGTACCGCAACGACGGCCTGGCGCCGTCGGCGGACGACGGACGCTACGGCCTGGGGTCCACGGAATGGCGTGACATCGAGGCTGCCATCGAATACGCGCTGGCGAACGGAGCCGAGGAGATCGTCCTCTTCGGCTGGTCCATGGGAGGCGCCATCTGCCTGCAGACCGCCGATCTGTCCAGGTACCGGCACCTGATCCGGGCTATGGTCCTGGACGCCCCCGTCATCAACTGGGTCAACGTCCTGGCCCATCACGCAGAGATCAACAGGATCCCGTCCCTGGTGGGACGCTACGGACAGCTGATGCTGGGCCACCCGCTGGGGCGCCGGCTCACCGGCCTGGCAGCACCGGTGGACCTGAAGGCCATGGACTGGGTCTCGCGGGCTGTTGAACTGCGCACGCCCACCCTGATCGTGCACAGCGTGGACGACGAATACGTGCCCTATGGCCCGTCTGCTCTGCTGGCCGAGCGCAACCCGGAAATGGTCACGTTCGAGACGTTCAACCACGCCCGGCACACGAAGGAATGGAATGTGGATCCCGCCCGTTGGGAGCGCCTGGTCAAGGCGTGGCTGCGGCAGCAGCTGGCGCCCAGGGTCAACCCGGGCCAAGCCGGATCTGCCGGATAGGGGGGAACCGGGTTCCTAGGCTTTGACGGTACCGATCGGGGCCGTCGCCGCGGACGTCAGGCGGATGAGGTCCGCGGGGGCCAGTTCGATATCGAGCCCTCGCCGGCCGCCGGAAACCAGGATTGTCTCAAGGGCCACTGCGCTGCTGTCTATGACAGTGGGGAAGGGCTGCCGCTGTCCCAGCGGCGAGATTCCGCCGAGCACATAGCCGGTCCGGCGTTCGGCCGCCTTGGGATCCGCCATCGCGGCCTTCTTCGCGTCCAGTGCGGCCGCGAACGCCTTCAGGTCAAGGTTCCCGCTGACCGGAACCACGCCTACTGCCAGCCGGCCTTCCACCTCCACCATCAGCGTCTTGAACACCCGGGCGGGGTCAATGCCGAGGGCTTCGGCGGCTTCCGTTCCGTAGCTTGCCGCGGACGGATCATGGGTATAAGGGTGCAGCACAAAGGGAACGCCGGCCGCGGTCAGAACCGCGGTGGCCGGCGTTCCCTGGGAAGTGCTTTTGCGCCCCATCTTTGTGGGTGCTGCCTAGCTGTGCAGCCGGGACGAGGCGGCGACCTTGCGCTTGATGCGGCCCAGCATGGCTGTCATGCCGCGCATCCGCAACGGCGTGATGGCCCGCGTCAGGCCCAGCAGTTCGGGCATATCGTCGGGAACCGACAGGATTTCCGCTGCGCTGAGCCCGTCGAGTCCCTCGTGGAGCACCCCGGCGAAACCCCGCGTGGTGGGGGCTTCGGGCGGCGCCTTGAAGTAGAGCCGGATGGCGCCGGCCGAACCGGCGTCGGGCTTTTCCGTCTCAATGGTCAGGAACAGCGGCGACTGGCATTCCACCACCTGCTCCAGGAGCTCGGGGTGGTCTTTCAGGCGGTCCGGCAGCTCCGGCAGCTCGCGCGAGAATTCGAGCAGCAACTGCAGCCGCTCGGGCTCTGTGAGCGCCTGGAAGTCGTCCACGATTTCCGCCAGCGAGGCGGGCAAGGCATGAGTAGTCATCTACTCCAGCTTACGCCGGGACGGAGCCGCGCTCAGCACCCTTGACGATGGGGACGCGCACTGCGTTGCCCCACTCGGTCCAGGAGCCGTCGTAGTTGCGGACGGTGTCAAAGCCCAGCAGGTACTTGAGGGCGAACCAGGTGTGGCTGGAACGCTCGCCGATCCGGCAGTACGCAACCACGTCATCGCCTGCGGTCAGCCCTGCCTCGCCGAGGTACAGGGCCTCGAGCTCCCCGCGGCTGCGGTAGGTCCCGTCCGCCGCGGCAGCGCGTGCCCAGGGGATGGACGCCGCCGTCGGGATGTGGCCGCCGCGGAGTGCGCCTTCCTCCGGGTAGGCGGGCATGTGGGTGCGCTGTCCCGTGTATTCCTCGGGGGAACGGACGTCGATCAGCGGCTTGCCGAAGTGCGCCAGAACGTCCTCTTTGAAGGCGCGGATCGGAGAGTCATTGCGTTCCACTACGGGGTAGTCGCCCGCGGCCGGAGTTGTGGTGTCCGTCGTCAGCTCCCTGCCTTCGGCGATCCACTTGTCGCGGCCGCCGTCGAGCAGCCTGACGTCTTCGTGGCCGAACAGGGTGAAGACCCACAGGGCGTAGGCAGCCCACCAGTTGGACTTGTCGCCGTAGATGACCACGGTGCTGTCGCGGGAGATGCCCTTGGCTGCGGCCAGGGCGGCGAAAGCTTCGCCGTTCACGTAGTCACGGGTCACTTCGTCATTGAGGTCGGTGTGCCAGTCGATCTTGACTGATCCGGGGATATGGCCGGTCTCGTAGAGCAGGACGTCCTCATCGGACTCCACTACCACCAGCTTTCCATCGGCCACGGCGCCGCTTTCAAGGGCGGCGGCGAGCCATTCGGTGGAAACCAGGCGCTCGGGACGGGCGTAGGCGGCGAACTTCTCGTTCTCTTCAACTGGGTAGGACAAGGTGATGGCCTTTCATTGAAACGTACGGCGGACCTGCAGGAGGATGCTGGGAACCTGCTCCAACACTAGCCACGGCGGGCAGCGAAGTCCGCTGTTGCGTTAACAGAGGGAAATATGGCCTTCGTCACGCCCGGCCGCCGGCCCGTGCCCCGGCGGGGAAGCCGTGCCGCATTGCCGGTATTCTTTCTGGGGACAACCCACCAGCAGAACGGACCACCTTGGTACAGATCGAACAGCTTGCCGCCCGCACTCCGGCAGTTTCGGTGGATGAGCTCCTCAAGGGCTTTTATCCTTCACCGCGGTTTGGCCAGGTCTCCTTCGCCAGCTACCGCCCGGACCCCAAGCAGCCCAGCCAGGCCCACGCCGTCCGGGAACTGGAGGGCTTTGCGCACGGAGTAGGCGCCGGAAACGGCGGCGGGCTGTTCAAGAAGCTTTTTGCCAAGAAGGACACCTCCCGCGCCGGAATCTACCTGGACGGCGGATTCGGCGTGGGCAAGACCCACCTCCTGGCATCGCTGTGGCACGCCGCCCCGGGTCCCAAGGCATTCGGCACGTTTGTGGAGTACACCAACCTGGTGGGGGCCCTCTCCTTCCGCAAGACAGTGGAAGCGCTCAGCCACTACAAGCTGGTGTGCATCGACGAGTTCGAGCTGGATGATCCGGGCGACACTGTGCTGATGTCCCGGCTGATGCGTGAACTGGCCGACGCCGGCGTGAAGCTGGCTGCGACGTCCAACACCCTTCCGGGTTCGCTGGGTGACGGCCGGTTTGCCGCCGTCGATTTCCAGCGTGAAATCCAGGTCCTCGCGGACCAGTTTGAGGTCATCAGGATCGACGGCGAGGATTTCCGCCACCGCGGCCTGCCCACGCCGCCGTCCCCGCTGAAGAACAGCGAACTCGCGGCCCAGATGAAGGCCGAGTTTGACGGCAAGACCGTGGCGCAGGACGAATTCAGCACGCTGATCAACCACCTCGCCGGCGTGCACCCGAGCCGCTACCGGCAGCTGATCGACGGCATTGACGGCGTGGTGTGGCGCAACGTTGAAACCATCACCGAGCAGGCCGTTGCCCTGCGTTTTGTGGTGCTGGCGGACCGGCTGTACGACAAGGACGTGCCCATCCTGGCCAGCGGCGTCCCTTTCGACCAGCTGTTCACTGACGAGATGATGCACGGCGGCTACACCAAGAAGTACTACCGTGCCGTCTCGCGCCTGACCGCCCTGGCCCGGGAAGGCCAGAACCACGAGCCGTCCTAAGGGCAGGCTCCCCGCTGTAGGGCTGGGCTTCCCGGCCTAAACGGGGCACTTCGACACGGACACGCCGCCGGGCTGACCTGTTTCCCGGGCTTTGCCGCCCAAAGCAGCCCACGACGGCGGGACTCACCTCATTCAGGCGTTCCGCGGTCCTTGAGAATCCACCGCCAGCGCGGTCGACACCGAGGCCGCCAGGGTCCCGATCAGCGCCAGCCCCGCAGCTGCCTCCAGCAGGCCCGGGGGAGCGGCGCTGACCAGCGTCACCAGGGCCGCCGAGACCAGCGCGAACACAAGGTAGGCCGGGTCCGGCCGCGCTGAGGGCGGCAAGGTTCATGGCGTGGCCGCCGAAGGGTGTGCTGAGCGTCGTTCCGGCGCGTGTAGTCAGCGTTAAACGCCAAAGGCGCGGGTGCCGCCTCCCGGCGGGACCCGCGCCCCCTTGACGTGCTAGGGCAAAGCCCTGGCCAAATCCTTGTTACGGAGCCTTGTCGACCGGCGGAACCGGCGGGACAGGGGTGACCGGCGGGACCTGCTCAGCGGCAGGTGCAGCACCGGGCGTTCCGTTCTTGTCAACGAGCTTGGAAGCGCCATCCTGGATCTTGTCCACGTGACCTGCGTACTTGCCGCCGGTCTTTGTGTCGACAAAATCGCCGGCCTTGGTGATGCCGTCCTTGATGGCCTGCTCGTTGCCATGGATAAGACCTTTAGCCTTGCCCTTAAGATCGTCAATCAGTCCCACGAGCACCTCCCTTCAATCGCGGAGCCAGGTCGCTCCTCCGCAACCGATCCTAGCCCTGTCTCCTGGAGGTGCCAAGGTGCTGTGACAAAATCCGTCAAGTCCGGGCGGCCGTCGCGTCACTAATTTCGGGCAATAAAAAAGCAGCTCCGAGGGGAGCTGCTGCTTGTGGGCGATACTGGGATCGAACCAGTGACCTCTTCCGTGTCAGGGAAGCGCGCTACCGCTGCGCCAATCGCCCGGAACCGGAAGACCGGTTTATTGGGATGTGTTTCTTGTCATGAAGAGAGCGGACGACGAGATTCGAACTCGCGACATCCACCTTGGCAAGGTGGTGCTCTACCAGCTGAGCTACGTCCGCGTATGTAGTGCGCCGGCCGGGGCCAAGCGTACTGCATGAAGCAAGTTTCCTTGCTTGGTGGGCGATACTGGGATCGAACCAGTGACCTCTTCCGTGTCAGGGAAGCGCGCTACCGCTGCGCCAATCGCCCATTGCCATCCGGGGTTAACCGGAAACCATGGTTTTCACCGAGGTGGGTACGGGATTCGAACCCGTGTATACGGCTTTGCAGGCCGCTGCCTCGCCTCTCGGCCAACCCACCGTGTAAGCGCCGGTTCGTAAGAGCCATTGCCGTGACAGTGTCCTGCGAGCGGACGACGAGATTCGAACTCGCGACATCCACCTTGGCAAGGTGGTGCTCTACCAGCTGAGCTACGTCCGCATTTATTGGCTTGATTCCCTGCCGTTTGGGCATTTCCTCGCGTTCCAACGAGTAAGAACTCTATAGGAGGTTCAGGGAATCTCCAAATCGGGATGGCCCGGCACCGCCCGAATGGCCCTGGATCCCCGGAATCTAGGGAATTTTTCGAATTACAGGGCTGTAATTCAGATGATGCACCGGTTGAGTTTGCGCCCGATTTCGGATTCGGCCCAGGGTGGGCTAGCATTCAAATGCATCGGGGCGATTGGCGCAGTGGTAGCGCGCTTCGTTCACACCGAAGAGGTCACTGGTTCGAACCCAGTATCGCCCACCGATATCCGGTCCGTTTCCGCTCCTTGTGAGCGGAAACGGACCTTTTTTGTGCCCGGGTTTCTGCGCCGGCCATTCTGTCAGCCCCTTGTGAAAGAGTCTTTGTATGACTGATCCGCTTCTTGCCCACGCCACCGAGTACGGCCGCATGTACGCGCGCTCCACGTCCGAGCCGTTCACTGTCCCCTCCATCACCACGGTGATCGGACAGCAACCGCACGGACTGGACGGCTGGTTTGGCTACATGGGTGCCAGCAGCCTGGCGAAGGATCCGCTGCTGGCCGACTGCCTCGGCAGCCCGGCCAAGATCCGCCAGGCGGTCAACCGGGCTGCGAAGGCCGCCGAAACGTACCGCGATGAGGCCGCCAGGCGCGGGGACCGCGTCCATAACTACTGCGAGCAGGTGGCGCTCCGGGCGCTCGGCCGTCCGCATGCCATGAAGGAAACCCGGGAGGCGCTGGCCGCCAACGGGGAGGAAGCCTTCGCCGTGCGGTTCGACGAATGGTGGGAACTGTACCGGGTGGAGCCCATCGCCCCGGAAATCACGGTCTGGAACAAATCGGTGGGATATGCAGGCACCCTGGACCTGGTGGCGAAGATCAACGGCAGGATCTGCGTCATCGACTACAAAACCAAGGGCACCACACGGGACGGCACCGTCAAGCCCCTCGACGACAAAGTGGTCATGCAGCTGGTCGCCGGAATGAAGGCCGAGGAAAGCCTCGTGGACCCGGTGGCCGGGGAATGGGAAGCCTGGAAGTATGGCGAGAACCCTGTGCTTTTGGCCGTGGCCATCGGCGAAACAGAAGTGCGCCCGGTCCGTGCCAACCCGGACGTCCTGAAGCACCACTGGTGGAAATTCTGCGCGCTGCGCCGCGTCTGGGAGCTTTCCGCCGACACCATCAGCGCCGGCACGGCCCTCATCCCCGTACCGCCGCCCCTGCCGGCACGGACCGCCTAGCCTCCTGAGCACCGCCTAAACTGGATTGGTTCCCAATCCGCCAACCGGAAAGACAAGCACATGGCCATTCTGAATATCCGCATCATCGGCGACCCTGTGCTGCGCACAGTGGCCGATCCCGTGACGGAGTTCGGGCCTGAGCTGGCCAAGCTGGTGGCGGACATGACCGAGACCATGGAGGACGTCGAGGGCGCCGGGCTGGCCGCGCCGCAGATCGGCGTCAGCCAGCGCGTCTTTACCTTCCGCGTCGGCGGCGTGGACGGCCACATCATTAATCCGGTCCTGGAAAACAGCGACGACTACCAGCCGGACCACGTGGAAGGCTGCCTGTCCATCCCCGGGTTGGGGTTTCCCGTCCGGCGCTTCCGGGCCACCAAGGTCACCGGCGTTGACCTGCACGGCAATCCCGTCACCGTCGAGGGCGAAGGCATGCTGGCGCGCTGTTTCCAGCACGAGACCGACCACCTGGACGGCATCCTCTACACCGACCGGCTGGAGGGCGAGGACCGGAAAAAGGCCCTGCGGTCCATACGCAACGCCAACTATGACGCCATCACGGAGCAAACGACGGCGAAGCGGGCCAAAACAGTCGGATCCAGTTTCGGCGGGGCAAGTTTTGGGGCTGCCGGTTCCGGCGGGGCAAGCTTTGGTGCCGCGGCGCCCGGTGCTGCTGAATGAGGGTGCTTTTTGCCGGTACACCCGCGGTTGCGGTGCCCTCGCTGGACGCCCTGGTGCAGGCGGGCTTCGACGTCGTTGCCGTCCTGACCCGCCCGGACGCGCCGGTCGGACGCAAACGCGTGCTCACGCCGTCGCCCGTTGCCCAGCGGGCCGCCGAACTGGGCATTGACGTTATCCACGCCGCCAAGGTGGACGCGGATGTGACCGCAAGGATCGCCGCGGTCAGCCCGGACGTTGCGGCCATCGTTGCCTACGGCGGACTGATCCCCCCGGCAGCCCTGGACGTTCCGCGGCACGGCTGGATCAACCTGCACTTCTCCCTGCTGCCTGCCTGGCGCGGCGCCGCCCCCGTGCAGCGTGCAGTGATCGCCGGCGACGACGTCACGGGCGCGGTCACCTTCCAGCTGGAAGCCGGCCTGGATACCGGGCCCGTGTTCGGAACCCTGACCGAGAGCGTCGGCCCCGATGACACCGCCGGGCAGCTGCTCGAGCGGCTGTCCCACAGCGGTGCCGTGCTCCTGGCCCAGACCCTCTCCGCCGTCGATGCCGGCAAAGCTGCCGCGCAACCTCAGCGCGGAGACGTATCGCTCGCCCCCAAACTGACCCTTGACGACGGCCGGCTCGACTGGCACCAGCCGGCGCTGGCCATCGGGCGGCGCGCCCGCGGGGTCACCCCCGAGCCTGGCGCGTGGACAACCCTCGACGGACAGCGGGTCAAACTGGAACCCGTCCGGCTGCGGCCGGAGGCCACGGATGTCGCCCCCGGCGCGTTGGTGCTCAACGGCAAGAGCGTCCTGGTGGGCACCGGCTCCCATGCGGTGGAGCTGACGCGGATCCAGCCCGCCGGCAAGAAGATGATGGCCGCGGCCGATTGGGCCCGCGGCATGGCAACACTGGAAAGCGTGGTGTTCGAATGAGCATGTCCGGCGGAAACACAGGCGGCACCGGCCGCGGCGGCAATGCCGGCGGCGGGGGACAGCGTGGCAGCGGCTCACGGGGAGGCCGTGGCGGCGGCGGACAGCGGGACAACAGCCAGCGAAACGCCCAGGGCCGGGAACGCAACCGCCCCGCGCAGCGGAGCTTTACCGAAAACGCGCCGGCGCAGCGGACCCGCCGGGCCGATCCCGCCAGGCTGGTGGCCTTCGAAGTCCTGCGCGCCGTCGCTGCGGAGGACGCCTACGCCAACCTGGTGCTGCCGTCCCGGATCCGCCACCACGGGCTGGACAAACGCGACGCCGGCTTCGCCACGGAACTGAGCTACGGCGCCCTCCGCGGCCAGGGCACCTACGACGCCGTCCTGGCCCGCTGCGTCGACAGGCCGCTGGACCAGCTGGATCCGGCCATCCTCGATGCCCTGCGCATCGGCACGCACCAGCTGCTGGCCATGCGCGTACCGGCCCATGCAGCCCTGGACCAGACCGTCGGCCTGGCCCGTGCCGTGATCGGCGCCGGACCGTCCGCGCTGATCAACGCTGTGCTCCGGAAGGTCACGGCGCACACGCTCGAGGAATGGCTGGACCTGCTGGTCGCCGGCGAAACCGACGAGACCAAGGTCGCCTCCATCAAGTACGCGCACCCGGAATGGATTGTCCGCGCCATGCGCCAGTCGCTTGTGGCCCACGGTCGGTCCGCCGCCGAAATCAACGATCTCCTCGAAGCCGACAACGCGGCCCCGGTGGTGAACCTGGTGGCCCTGCCGGGACTGGGGAGCCTCGACGAAGCCCTCGAAAGCGGGGCCACCCCGGGCGAACTGGTGGAAGGGTCGGCCCTCTCCAGCGGCGGCGACCTTGGCCGGCTGGCGTCCGTGCGGGAAGGAACCACACGGGTCCAGGACGTCGGCTCGCAGCTGGTGGCCCGGGCGCTGGCAGCCGTAGACCTGGAGCAGGCCGCCGGCCCCGAAACCTGGCTGGACCTGTGCGCCGGACCCGGCGGCAAGGCCGCCCTGCTCGGTGCCCTGGCCAACGCCCGGGGTGCCACGCTCCTCGCGAACGAACCGGCCCCGCACCGGGCGAAGCTCGTCAGCCAGGCCTTGTCGGCCGTCCCCAGGGACGCCTGGCGTGTCCGCACCGGCGACGGCCGGGAAGTCGGCGCCGAGCAGCCCGAATCATTTGACCGTGTCCTGGTGGATGTCCCTTGCAGCGGACTCGGCGCGCTCCGCCGTCGTCCGGAGTCCCGCTGGCGCCGCACGCCCAAGGACCTTGCGGACTTAGGGCCGCTGCAGCGGGACCTGCTCAAGTCAGCCCTCGCCGCCGTCCGCCCCGGCGGCGTGGTGGCGTACGTCACGTGCTCGCCGCACCCCGCCGAAACCACCGCCGTCGTCACCGATGCCCTGCGCAAGCGCGATGACCTGGAGCTCCTGGATGCCGGCGCGGTCCTGGACAGCGTCAGCCTCACCGGCAACCTGGGCGCCGGGCACGGGCTGACCGCCCAGCTCTGGCCCCACGTCCACAGCACGGACGCCATGTTCCTCGCCCTGATCCGTAAAAAGGCCTGACCGTGAAAGGTTCACCCGTGACGCAATGCTGCATCAATCCGAGCATCCTCTCCGCCGACTTCGTTAACCTCGAAGCCGAACTGCACCGCATCAGCAATGCCGACGCCGTCCACGTGGACGTGATGGACAACCACTTCGTCCCGAACCTCACCATCGGCCTGCCGGTGGTCCAGCGGATCCAGGCCGTCAGCCCGGTGCCCCTGGACGCCCACCTGATGATCGCTGACGCCGACCGCTGGGCACCCGGGTTCGCTGACGCGGGCCTCGCGTCCGTCACGTTCCACGCCGAGGCATCGATTGCCCCCATCAAGCTGGCACGCGAACTGCGGGCCCGGGGCTCCAAGGCGGGCATGGCGCTGCGGCCAGGTACACCCGTGGAGCCCTACCTGGACATGCTGGCCGAGCTGGACATGCTGCTCATCATGACCGTGGAACCCGGCTTCGGCGGCCAGGCGTTCCTGGACCTCACGCTCCCCAAGATCCGCCGGGCGAGGGCAGCGATCGACGGTTCCGGGATCGGCGTGGCCATCCAGGTGGACGGCGGCATCACCGAGGAAACCATTACCCGGGCAGCCGAAGCAGGAGCCAACGTCTTCGTCGCCGGCTCCGCTGTGTACGGTGCGGAGGACCCTGCGGCGGCCATCGAACGGCTGCGCAAAGCAGGCAGCCAAACGTTACGCGCGGGGTCGTCGGAATAGTCTGGCCACCTTCATGGTTGTGGCAGAATAGCAACACACAATACGTGCTCCGGGGTCGGTGTAAGTCCGAACCGGCGGTGACAGTCCGCGACCCGCGAGCCGGCGCTTTCCCCCTCCAGGGAAGGAACCGGCGGACGGTTGAACCGGTGAAATTCCGGTACCGACAGTTAAAGTCTGGATGAGAGAAGCACGTACAGCTGTATCTGCGGCATCATTTGATGCCGCAGCCTTCTGCTGTCGTATACCCCCGGAGCCATCGCGGTTCTAGAGGGAAGGAACGACAACACACATGAACCCCTTGCGATGGCTCTTCGACGCCCTGACTCCTCACGGCGTGGAATCCGGCCAAGCCTGCCCGGTGGTCGCACCATGACCCCGTCCACAGCGCAGCGCGCCCAAGCGCCCAACGACGAAATAGTGACTGCCTTCAGCCCGGCGGAAACATCCGCCATGGATGCAGCACTTGAAGCAGCCCTGCGCGGGCCCCGCGGCGCGAACCCCCTGGTGGGTGCCGTCGTCGTGGATTCCGAAGGCAGGCACCTGGTGACGGGCTACCACCGCGGCGCCGGGACCGCACACGCCGAGGCCGACGCGATAGCCCAGGCGGCTGCGGCCGGACTGGACCTGCACGGCGCCACCATGCTGGTCACGCTCGAACCGTGCAACCACGTCGGCCGGACCGGGCCGTGCGCCCAGGCCATCATCGAAGCCGGAATCACGGATGTCATCTACGCCGTGGATGATCCCCACGACCCCGCTGCAGGCGGCGCGGCCACTCTCCGCGAAGCCGGCGTCAGGGTCCGCAGCGGCCTCGCCGCGGGGGAGGCCCTTGAGCTGAACCGCCAGTGGTTCCAGGGCGTTGCCGCGAAACGGCCGTTCGTGACGCTCCACATCGCCCAGACCCTCGACAGCCGCATCGCCGCCGAGGACGGGACCAGCCAGTGGATCTCCAGCCCGGAATCGCTCGCCGACAACCACGGGCTCCGCGGCAGGATCGACGCCATCCTGGTGGGCACCCAGACCGTCCTCATCGACAACCCGCGGCTCACGGCCCGCGACGCGTCCGGTGCCGTGTCCGGCAGGCAGCCCCTCCGGGCCGTGATGGGCCTGCGGGACATCCCGGCGGACGCTGCCGTCCGCGGCGAAGACGGCCGGGTGCTCCACCTGCCCACCCGTGAACCGCGCGATGCACTCTCGCAGCTGTACGCGGCGGGAATCCGCCACGTCATGGTGGAGGGCGGCTCGCGGATCCTCAGCGCCTTCCTGGCAGCCGGCCTCGTGGACGAGCTGATCGTGTACCTCGCCCCCACGCTGCTGGGATCCGGGACGCCGGCGCTGGACGGGCTTGGAATCACCACGCTGCCGGACGCGCAGCAGTGGGACTGGGACCAGTCCGACGGCGGCGCCGTCAGGACCCTCGGCCGGGACCTCAGGCTCCACCTCCGGCCCCAGCACACTCAAACTTTGGAACCACAACCGCATTCTGAACCACTCGCGCGCCTGGGCGGCGCCGAACCAGCCTTGGGAGGCCACTGATGTTTACCGGAATTATTGCCGAACAGGGACAGGTCCTGTCCGTGGAACGGGACGGCGACACCAGCGCCACCGTCAGGCTCCACGCCCCCGCCAGCACCGAGGGCCTCGCCCTGGGCGGCTCCATCGCCGTGAACGGCGTGTGCCTGACCGCCACCCAGATTGACGGCAGGGACTTCAGCGTCGACGTGATGGGCGAAACCCTGGTCCGCAGCACCATCGGCGAACTCGCCGCCGGCGACTCCGTCAACCTTGAGCGGTGCGTCCCGGCCGGCGGCCGCCTCGACGGCCACGTTGTCCAGGGCCATGTCGACGGCGTCGGGCAGCTCGTGGAGCGCGAGGCACTGGGGAACTGGGAGCGGCTGCGCTTCGCCGTTCCGGGAAACCTCGCCCGGTACATCGCCGAAAAGGGCTCCATCGCCATTGACGGCGTCTCGCTCACCGTCACCGCCGTCAGCCCGGCCCCGGAACCGGAGCCCTGGTTCGAAGTGGGGCTGATCCCCACCACGCTTGCCGAAACCGGACTTGGTGCCAAGACCACCGGCAGCAGGGTCAACCTTGAGGTGGACGTCCTCGCCAAGTACACCGAACGGCTGCTGGCCTTCAGCACCGGCGCAGCCACAGGAGGAACCCGATGAACGGCACCGCACACCTTGAGCCGGCAACGGACGCCGCCCTCGGACTTGACCCGGTGGAGGACGCCATCCGCGCCATGGCCGCCGGCCGGCCCGTCCTGGTGGTGGACAACGAAGACCGCGAAAACGAAGGCGACATCATCTTCGCGGCCCAGCACGCCACCCCGGCGCTGATGGGCTGGACCATCCGCTACAGCTCCGGCGTCATCTGCGTCCCGCTGTCCGGCGAACGCGCCGATGACCTGGCGCTGCCGCCGATGGTCGCGGTGAACCAGGACTCCAAGGGCACCGCCTACACGGTGTCCTGCGACGCCGCCGTGGGCGTCAGCACCGGCATCTCGGCAACGGACCGGGCCCTCACGGCCCGCATCCTGGCCGACCCCGCCGCGGGTCCGGCATCGGTGACCCGGCCCGGGCATATTTTCCCGCTCCGGGCGGTTAACGGTGGAGTGCGTGAACGCCCCGGCCATACTGAAGCGGCCGTGGACCTG
This sequence comes from Arthrobacter sp. BE255, assembly GCF_031457335.1. Classification (NCBI taxonomy): domain Bacteria; kingdom Bacillati; phylum Actinomycetota; class Actinomycetes; order Micrococcales; family Micrococcaceae; genus Arthrobacter; species Arthrobacter sp. BE255. Next base: position 171,649 of record NZ_JAVDWK010000004.1, on the reverse strand, counting down.
TGCCGGCTGGCCGGCCTGGAGCCGGTGGGCGTGATCGCGGAAGTTGTGTACGACGACGGTGAAATGATGCGGTTGGACGGGCTCCGTGCCTTCGCTGCCGAACATGGGTGCCCCCTGATCTCGATCGAGGACCTGGTGGCCTACCTTGAGGCAGCCGGCACGCCGGCCCACAGCGGTACCCGGGCAGGACGCCCGGGCGGAGAAGAGGAGAAACGATGACGGCTTCCGGGGTTACGGGCAACGCCCACCACAGCAGCCAGCAGGGGACCACCGGCAACGGAAAGGTCCACCATCCGGTCAGCGGCGGGCCCATCGTGCAGCTGCCGACGGCGTTCGGCGACTTCATCGCCCAGGCCTGGACCGATCTCGTCACCGGCGCCGAGCACCTTGCGGTGAGTTCCCCCAACCCGCCCAGGGACGGCAAGGCTCCCTTGGTCCGGCTCCATTCAGAGTGCCTCACCGGCGACATCTTTGGGTCCTACCGCTGCGACTGCGGTGAACAGCTGGCCTACGCCCTGGAAATGATTCACGCGTACGGCGGCACCCTGCTGTACCTGCGTGGACAGGAAGGCCGGGGGATCGGGCTGGCCAACAAGATCAAGGCTTACGCCCTCCAGGAGGCCGGCTTCGACACCGTGGAAGCCAATGAGCAGTTGGGCCTGCCTGTGGACGCGCGTTCCTACAACGCAGCCGCCCAGGTCCTGGCGGAGATGGGCCTCCACGAAGTCAGGCTCCTGAGCAACAACCCGGACAAAAAGCACAGGCTCGCCAAAGCAGGGGTGAAGGTGGTGGAGATGGTCCCCACCGAGGTGCCCTCACGCGACCAGAACATCCGCTACCTGCAGACCAAAAAGGACCGCATGGAGCACCGGCTGACGCTGGACACCCATGTGGTGGCGGTGCCCGGCTCCGCGCCCGAAACTTTCCAGCACGAACAAGACTGAAGAACGGAACCTACATACATATGAGTGGCCACGGCGCACCCGATATCGACCTCACTACCCTCAACCCGGCGGAAACGTCGCAGCTCCGGCTGGCCATAGTGGCCGCGAGCTGGCACACCCAGATCATGGACGGACTGCTGGATGGCGCGCTCCGCGCCGCCAAGGACGCCGGCATCAGCGAACCCACGGTCCTGCGCGTCCCCGGAGCCTTCGAGCTGCCGGTCGCCGCCGCACGGCTGGCACCGCACTTTGACGCCGTGGTGGCCCTCGGCGTGGTGATCCGCGGCGGCACGCCGCACTTCGAATACGTCTGCGAGGCCGCGACGTCGGGCCTCACCGACGTCAGTGTCGCCACCGGGGTGCCGGTGGGCTTCGGCGTCCTGACCTGCGACACCGAGCAGCAGGGCCTTGACCGCGCCGGGCTGCCCGGATCCAGCGAGGACAAGGGCCACGAGGCCGTCACCGCGGCGCTGGCCACCGCCGTCGTGCTTAAGCAGTACACGTAGCATGCTGACGGGCGCGGTGTGTCTTCACTCACATCGCGCCCGTCATGCAACGGCCCGACAGGCGCCCTCCGGCCCGCAGCAAGTAGGCTGTAGGGCGTGAAGAATTTCGAGACGCTGTTCGCTGAACTGAGTGAGAAGGCAGCCACCCGCCCGGCAGGCTCCCGCACCGTCGCTGAATTGGAGTCCGGAGTCCACGGCATCGGCAAGAAAGTCGTGGAGGAAGCAGCCGAAGTATGGATGGCCGCTGAGTACGAATCCGATGAAGCCGCGGCCGAGGAAATCTCCCAGCTGCTGTACCACCTGCAGGTTCTGATGCTCGCCAAAGGCCTGACCCTGGAAGACGTCTACAAGCATCTGTAGCCACTGCGGCAGCGGCTGGCATCACCAGTCCTGTCCCCGCGTGGCCCGTTTGCCTGATCAACAGACCTCCCAACCTAGAAAGACCCCCCCATGCTGCGAGTAGCCGTCCCCAATAAAGGCTCCCTGTCCGAAGCCGCCTCCGCCATGCTGTCCGAAGCCGGCTACCGCCAGCGCCGCGACACCCGCGAACTGGTCATGGTGGACCCGGACAACGACATTGAATTCTTCTTCCTCCGCCCCCGCGACATCGCCGTCTACGTCGGGCAGGGAACGCTCGACGTCGGCATCACCGGCCGCGACCTCCTGCTGGACGCAGAGGTTGAGGCTGAGGAACTGATGCCCCTGGGGTTCGCCGCCTCGACTTTCCGCTTCGCCGGCCCGGTGGGAGACTTCGCCGGCGTCGAACAGCTCGAGGGCAAGCGCCTGGCTACCAGCTACGACGGGCTGCTCCGCGGCTACCTCGCCGGGCTCGGCATCAAAGCCAAGGTGGTCCGCCTTGACGGCGCCGTTGAGTCCTCCGTGCGCCTCGGCGTCGCGGACGCCATTGCCGACGTCGTCGAAACCGGCAACACGCTCAAGGCCGCCGGGATGGAGATCTTCGGGGAGCCGATCCTCAAGTCCGAGGCCGTGCTGATCAAGCGCACTGAGGAAGGCGGCGCCGCGAACGGCACCGCCAAGGAAATTGAAGTCCTCATCCGGCGTCTGCAAGGCGTCCTGGTGGCCCGGCAGTACGTCCTGATGGACTACGACATCCGCAAGGAACTGGTGGAGCAGGCCGCGGCGCTGACCCCCGGCCTGGAATCACCCACGGTCTCGCCGCTGCGCGATTCGGAGTGGGTGGCTGTCCGCTCCATGGTGCCCAAGAAGGAAACCAACCGGATCATGGACGAGCTCTACGACCTTGGCGCCCGCGCCATCCTCGTGAGCAGCATCCACGCCTGCCGCATCTGAGCCTCCCGCCGGCTTCGCGCGGCACAGCAGAATCAAACAAGGAATTCCAGGAGTACCCATGGCTGTAGCTGTACGAGTCATCCCGTGCCTCGACGTCGACGCCGGACGCGTCGTCAAGGGCGTCAACTTTGAAGGACTCCGCGACGCCGGGGACCCGGTGGAGCTGGCACACCGCTACGACAACGCCGGCGCCGACGAACTGACCTTCCTGGATGTCACAGCGTCCTCCGGCAACCGCGAAACCACCTTCGACGTGGTCCGCCGGACCGCCGAGGAAGTCTTCATCCCGCTGACCGTAGGCGGCGGCGTCCGCGGTGTCGCGGAGGTGGACAAGCTCCTGCGCTTCGGCGCCGACAAGGCCTCCATCAACACGGCCGCGGTGGCCCGCCCGGACGTCATCGACGAAATTACGCGCCACTTCGGATCGCAGGTGCTGGTCCTTTCGGTGGATGCCCGCCGCACCCGCCCCGGATCCCAGCCCACGGCGTCGGGCTTTGAAGTCACCACGCACGGCGGGCGGACGGGCACAGGCATCGACGCCATCGCCTGGGCGAAGGAGGCCGCGGACCGCGGGGTCGGCGAAATCCTGCTGAACTCCATCGACGCCGACGGCACCAAGGACGGTTTCGACCTGGAGCTGATCCGCCTGGTCCGGGCAGCGGTGCGGGTTCCGATCATCGCCTCGGGCGGAGCGGGGGAGCCGGCGCACTTCGCCCCTGCTGTCGCTGCCGGAGCGGACGCCGTGCTGGCTGCCTCGATTTTCCACTGGGGCCCGGACGACATGATGTCCCAGGTCAAGCAGGCCATCCGCGACGCAGGCTTCGAAGTCCGCTGACCCCCACCCGCAAAAGCAACGCGAGGTCACTTCCGGCCCGATAAACCACGGTTATTGGGCCGGAAGTGACCTCGCGTTGCTTTGTTAGAGGCCCACTTCGGCGGACTGGAGGAGCGCGACGGCGTCTGGCTGGCCTTCGAAGGTGACCAGGGCGTGGCGTGTGCGGCCGTGGGCGTGCATGAGGAGTTCGCCGGGCTCGCCGACGATCGCCACCGATACGGGGGCGCGCTTGGCCACGTGCCGCGGGCCGGAGGGCCGGACCAGCACAATGCCCAGGTCCACGCCCCGGTACAGGATGGCGGCGCGCTTGATCAGCTCGTCCCAGAGTGCCTCAGAGTAGGCTTCGTCGAGTTGCCGGGGAGCCCAGCGGTCCACGGCACGGCGGATGTCCTCCGTGTGGACGAAGTACTCGATGAGGTTGGAGCTTTCGTCCAGGGCCTTGATGTTCATGGGGGACAGCGCCGGCGGACCTGCCCGGAAGGTGTTCACCAGGCGGGTGTAGTCATCGCCGGTCTTCAGCTTCGCGGCCAGCTTGGCGGTGGCTTTGTCCGAAGCTTTGGACAGGCTCTTGATGATGAGGCCCAGTCCCACGGCGGCCTTGCGTTCGCGCAGGTAAAGGTGCGCGGCAAGGTCCCTGGTGCGCCAGCCTCTGCAAAGGGTAGGGGCATCAGGGCCGGCCGCCAGCAGGGTTTCGGCCAGGACTTCTCGGGACGGATCGACGAAATGCATCACTTGTGAAACTAGCACGACACCGGGGGAGTTGGGCAGCAGAACCGCCAGCCCGAACGTGCCGTTGTTCACACACCGGCCGGGGCCCTGCAGAGGCACTAGACTTGGTCTGATGTCTGAGCAGCCCGCCCCCGCCCCAGCCCCCGGATCGCCCCTGCCCGCACCTGCTGCGGCCGCCCCGGCAGCTACCCCCGACGCCAGCCCGCTTCCCGCTGATCTCGCCGCTGCGCTCAAGCGGGACAGCGCCGGGCTGGTGGCCGCCGTCGTCCAGCAGTTCGACACCAACGAAGTGCTGATGCTCGGCTGGATGGACGACGAAGCGCTGCACCGCACCATGACCAGCGGCCGCGTCACGTTCTATTCCCGCTCCCGCCAGGAGTATTGGCGCAAGGGCGACACGTCCGGGCACGTCCAGTGGGTCAAGTCCGTTGCCATGGACTGCGACGGCGACGCGCTCCTGGTGCGCGTGGACCAGGTCGGCGCCGCGTGCCACACGGGGACCCGCACCTGCTTCGACGGCAGGGGCCTTGACGTCCAGGCCGGCACCGCCGTCTGAGCGCATTTCCCGGGTGACTTTCCCAGGCGGGACCGGCCCGCACCCAAATATACTTTCGGCAGCATACAACTGACGCCCTCCACCCGGCGTCGAAGAAGAACAGGCGGAGAAGCATAGCCATGCAGGACCTTGGAATCATCAGCCCGGGCCTCGAGGAGTTCCGCGAACTCGCAGGCAGCAGCCGTGTCATTCCCGTCCGCCTCAAGGTGCTGGCGGACGCGGAGACCCCCATCGGCCTCTACCGGAAACTGGCCCAGGGCCAGCCCGGCACGTTCCTGATGGAGTCCGCGGCGGTAGGCGGGACCTGGTCCCGCTACTCGTTCATCGGCGCCAAGTCGCGCGCCACGCTCACCACCAAGGACGGCAATGCCCACTGGCTGGGCCAGCCGCCCGTGGGTGTGCCCGTGGACGGCAATCCCGTGGACGCCATCCGGGACACCATCGAGGCCCTCCGCACGGACAGGTTCGACGGGCTGCCGCCGTTCACGTCCGGCCTGGTGGGATTCCTGGGCTGGGAAACCGTCCGGCACTGGGAACGGCTGACCAGCCCGCCCGAAGACGACCTGCACCTGCCCGAGATGGCCCTGAACCTGGTCACCGACATGGCGGTGCACGACAACGTGGACGGCACGGTCCTGCTGATTGCCAACGCCGTCAACTTCGACGGCAGCTCGGACCGCGTGGATGAGGCCTGGCACGACGCCGTGGCCCGGGTCAAAGCCCTGCTGACACAGATCAGCACTCCCGTGGCCCAGCCGGTTTCCGTCCTTGAGCCCGCCGCGCTGGACTTCGCCTCCAGCGTCCAGGAACGCTGGGACGAAACCGACTACCTCGCCGCCCTGGACCGCGGCAAGGAAGCCATCATCGACGGCGAAGTCTTCCAGGTGGTGATCTCGCGCCGCTTCGAGATGGAATGCGGCGCCTCGCCCCTGGACGTGTACCGGGTGCTGCGCAACACGAACCCCAGCCCCTACATGTACATTTTCAGCCTCGAGGACGCGGACGGCCGGGAGTACTCGATCGTCGGGTCCTCGCCGGAGGCGCTGGTGACTGTGACCGGCGAGGAAGTCATCACGCACCCGATCGCCGGCTCGCGGCCCCGTGGCAAGACGGTCGAGGGGGACAAGGCCCTGGCCGAGGAACTCCTGGCCGACCAGAAGGAACGGGCCGAGCACCTGATGCTGGTGGACCTTTCCCGCAACGACCTGTCCAAGGTCTGTGTCGCGGGGACGGTGGACGTCACGCAGTTCATGGAAGTGGAGCGGTTCAGCCACATCATGCACTTGGTCTCCACCGTGGTGGGCAAGCTGTCACCACAGGCCAAGGCGTACGACGTCCTGAAAGCCACATTCCCGGCAGGCACCCTGTCCGGCGCGCCAAAACCCCGGGCCCTGCGGCTCCTCGACGAACTGGAGCCCCACCGCCGTGGCATTTACGGCGGCGTGGTGGGCTACCTGGACTTCGCCGGCGACATGGACATGGCCATCGCCATCCGCTCGGCACTGCTCCGCGAAGGCCGCGCCTACGTCCAGGCCGGCGGCGGCATCGTGGCGGACTCCGTCAACCCCACCGAAGCCCTGGAAACCGTGAACAAGGCTGCCGCCCCGCTGCGGGCCGTCCACACGGCCGGTTCCCTGCACAACATCTCGGCAGAGACCATCCCCGACGCCGGAGCCACGGGCACCGGATCCGCCGACGCGGGCAGCACCACGCAGGCGGGCGCCTGATGCCGGTTCCGGACGTCACTGCCGGGAATACGTCCAAAGCCGCGGGCACGCCGGCGTGGGCCCGCAAGTCCACCTTGGTGCTGCTGGTCGCTGTGCTGGCACTGGCCGTGTTTGGCACCACCACGCAGACCTGGATCTCGGTCACCCTTGACCCTGACCAGGTGGGCCAGGCCGGCAGTGCCCAGACCGCCCTGCAGGTGCAGGGGAGCAAGGCGGCCACCACGGTGACGGCGCTGGCCCTTGTCGCCCTCGCCGGAGGCCTGGCCGCGGCCATCGCCGGGCGGATCGCGCGCTGGATCATCACGGCCATCATCGTGCTGGCCTCCGCCGGCATCGTGGCGGCGGCAGCCACCGTGCTGGCTGACCCGCTGTCCGCCGCCCAGGGCTCCATCGCCGCCGCCACCGGAGTTACCGGAAGCAGCGCAGACGTCAGCGTGACCGCCTTCCCGGCGATCGCCGTCGTCGTCGGTGCCCTGCTCGCCCTGGGTGCCCTGCTGATCATTCCGGCGGGCCGTTACTGGAAGTCCCGGACAAAGTACGACGCGCGGACCACAGGCGCCGCCGCGGCCGCCGGACCAGTTGACGAGATCGACAGCTGGGACAGGCTCTCGCGCGGGGACGACCCCACCTGAGCGCACCAGGGGCGCCGGGCCGGTCACATGCCCCCGTGCGGGCAGCCGATAACCGGGTCCCGGCCAAAAAATGGCAGAATGTAAGCAGTATTGATCCTGAGGAGATTCACATGAGCAAAGCACCCGCGTCCGCGTCCAAGTCCGCCACGGAATCCGCTGTCCACCACGGCGTTGACCACAGCCAGGAACTCGGCCACGGCAACAGCCCGGCAGCCTGGACCTGCGTGATCGTGATGCTGGTCGGCGCGCTGGTCTGCTCCATCGCCTTCGTCATCGCCAACACCCCGATCTTCATCGCCGGTGCAGCGGTCATGGTCCTCGGCCTGATCCTGGGCTTCGTCATGCGCAAGGCAGGCTACGGCGTCGAAGGCAGCAAGCTGAAGAACTCCGGCCACTGATGGCGACTGTTCTCGATGACATCAATGCTGGTGTCAGGGAGGATATGGAGGCCAGGAAGCGCCTCGTTTCGCTTGCGGAACTGAAGGAGCTGGCAGCTGCGGCTGCCCCGGCCCGTGACGCCTGGGCCGCCCTTGACGGCCCGTCAGCCCGGCGGGACCAGCTGAAGGTCATTGCCGAAATCAAACGGCGCAGCCCCTCCAAGGGCGACCTCGCGACCATCGTGGATCCGGCCTCGCTCGCTGAGCAGTACGCCGACGGCGGGGCCGCGGTCATCAGCGTCCTCACCGAACAGCGGCGCTTCAACGGCTCCCTCGCGGACCTGGATGCCGTCCGTGCCCGCGTGGACGTGCCGTTGCTGCGCAAGGACTTCACGCTCGACGAGTACCAGATCTGGGAGGCCCGCGCCCACGGTGCGGACCTGATCCTGCTCATCGTCGCATCGCTGTCGGACGGCGAGCTCCGGGACTTCAGCGCACTCAGCCGCGAACTTGGCATGAACGTGCTGGTGGAGACGCACACGGAAGAGGAAATCGAACGCGCGGTGGCGGCTGAGGCGCGCATCATCGGCGTGAACGTGCGCAACCTCAAGACGCTCGACGTCGACCGTTCCGTTTTCGCGTCCCTCGCCGGGATGATTCCCGCCGGAGCGCTGGTCATCGCAGAGTCCGGGGTGCGCGGCGTCGACGACGTCACGCACTACGCTGCCAGCGGCGCAAACGCCATCCTGGTGGGCGAAGCCCTGGTCAGCGACTCGACGCCGCGGGACCGGATCGCCGAATTTACCGCGGCAGGCGCCGCGGCCATCGCCGCACGCGCCTAGCCGCGCCGGCACCATCCCGCCGCCGGTTGCCCAGGCCACCGCGGAAGGGATGCCGCATGTACTCATTAGTGAAAAAGTGAACAGGATGGTGAGACTGATGGCCGAAGCGCCGACAGCCGGCTCTGACGAAGGCTCGGTGGATGCATTCCTGCAGGGCGGCTCCCTCAAGCACGCCCCGGGACCCTACTTTGGCTCCTACGGGGGACGGTGGATGCCCGAGTCACTGATCGCGGCCCTGGACGAGCTTGAGGACACGTTCGAAAAGGCCAAGGCCGATCCCGATTTCATCGCGCAGATCGCCGAGCTGAACAAGAACTACTCGGGCCGGCCCTCCCTGCTGACGGAGGCCAAGCGCTTTGCCGAACACGCCGGGGGAGTGCGGATCTTCCTCAAACGCGAAGACCTGAACCACACCGGCTCGCACAAGATCAACAACGTCCTGGGCCAGGCCCTGCTGGCCAAGCGCATGGGCAAGACCCGCGTCATCGCCGAGACTGGCGCTGGCCAGCACGGCGTCGCCAGCGCCACGGCCGCCGCGCTGCTGGGCCTGGAATGCGTCGTCTACATGGGCGCTGAAGACTGCCGCCGCCAGGCGCTGAACGTGGCCCGGATGGAACTCCTCGGCGCCACCGTGATCCCGGTGACCAACGGTTCGCAGACCCTCAAGGACGCCATCAACGAGGCCCTCCGCGACTGGGTGGCCAACGTCGGCAACACCCACTACCTGCTGGGCACGGCCGCAGGAGCGCACCCGTTCCCGGCCATGGTCCGCTACTTCCACGAGGTCATCGGCGAGGAAGCCCGCGCCCAGATCATCGAGCAGGCCGGCCGTCTTCCCGACGCCGTCTGCGCCTGCATCGGCGGCGGCTCCAACGCGATCGGCATCTTCCACGGCTTCCTGGATGACCCTTCCGTGAAGATCTACGGCTTCGAGGCAGGCGGCGACGGCGTCGAAACCGGCCGGCACGCAGCCACCATCACGCTGGGCAAGCCCGGCGTGCTGCACGGCGCGCGGTCCTACCTCATGCAGGACGACGACGGCCAGACCATCGAGTCGCACTCCATTTCCGCAGGCCTGGACTACCCGGGCGTCGGCCCGGAGCACTCCTACCTCGCCGACATCGGACGCGTCAGCTACGAGCCGATCACGGACAGCGAAGCCATGGACGCGTTCCGGCTCCTGTGCCGCACCGAGGGCATCATTCCCGCCATCGAGTCCTCGCACGCCCTCGCCGGTGCCATCAAGGTGGGCCAGCGGCTGGCAGCAGAGGCCGGCGCTGCAGGGGCAGCAGAGAAGATCGTGATTGTGAACCTGTCCGGCCGCGGTGACAAGGACGTTGCCACCGCAGCGGAGTGGTTCGACCTGCTGGACAAGGATTCCGCAGAGGCCGCCATCGGCAAGGAAGGGGAGCAGCTGTGACCGGCGTTCAGAACATCAGCAGCACCAGCAAATCGGCAATCGCCATCGATAAGGCCCGCGCAGAAGGACGGTCGGCCCTGATCGGCTACCTGCCTGCCGGGTACCCGACCGTTGAGGACACCATCGCCGCGGGCATCGCCCTGGCGCGCAACGGCGCGGACCTGATCGAGATCGGCATCCCGTACTCGGACCCGGTCATGGACGGCCCTGTCATCCAGGCCGCCACCACCGAGGCGCTGGCCAACGGCTTCGCGGTCCGCCAGGTCTTCGACGTGGTTGCCGGCATCACCAGCCAGACCGACGCCGCCGTGCTGGTCATGACCTACTGGAACCCGGTGGTCCGGATGGGCGTGGACGAGTTCTCGCGCCGCCTCGCCGAAGCCGGCGGAGCCGGCCTGATTACTCCCGACCTCATCCCTGATGAGGCCGCGGAATGGATGGAAGCATCGGACAAGTACGGCCTGGACCGGGTCTTCCTGGTGGCGCCGTCGTCGTCCACGGAGCGCATGAAGCGCACGGTGGAGGCCAGCCGCGGCTTTGTATACGCGGTTTCGATCATGGGTGTCACTGGTGCACGCTCCTCCGTCAGCTCGGCTGCCGAAGGCGTCGTGGCTGCGGCCAAGGCGGCCGGCGCCGAACGCGTCTGCGTTGGCCTCGGGGTTTCGAACGCTGGGCAGGTGGCGGAGATTGCCGCCTACGCCGACGGCGTGATCGTGGGCACCGCCCTCGTGTCCGCCATCAGGGACGGCGGCGTGGACGCCGTTGCGAAGCTGACCAAAGACCTCAGCACCGGACTGACCAGGAAGTAGCCCCCATGCAGACCCTCCTCCACGCCGCGGCCATGGTGCCGGCGAGCATCCCGAGTCCGGACTGGTCCGGCTTCGACATCCCGCTGCCGTGGGGTTCGCTGCGCATCCATGCCTACGCCCTGTGCATCCTTGCGGGCATCATCGTGGGCCTGTGGCTCACGTCCGTCCGCTGGGCACGGCGTGGTGCGCCGGAGGGAAGCGTCTGGGACATCGTCATCTGGGCCATCCCGTTCGGCATCATCGGCGGGCGGCTCTACCATGTGGTGTCCTCCCCGGATGCGTACTTCGGGCCCGGCTTTGACGGCACCGGGGACCTGTGGCTGATCCCGCAGATCCAGCGGGGCGGGCTGGGCATCTGGGGTGCCGTGGTGCTGGGCGTCGTCGGCGCCTGGATCGGCTGCCGCCGGTCGGGCGTGAAGCTGACCGCGTTCCTGGACGCCGCCGCTCCGGGGCTGCTGCTGGCCCAGGCCGTGGGACGTTGGGGGAACTACTTCAACCAGGAGCTCTTCGGCGGACCCACCACCCTGCCGTGGGGCCTGCAGGTGGACGCGGACAACGCCAACTTCCCTGCCGGGTTGCCGGCGGACACGCTGTTCCACCCGACGTTCCTGTACGAGTCGCTGTGGAACATCGCCGGCGTGCTGATCCTCCTGGCCCTGGACCGGAGATTCCACTTCCGCCGCGGCCGCCTTTTCTGGGCCTACGCCATGTACTACACCCTGGGCCGGGTCTGGATCGAAGCCATGCGCATTGATGACGCGGAGCAGATCAACCTCTTCGGCATCACCGCACGGCTGAACGTCTGGACCAGCATCCTGGTGTTCGTGGTGGCGCTGGTTGTCTTTGTTCTCCTGGGAATGAAGGGCAAGCCGGAGCCGGACAGTGTCTATCTGGACGGCCGGGAACCCGCCGTCGAGGGGCCCGAAGACGGGGCCGAACCGGTCCGTGATACGGACTCTGTTGTCTCAGATAGTGAATCGCGTGATAATCTCCCTGATAACCAAAGCGGTTCCAGGCGCCCTTCCACCCCAACGGAAGAGGAGCCGGAAACTTCGGCTGGCGGGCAGACCCTCACGGAATCGCCGGCAGCCGAAAGCTCCGGCGGCAAAGCCGCGGGGACCGCGCCGGAGGCTGGCAGTACCAAGTAGCCAGCCATTAAGCAGGGTCGCAGAGCCACCGCTCGCAGCGCCCAAACACCACAGCGTCGTGGCATCGGGACAGCCCCGGACCAGCATAGAGCTGCTGGCCGGTCAAGCCCGGGTCGGGGGCCTGCGTAACTGTTAGTTCAGCAGGCCGTGCTGACCTACAATTTCCAGTAAGTAACACTTTGTTGTGCCCATCACAGAGGCGCTCTGAGTGGGGCCAACGGTGTCCCTTCCATACGCACGATCAGGAGGAAGGACGTCTCCCATGAGCCAAACTCTTCACACTCCCAGCTGGTCCGAACCGGACCAGCCTGAGGCTGCCATGTCGCCGTTCAAGCGCTTTGCGTCTCTGCCGGAGGCCCGTGGCCTGTACAACCCGGAGCAGGAGAAGGACGCCTGCGGCCTTGCGATCATCGCCACCCTCCGCGGCGAGCCCGGCTACGACATCGTCGACGCCGCCCTGACCGCCCTGCGCAACCTCGAGCACCGCGGTGCCGTGGGCGCCGATGAAGGCACCGGCGACGGCGCGGGCCTGCTCATGCAGATCCCCGACGAGTTCTTCCGTGCCGTCACTGAATTCGAACTTCCGGCGCCCGGCCAGTACGTGGCCGGTACCGCCTTCCTGCCCGCCGAGCAGCGCGAAGCCGATGCCGCCAAGGCCGGCATCGAAGGCCTCGCCGCCGATGAGGGCCTGACCGTCCTGGGCTGGCGTGAGGTCCCCATCGTCGCTGACCTGGTTGGTGCCATGGCACGCGCCTGCATGCCGTACTTCTCGCAGCCCTTCCTTGCCTCGGCCACCGGCGAAGAGCTGGACCGCAACGAGCTGGACTCCCGCGCCTGGCGGATCCGCAAGCGTGCCCAGAATAAGTACGGTGTCTACTTCCCGTCGCTGTCCTCCCGGACCATCGTCTACAAGGGCATGCTCACCACCGCCCAGCTCGAGCCGTTCTACCCGGACCTCTCGGACAAGCGCTTCAAGACCAAGCTGGCGATCGTGCACTCGCGCTTCTCCACCAACACGTTCCCGTCCTGGCCGCTGGCCCAGCCGTTCCGCACCATCGCCCACAACGGTGAGATCAACACCGTCAAGGGCAACCGGAACTGGATGCGCGCCCGCCAGTCACAGCTTGCCAACCCGCTGCTGGGCGACTCGCCCGAAGAGCTGTACCCGATCTGTACTCCCGGTGCGTCCGACTCTGCGTCCTTCGATGAGGTAGCCGAGCTGCTGTGGCTCTCCGGCCGCCCCATCACGCACTCGATCATGATGATGATCCCCGAAGCCTGGGAAAACCACGCCACCATGGATCCGGCACGGCGTGCGTTCTACGAATACCACTCCCTGCTGATGGAACCGTGGGACGGCCCCGCAGCCGTGTCCTTCACCGACGGCAACCTCGTCGGCGCCACCCTGGACCGCAACGGCCTGCGCCCCGGGCGCTACTGGATCACCGAGGACGGCCTGATCGTCTTCGCCTCCGAAGTTGGCGTGATCGACGTCGAGGCTTCCAAGATTGTCAAGAAGGGCCGCGTTTCCCCGGGCAAGATGTTCCTCGTGGACACCGACACCGGCCGCATCATCGACGACGAAGAGGTCAAGGCCGAGGTGGCCGCGGCCAACCCCTGGGCCGAGTGGGTCAAGGACAACCTGATCGACCTCAACGACCTCCCCGAGCGCGAGCACGTGGTCCACACGGCCGCTTCGGTCAACATCCGCCAGCGGACCTTCGGCTACACCACCGAAGAGCTGAAGATCCTGCTCGGCCCGATGGCCCGCACCGGCGCCGAACCGCTGGGTGCGATGGGATCGGACACCCCGGTGGCTGTGCTTTCCAAGCGCCCCCGCCTGCTGTTCGACTACTTTGTGCAGTCCTTCGCGCAGGTCACCAACCCGCCGCTGGACGCCATCCGCGAAGAGCTGGTCACGTCGCTGACCTGCGCTATCGGCCCGAACGGCAACCTGCTGGACACCAAGCAGGTCCGCCAGCCGCAGGTCATGCTTCCGTTCCCGGTGATTAACAACGACCAGCTCGCCAAGATCGCCAACATCGAAACGCCCGACGGCGACCGCGTGGCCATGAAGGTCCGCGGCCTGTACCGCCCCGAAGGCGGCGAGAACGCGCTGCGTGCCCGGCTCACCGAGATCTGCGAACAGGTCTCCGGCGCGATCAACCGCGGCGTGCAGTACGTTGTGCTGTCCGACCGCGACTCGAACGCCCAGTGGGCCCCGATTCCTTCGCTGCTGCTGGTCAGCGCCGTGCACCACCACCTGCTGCGCAGCGCCAACCGCACCAAGACCGCCCTGGTGGTCGAGGCCGGCGACGTCCGCGAGACGCACCACGTGGCTGTCCTGATCGGCTACGGCGCGTCCGCCGTGAACCCGTACCTGGCCATGGAATCGGTGGAGCAGCTCATCACCGCCGGCGACGTTGTCGGGGTCACCCCGCAGGACGGCGTCTACAACCTCATCAAGGGCCTCGGCAAGGGTGTCCTGAAGATCATGTCCAAGATGGGCATCTCCACTGTGGCGTCGTACACCGGCGCGCAGACGTTCGAAGCCCTGGGCCTCGGGCAGGAACTGGTGGACGAGTTCTTCGCCGGCACGCACTCGCAGCTGGGCGGGGTCGGCCTGGACGTCATCGCCGCCGAGGTTTCGGCGCGGCACCAGATGGCCTACCCCGAAGGCGGCATCGAGCAGCCGCACCGCCCGCTCCTGGGCGGCGGCGAGTACCAGTGGCGCCGCGACGGCGAGCCGCACCTGTTCAACCCGGAGACCGTCTTCCGCCTGCAGCACGCCACGCGTGAGCGCCGGTATGACATCTTCAAGTCCTACACCCGCGGTGTGGACGACCAGTCCGAGAACCTGATGACCCTTCGCGGGCTCCTCAAGTTCAAGAACGACCGTCCCGCCGTGCCGCTCGAAGAGGTCGAGCCCGTCTCCAGCATCGTCAAGCGCTTCTCCACCGGCGCCATGAGCTACGGGTCCATCTCCAAGGAAGCCCACGAAACGCTCGCGATCGCCATGAACCAGCTGGGCGGCAAGTCCAACACCGGTGAAGGCGGCGAGGACGTTGACCGTCTGCTGGACCCGAAGCGCCGCTCGGCCGTGAAGCAGATCGCCTCGGGCCGGTTCGGCGTCACCAGCCTGTACCTGAGCAACGCCGACGACATCCAGATCAAGATGGCGCAGGGTGCCAAGCCCGGCGAAGGCGGCCAG
This sequence comes from Arthrobacter sp. BE255, assembly GCF_031457335.1. Lineage (NCBI taxonomy): Bacteria > Bacillati > Actinomycetota > Actinomycetes > Micrococcales > Micrococcaceae > Arthrobacter > Arthrobacter sp. BE255. Next base: position 156,602 of record NZ_JAVDWK010000004.1, on the reverse strand, counting down.
CTGATGGCGCAGAAGGTCTACCCCTGGGTTGCCCGGACGCGCCACTCCACCCCCGGCGTCGGACTCATCTCGCCGCCCCCGCACCACGACATCTACTCCATCGAGGACCTCGCGCAGCTCATCTACGATGCGAAGCGTGCCAACCCCTCGGCCCGCGTGCACGTCAAGCTCGTCTCCGAAGTGGGGATCGGCACGGTTGCCGCCGGTGTCACCAAAGCCAAGGCCGACGTCGTACTCGTCTCCGGCCATGACGGCGGCACGGGTGCCTCCCCGCTGAACTCGCTGAAGCATGCCGGTGTGCCGTGGGAGCTGGGGCTCGCAGAGACCCAGCAGACCCTGATGCTCAACGGCCTGCGCGACCGCGTGGTGGTGCAGGTGGACGGCCAGCTCAAGACCGGCCGCGACGTCGTCATTGCCGCGCTGCTCGGCGGCGAGGAGTTCGGTTTCGCCACCGCACCGCTGGTGGTGGAAGGCTGCATCATGATGCGCGTCTGCCACCTGGACACCTGCCCGGTGGGTGTTGCCACGCAGAACCCCGAACTGCGGGCCCGCTTCACCGGCAAGCCCGAGTTTGTGGTCAACTTCTTCGAATTCCTGGCCGAGGAAGTCCGCGAGATCCTCGCGGAACTCGGTTTCCGGAGCATCGAGGAAGCGATCGGCCACGCCGAGGTGCTGGATGCCCGTGAGGCCATCAACCACTGGAAGGCCGACGGCCTGGACCTGGACCCGATCCTGCACGGGCTCGAGTTCGACGACGACGCGCCGCTGCGCAACCTGACCTCGCAGAACCATGAGCTGGACAAGCACTTCGACCAGCGCCTGATCACCATGGCCACCGAGGCACTGACAGACCGCAGCCCGGTGAAGATCGCCGTGGACGTCATCAACACCGACCGCTCGGTGGGCACCATGCTGGGCCACGTCGTGACCAAGACGTTCAGCACCGACCTGCTGGCCACCGACACGATCGACATCACGCTGACCGGTACCGCGGGACAGTCGCTGGGCGCCTTCCTGCCCGCCGGCATCACGCTGCGCCTGTTCGGCGACTCGAACGACTACGTGGGCAAGGGCCTCTCCGGTGGACGGATCATCGTCCGGCCGGACCGCACCAACGTGTTCAAGGCGGAAAGCAACGTTATCGCCGGCAACGTGATCGGCTACGGCGCCACCAGCGGTGAGATGTTCCTGCGCGGCCAGGTGGGCGAACGCTTCCTGGTCCGCAACTCCGGCGCCACCGCCGTTGTTGAAGGCATCGGCGACCACGGCTGCGAGTACATGACCGGCGGGCAGACGCTGATCATCGGCCGCACCGGACGCAACTTCGGCGCCGGCATGTCCGGCGGCACCGCCTACGTGCTGGACCTGCAGACCACCCGTGTGAACAAGGATGCGCTGCAGTCCGGCGAACTCCAGCTCCGCGAGCTTGACGCCGAGGACCGCGACATCGTCCACGGCCTGCTGGTCAAGCACGTCGAGGAGACGGAGTCGCTGCACGCCCAGCGGCTGCTCGAGAACTTCGACGACACCGCTGCCCGCATTACCAAAGTCTTGCCGCGCGACTACGCGGCAGTCCTGCAAACCCGTCTCGACGCCATCGAAGAGGGCCTTGACCCCGACGGCGAAGAAGTATGGTCTCGAATCCTGGAGGTGACCGGTGGCTGATCCACGCGGATTTCTGAAAGTACGCCAGCGTGAAACGCAGCCGCGCCGTCCCGTTCCGGTCCGCATCATGGACTGGAAGGAAGTCTATGAGGCCCAGGAAAAGGGTGTCCTGAAGGCACAGGCCGGCCGCTGCATGGACTGCGGTGTCCCGTTCTGCCACCAGGGCTGCCCGCTGGGCAACCTGATTCCGGAGTGGAACGACCTCACATGGCGGGACAAGGGCGAAGAAGCGATTGAGCGGCTCCACGCCACCAACAACTTCCCCGAGTGGACCGGCCGGCTCTGCCCGGCGCCGTGCGAAGCGTCCTGCGTGCTGGGGATCAACCAGCCCGCGGTGACCATCAAGCAGGTTGAAGTCTCCATCATCGACGAAGCGTTCGAAAACGGCTGGGTCAACCCGCTGCCCCCGACGCGCCTGACCGGAAAGACCGTTGCCGTCGTCGGCTCCGGCCCTGCCGGCCTGGCCGTGGCCCAGCAGCTGACTCGCGTGGGACACACCGTCGCCGTCTATGAGCGCGACGACAAGATCGGCGGGCTCCTCCGGTACGGCATTCCCGACTTCAAGATGGAGAAGGAGCAGGTCGACCGCCGCATCGAGCAGATGAAGGCGGAAGGCACCCGCTTCCGCACCGGCGTCGCTGTGGGCTCCGACGTGACGTGGGAGCAGCTTCGCCGCCGCTACGACGCCGTCGTCATTGCCACCGGCGCCACCGTCCCGCGGAACCTGCCCATCCCGGGCCGCGACCTCGACGGCGTGCACTACGCCATGGACTACCTCGTACCGGCCAACCGGGTGGTGGCGGGGGAGACCGTCGAGAACCAGATCCACGCCAAGGGCAAGCACGTGGTGATCCTGGGCGGCGGCGACACCGGCGCTGACTGCCTCGGCACCGCGCACCGCCATGGCGCCGCGTCGGTGACCACCCTGGCAATCGGCAAGCAGCCGCCGTCGGAACGCGCCGGGCACCAGCCCTGGCCGACGTTCCCCACGCTGTTCGAAATGGCCAGCGCGCACGAGGAAGGCGGCGAACGCACGTACCTCGCGTCCACCGTGGAGTTTGTGGGCGAAAACGGCAAGCTCACCGGCGTGAAGGTCGCCGAAACCGAATTCGTTGACGGCAAGCGGCTCCCCAAGGCCGGTACCGAGCGGATTATCCCGGCGGACCTGGTGTTCCTGTCCCTGGGCTTCACCGGCGCCGAGCCGGCAGGAATCAGCGAGCAGGTCAGCGCTGAATTCGACGGTCGCGGAAACGTGTCCCGCGACGGTTACTACATGACCAACACCGAGGGCATCTTCGTGGCCGGAGACGCCGGCCGTGGGCAGTCGCTCATTGTGTGGGCCATCGCCGAAGGCCGGGCATGTGCCGCCGCCGTGGACAAGTTCCTCATGGGCAGCACCATCCTGCCTGCCCCGGTGGCTCCGACGGACCGTGCAATGGCGGTTCTCTGACACCCGCGCAGTTCGCCGCGGGTTCACCTCCGCAACAACTTAATCAATGCAGCAAACTACTAGGGTAGGTATATGAGACGCGCAAAAATTGTGGCCACTTTCGGCCCGGCCATCGCCAGCTACGAGAACACCCTTGCGGTACTCGAGGCCGGCGTTGACGTTGCCCGGATGAACATGAGCCACGGCGATTACTCCGTGCATGACAACACCTATGAGAATGTCCGCAAGGCAGCGGCCGACCTGAGCAAGCCGGTGGCCATCATGGCCGACCTGCAGGGTCCGAAGATCCGCCTGGGCCGTTTTGTGGACGGCCCGCACGAACTGGCCGAGGGTGACATCTTCACGATCACCACCGAAGACGTTCCGGGCACCAAGGACATCTGCTCCACCACGCTGAAGAGCCTCACCGAAGACGTCAACGTGGGCGATGCCCTGCTGATCGACGACGGCAAGGTGGCGCTGCGCGCCATCGAGGTCGACGACGTCAAGGTTGTGGCTACCGTGACGGTTGGCGGCATGGTGTCCAACAACAAGGGCATCAACCTGCCCGGCGTTGCGGTCAACGTTCCCGCGCTGAGCGAAAAGGACGAGGACGATCTGCGCTGGGCCATGCGCCGCGGTGTTGACCTGATTGCCCTTTCGTTCGTCCGCGACGCGTCCGACATTGTCCGCGTGCACGAGATCATGGACGAAGAAGGCCGCCGCGTGCCCGTCATCGCCAAGATCGAAAAGCCGCAGGCCGTGGAGCAGCTCCACGAGATCATCGACGCGTTCGACGCGATCATGGTTGCCCGTGGCGACCTCGGCGTTGAGCTTCCCCTCGAGGAAGTGCCGATCGTGCAGAAGCGCGCCATCGAACTGGCACGCCGCTGGGCCAAGCCGGTCATCGTGGCCACCCAGGTCCTGGAATCCATGATCGACAACCCGCGCCCCACCCGCGCGGAGGCCTCGGACTGCGCCAACGCCGTTCTTGACGGTGCTGACGCCGTCATGCTCTCCGGCGAGACCAGCGTCGGCAAGTACCCGATCGAAACCGTCAAGGTCATGGCCCGGATCATCGAATCCACCGAGGTCCACGGCCTGGAGCGCGTCCCTCCGCTGGGGACCAAGCCCAAGACTCGTGGCGGCGCCATCACCCGCGCCGCCGTCGAAATCGCCGACCAGCTGGAAGCAAAGTACATCTGTACTTTCACCCAGTCCGGCGATTCCGCACGCCGACTGTCCCGCCTGCGGCCCATCAAGCCGGTCTTCGCGTTCACCCCGGTGGAGCACGTGTGGAACCAGCTGGCGCTGACCTGGGGCATCCAGCCGGTCCTGGTCCCCATGGTGGGCCACACTGACGAGATGACCGCCCAGGTTGACCGCAGCCTCCTGGAGATGGAACTGGTGGAGGACGGCGACCTCGTTGTCATCGCTGCCGGTTCCCCTCCCGGAAAGGCTGGTTCCACGAACTCGCTGAAGGTCCACAAGGTGGGCGACCTCGCCGACACCACCGGTCCGGGCGAGGGCGCCGGGAACAAGGAAAAGCTCGGCCCGTGGCCGGAAAAGAAGAAGAAGTCCTAGCCCTCTAGGACAAAAAAGGGAGGGTCCCTGCCGGCTGGCGGGGATCCTCCCTTTTGTGTTGGCCCTTCGGCCAGCGAAAAGGACCCCTGCCGGTTGGCAGGGGTCCTTTTCATGTGTCCGGGTGCTAGTTGACCTGGTTGATAATCGTTTCGGCTACCTCGCGCATGCTCAGGCGGCGGTCCATGGAGGTCTTCTGGATCCAGCGGAAGGCTTCGGGTTCGGTGAGGCCCATTTTGGTGGTCAGCAGGCTCTTGGCGCGCTCCACGAGCTTGCGTGTGGCGAACTGCTCCTGGAGGTCCGAGACCTCGCTTTCGAGGGCCTTGATTTCCTCGTGGCGGGAGAGTGCGATTTCCAGCGCCGGGATGAGGTCCGCAGGGGTGAAGGGCTTCACCACGTAGGCCATGGCGCCGGCGTCGCGGGCCCGCTCCACGAGTTCCTTCTGGCTGAAGGCGGTCAGTAGCACCACGGGGGCGATGCGGGCCTTGACGATCTTCTCGGCGGCGGAGATGCCGTCCATGACGGGCATCTTCACGTCCATCAGGACGAGGTCCGGCTTGAGTTCCTCGGCGAGCTGCACGGCCTTCTCGCCGTTGTCTGCTTCGCCCACAACTTCGTATCCTTCGCCGCGGAGGATTTCGATGATGTCGAGGCGGATGAGGGTTTCATCTTCAGCCACAATGACGCGGCGCGCCGGCTGGGACGTGGGGTTTGACTCCGTCTGTTCAGTCACGGGATCTCCTTGAAAAGGTACGGCGGGAACATCACTATCTTAGGTGCGCCCGCGGCTGTACTTTGATCTGCATGGTCGTTTGCGGCGTCAACGGCGCGATTCTGGAATTCAGCCTATCTGCATGTAGAGTAATTCCGCGTACGTGAAGCGATCGCGTTGCTCACAATCAGCTGTGGGCGTACCCTGTTGCTCCATGTATTCCGCGCCCGAGTGGCGGAATTGGCAGACGCGCCGCACTCAAAATGCGGTATCGAAAGGTGTGTGGGTTCGAGTCCCACCTCGGGCACAGTGTTACCGCAGGTCAGGGGTTTATAAGCCCTCTGAGTGTGCACAAAAACTCGTTTTCTGTGCACACGAAGCCTAGAATTTTGGGTATGGCCAGCATTTGGGAACGGAAAAAATCGGACGGATCCACGTCGTTCACGGTCCGCTGGCGGAACCCCGAGACGAAAAAACAAGAGGGGATCACCCTCGCCACTTCGGTTGAGGCCCTCACGCTGAAGCGCCTCCTGGACGCCAACAACCAATCTTTTGAAATCGCGCAGCATGCGATGCTGGCAAACCAATCCAAGGCGCCCACCGTGGCGGCCGTGATTCAGGAACACATCGACCTTTTGGTTCGGCCTTCCGTAGGAACGGTGCACACGTATCAGACGATGTTGAAGTTGCACATCGCTGACGTCATCGGGCATATCCCAGTGGACAAGCTCGACTACCGGCATCTGACGTACTGGATTAAGTCGATGCAGTCCAAAGGCCGGTCTGCCAAGACCATTAAGAACAACCATGGCCTGATTTTCTCGGCCATGGAGACGGCCGTCCGGCTCGGCTACCGGAAAGATAATCCATGCAGAGGAGTCCAACTCCCGTCAGGCGAAAAGGCAGAGGACGAGGCCAGGTTCCTGACGCACGGTGAATTCGGCCTTATTATGGAGGGCATGGGGGAGCGGTACAAGGCCTTCACTGAATTCCTGGTCATGACGGGCACGCGCTTCGGTGAAGCAACAGCTGTGACCGTCGGCGATGTGGATCTGATGTCCAAGCCGGCTACTATGCGGATCAACAAGGCCTGGAAGCGTGGTGTTGACTCCGAGTACTACCTCGGCGCGACGAAGACGGGTGCCGGCAAGAGGACGGTCTCGCTGAATCCGCGGCTGGTCGAAATTCTGATCCCCTTGGTCGCCAGCCGGCCTGGCTCAGAACTTCTGTTCACGACTCCCAAGGGCGAGCGGATTGCTCATAAGCTGTTTTGGCATCACTACTGGGTGCCGGCGGTGGAAGCGGCGAAGACCCTCGGGCTGGAGAAGTCACCCCGAATTCACGATCTGCGCCACACTCATGCGTCATGGCTGATTCAGGATGGGGTCTCGCTTTTCACCGTCTCCAGGCGGCTGGGGCACGCGTCGACGCGAACGACGGAGCAGGTGTATGGGCACTTGATGCCGCAGGCGCTTCAGGATGCCGCGGACGCGACGGAGCGGGCTATCACGGGCTTCGCGCGCTGACACCAGTTCCTTTGCGTCATAGGCCTTGCGAGCGGGGGACTGGTGCCAGTCGCCGCCGTGCTCTGGTACCGATGAGACGTTCCTGCGGGGACGAACCGGTGTGAACTGGAACTTCCCGCAGGCGGGCGATCTCAGCGATGTGCTCGGACGTGAAGATGATCTTTCCTTTGCCCCAGCACGCGTGCGGGAACTTTCCGCTAGTGGCACCTTCTCGCAGCCAGGCCTCAGTGCAACGCATGAGGGCCGCGGCCTCTGCCGGTTCGAAGAACTCCAGATCCATTAGAACTCCAAAAGTGCGCTGCCATTTTGGAGTTCATGTACTGAGCCACGGAATCTACATGATCGTTGGCGGCCTGCCGGGCGCCGTTCCTACTCCGTTGTAACCGGGCAGACCGGCGGCATGACACCGCCCAGATATGCCGCGCTGATTGCTTCCGCTTCACCCCGCACCTTCTCGGGGCTGGCACGAAACCTCCTTGCAGGTACGCATTCGATAAGTCCCACGGATGCCATCAGGTTGAGGTGCCGGCGGGTAGCCGAGAGTGAGAGCAGGAGTTTGGAGCTCAGTTCGGGACACGTGGCAGGGCCTTCCAAGAGCAGGACTCGGAGGATCCGGGTTCGTGTTCTGTTCATCAAGATACTGGTCAAGGAGGCCACAACCCCGGAATATCGGCTTAGGAAGGCTACTGTAGACGGGTCTACAGCAGCAGAGTACGCCTCCGAGAAGTTCCTGAAAAGACCAGACGCCCCCTAATTCTGAGGAAGCCGCATCTTGAGGCAAAACTGAGCCCGCAAGGTGCCGATCAGGAAGGATAAGTTCTAGGCTGTCCTCAGGGGAGAGGAGGGATGGGCAATGGCAGCTGACGAGGCGAAACTAGGACGTGATTCACCGTCACCACAGGCCGAACTTGCCCGCCGACTCAATCTCCTGCTCGACATCGTCGTTGCAGAACGGGGAAAGCCGGTCACTTTCCGGGAGGTCCAGGAGCAGCTTGCTTCCAAGGGTGTGAAACTGTCACGTGCCCGCTGGTTCTACATGAAGGATGGGACTGGACGGCTGGTCAGCGATCCGGAACTCTTGACGGCGCTCTGCGAAATATTCAACGTGGATCCGTCGTACCTGCTTCCTGGCAGTGATGCGGCATTGCCAGAACGAATTGACTCCCAGCTCGAGTTCGTAAAATCCTTACGCGCAGCTCGTGTAAAGTCCTTCGCTGCACGGACTCTTGGGGATGTTTCTCCCGAAACGCTACGTCTAATCTCCGAATACCTCAACAAAGACATCGATCTTCACCCCCGTGGCGAGCAGGCAGCTGTTACTGCTCCAGAAGATACCGAAGATGGGCGTCCAGAAGCTCCTTGATCCGGGGTGCGTTCGCTGAGTAGCGGGGCGAGCGGCCGTGCCGACGTCCGGGTTCCACATCAACCGTAATGGCGCCGGCCTCCTCTAGTGCCAGGAGGTGTTTTGCCACGCTGGGCTCCCCGGCGCTTACAGACAGCACAATGTCTCCGCGGGTTGCTGGGCCGTGTGCTGTCAGGTACCGGAGGATTTCGTTTCGCGACCTATTGCCGAACGTCTCGACCGCTGCCTCGACATCAGGCGACCATGCGTCGTCGTGCGGTTTAGTAAGCCGTGGCATGGCACCCATTCTTGTCGATCGCGAGGCAAAAAGTAAGAACAGGACTCTTGACGATACTTTAAGTATCTTTGACAATAGTTTCTATAGCCTTTCGTGGTCGTGATCGGCCCAGCTGCCATCACGCAAGGGACGCCTTTGGCGGCGTCGGAAGTAATGGAACTCTGTTAAAGCCGGTGAAGACCGTGAGTGCAGAAGAATGGGCGATCGTTGCCCAGCAGAATGAACCAATGTCAGCCGCCGTGGACATCTCCTTGCAACGGGCGCCGTCGCCCGAGGCAGCAGCAGTCCCGGTAGATCAAATCATGGTGGCTGTAGAGAGCGTACGCGGCTACGTGGTCTCCCATCTCGCCCGGATCGGTCGGGCCAGCGACATCGAGGACGTGATGCAGGACGTCCGCGTGGCTGTTTGGGACGGCGTCATGCGGGGTCGCTACCGTAAGCTCCCGGGTGTCCCGTTCGGTGCTTGGGTGCAGGGCGTTTGTTCAAACGTATGTTCCGCCCACATCCGTCGTGAGTTGAGCCGGGCCACATCACCCCTGTTATTGGACCCCGTGACTGGCGAAGGTGCGGTTCTCCTAAACGGATGGGCCAGGCTGGCCTTCTATGGTGACCGCGCCACGGAGAGGTTCATTGACCAGGAATGGGCACGGATGGTGCTCGCTCTCGTGAGGGAGAACGTCTCGAATGAAGTGTGGGACTTGGCTGTAGACAGTCTCACTGCGCCTCGACGCTACGGTCCGCCGTCGCCAACCGATAGGCGTCGATGGCACGCTGCATCCGTTGTCCGGCAAACCGCGAAGACAATCACTGCAGCTTTGGAGGTGGCGTCCGCATCTACCCGTGAGGAGGATGTCGGCACCGCTGCGGCTAACTGCCTTCCTGCGCCGGTACTGCGTCGAATAGCCTCAGTTGTCGTCCAACCCGGCGTGAGCGGTCCGGACAGAACCCGGGCAATTGCTCGCCTTGCCGCTGAGTTCGGTGTTTCGGAAAGGTACATTGCGGTGCAGATCGGACCGGTGAGACAGCTGTACCGGGCAGCGTGGCGAGTTCTGTGGGGACAGCTGAGACCAGCGGACTAGGGCACGTTGAGACCCTACCTGTTCACCATGAGCTTCTTGAGGAGGTTAGGCATGTTACGATTCCCGGGCTCCGGTTGGAAGCCGCCACTTGGTCGGCGCCGGCTGTTGGTTCTAGTGATTGGGGTTGTCTGCCTGGCAGCGGTTGTCGTCATTCTGCTCTTGCCGTCACAGCCGCCGACGCAATCATACAAACATGAGACTACGGCAGAGGCCCTTCTCCTGCCACGGCCTTCCCCTTCCGCATTCGCATCACCTCATGATGGCGGAGCGGCCGTTCCCGAGACGGATCCGAAGGGTGCAGACTACCGTCAGCTGGCTTTGATTGCCGCCCAGGAGATCTACACGTGGGACACTCGCTCGTCATCGTACTCGGAGGTGTACGCCAGACTTCGCGGCCTGTGGACGCTCCTGCCGGACGGATCGAATCCCTTGACGGTGCTCATCCAAGAGTTCGAAGCAACTGGCATTACCGCGGGTACGTACGCAACTCTTGCGGGGTTTGAGGCTTATCGCACCGGCGCGGCAGTATCTGTTGCCTGCGACAGCGAGTTGGCCAAGGTGCGCGACTATCCAGCGCCTTGGCTCGGACTCCACGTTTGTACGGTGCAGGTGAATGTCGTTGATCGCACAGCACGAGGCGAGAACACTTACGTGGCCCCGGTGAGTGTCATGGTGAATTGCCCACCAGCACCAACTGCCCCCAACGACCGATGCGCCATGGTTGGCTTCTATGCCACGCCGAGCAGGATCGTTTACTAATGTCGGCCCCGGTTGTTTTGGCCGGATTGCTACGACGAAGAGTCCTCCTCCGTGTGATATCCGCTGCCGCTTCGGTGGTGGTTCTCGTGACCGGGATGGCTATCTATGCCGGCGTAGCGGTTTTGGCATCAGGCCCGGCGGGAACGGCTTCGGTCTGCTCGCCCGATGAATCGCTAGCCGATCCATCGGATGAAGATCCAGCCGGCTTGCGAATCAGTGTTGATGGCCAGGTGCCCAGCTGGCTGACGAGCGCGCAGCTGGCCGTGGCCAGGACTTACATTTTTACCGGCCAACAAATGGGGGTGCCCAGGTTGGGGCAGGTTATCGCGATCATGATGTCACTGCAGGAGTCCAGTCTGAGGGTCCTGGCCAACACCAACGTTCCCGGCTCCCTCTCGTTCCCGCATGAAGGCGTGGGACACGACCATGATTCCCTTGGCACGGCCCAGCAGCGACCAGCCGCCGGTTGGGGGACCATCGCACAGTTGATGGACCCGATGTACAACGCCCGGGCATTTTACGGGGGCCCTAATGGCCCCAATCAGGGCAGCCCTCGAGGGCTTCTTGATATGCCGGGTTGGACTTCAATGGAAAAAGGACAAGCCGCTCAGGCTGTCCAGATTTCCGCCTTCCCTGAACTGTACGCGCGGTGGGAGCAGGATGCGGAAGCCATAGTTCGTGCGCTCGCAGGTACTTCGCCGCCGCCCAAATGCGTGGAAGGTGAGCTCGCAACCGGACTGCCAACGTCGACCGACGGCTTGAGTCAGATCCGCTTGGAGATCTTGCGATTCACGCGGGAAGGTCTGGGAGGGGCCTATGTCTGGGGTGGAACGGCGTTCAAAGCCTGGGACTGCTCGGGCTATGTGCAGTGGACCTATCGCCAAGCCGGTATTGAGCTTCCACGTGTGGAGCAGTGGCGGGTTGGTACCCGAACCAACAGTCCGCAGCCGGGCGACTTGGTGGTTCAAAACCCGCAAGGGCCGGACAACTGGGGTCATGTAGGCATCTACGCCGGCGAAGGGATGATGTACAGCGCCCTCAATCCTTCAGCGGGAACTCTGCTGCATCCGGTCGACTGGAATTCAGGAAGCGCATACTTCGATCTGCTGAGGTGAGATAACGACTTTGCGGAGCGGGGTGCGGGAAGGTTGGATAAGGCTGCCCCGGCCAAGCTCGGACATGCAGGGAAATCCGCGCCCGTGGAACACGAACGATCCCCGAACGCGTGAAGTCTCGGCCGGCACTGACCGCTTGGTCAACCGTGCAGGGCTTGAGGGCAAGAGCATGACGAGATCTCCAGGACGTTTTCGACGCCGCCGTATGCGAAGCCTTCGAGTTTTCAAAGACGCGGGATCCGCTGGCGCAGTTGTTCTCCATGAATCCGGAAGTGCATGAACTGGGAATAGCAGGTCGAGGGCCCGGCAACAGGGGACTGGCTGGCACTCGGATCAGCAATCCAGCTGGTCTTGTGGCGGTGGCGGCGCCAGCGCGCTGTCAATACCTCGCGTTCCCCGTGTCGCCACGGTAACCAGGAACGGTTGCCCTCTGCGGGCTCTTTAACTTCTACGGACTCTAGCCGCGGTGGCTGCCGTCGATTGAAATCGGTAGGCAGCAGCCGCACGTGGCTTCGCTCTCGAGGGTGCTTCATCGTCCGCCTCCTAGTCACGTCCCGCCATGCGGCTTTGCCATAGTCGCATTTCCCAAGTATTGGAAAATATCCCAAGACCAATGTTGGGGGCGGCGGGTGTGTCGACGGCTTCAAAGGCCCCAATTCACAACTAGGCTCGGACAATGACTGCCCTAGACGCCCGAGGTTCCGAATGGAAGAAATGGGACCTCCACGTACATACTCCTGCGTCCCTGCGACAGTCCTACGGGGGAGATAGTCCTGAGGTCTGGGAGCGTTTCATCAAAGAGATTGAGAACCTGCCGCCGTCCTTTACAGTATTGGGGATAAACGACTACTGGTTCTTGGACGGGTACAAGCGACTGCGTAGCGAGCACGCCAAAGGCCGGATGCAGAATATTCGCGCGCTCTTCCCTGTCATCGAGATGAGGCTCAATCAGTTTGGAGGGTCAGAATCGAAGCTCAGCCGAGCTAATCTTCACGTCATCTTCGACCCTGAGCTTGATCCGGATCTCATAGAGTCGCAATTCGTGAACGCGCTCCGGCCGAGTTACCAACTCGATCCCGCTGGCGGGAACTTATGGCAGGCTCTAATTACACGAGAGTCGCTGCAGGATCTAGGTCGAAAAATCAAGTTGACGGTGCCAGAAGACCGTCTTTCCCAGTACGGTTCCGACCTGGAAGAAGGGTTCAACGGTCTGAACGTTACCCTTGAGTCCGTGCAGGAGATCCTCAAGGGACATGCTTTCAAGAATCGCTCGATCTTGGCCCTCGGCAAAACCGAGTGGGCGGACATCAAATGGGCTGAGGGTGCGATTCCCAGCAAGAAGCACCTGATAAACGTTGCCGACATCGTCTTCACAGCATTCGAGGAAACTTCCTCCTGGGCTAAGAGCCGTCAGGTTCTTGTGGACAATGAAGTGACGGCAACGCTGCTCGATTGCAGTGACGCGCATACATGGAGCACCGACACGGCGAACAAGGACCGCTTAGGCAACTGCGAAACGTGGATACGTTCGACGCCTTCATTCGCGGGCCTCGTGCACGCACTCTCAGAGTTCGACAGCAGAGTCTACGTAGGAAACGAGCCCGATGACTTGCGTAGAAGGCGCGAAGCGCCCGAACGAATTATTGATTCGATTTCTGTTCGCCCGATAAAGGGATCGAACTCGGCCTTATTTGATTACACCATTCCCCTCAATCAGGGCCTGGTTGCCATCATTGGGAATAAGGGCCAGGGGAAGTCCGCTCTACTGGACTGCCTGGCAAGAGCGGGAAACTCTTCTCGTACCGACTATTTCGCTTTTCTGAACCGGCAGCGATTCTTGAACCCAAAGAATAAGCTGTCAACGCAGTTCTTAGCTGAATTGACGTTGGCTGATAAGACGAATCATTCAGTAGGTTTGGCCGACCCACACGCGGCGGCAAATCTGGAACGAGTTGAATACCTTCCCCAACGCTTGATCGAAACGATCTGTGCAAGTGATCCCCTGAGTCCGGAAAACGGCGCTTTCGACGGGGAACTGGCGAGGGTGCTTTTCCATCACATTGACGAAGTAGACAGGGCAGGCGAAGAGACCCTTGAGTCTCTCCTCCGCCTTCGGACGAAGTCTATAGACGCGGCGATCGCCAGGGCTCGCATAGAAGTCGATGCCAAAGCGGCTTTGCTTGTTGCCCTTGACCACGAAAGGAACGAGGTTTCGCTGACGGACCTCGCCAAGCGGCGAGCGGAGATCGCTCTTCAGGTTGAGGCCGCCAATGTCGATCTTCAGGCGGCCAAGCTGCACCTTGAATCTTTGGAGGCCGGCGCCGAAGAGCCGAGTTCGGTCAAGTCAGACCGCGAGGCCCTGGCCACCTCTACTGCGGAGTCGATGAGGCTCACAGAACGGGTGACGACGCTGACGGCAGAGGGCGCACGGCTGTCCAAACAGTTGACGGAGTTGCTCGCAGTAGAGCAAGCCGCCGATCATTTGTCACAGCAGGCTACACATCTGAACGTGGATTACCGACAGACTGTGGAGCTTGAAGTCGGAGACATCGTGTCCGTTGTCGTCGACACCCAGGCGATTGCGAAGGCTCGATCAGATCGACAAGAGAGACAGACGGTCATCAAAGGCGAAGTTTTTGTCTCCCGGCAATTCCTGTCGCAGCTGGCCGAAAAGTGTGACACGCTCCGTGCAAACCTTTCCGTTCAGGATGGGGTTCGTGAAGCGGCTCGACGCGAGGTTGAACAACTGAAGAAGCGACTGGAGGCGCTGACCGGTGATGCCAGTGAGCCCGAGTCACTAAAAGGCCTAGACCTAAGGATCGGACGCGTGGGAGACATCCCCGCTGAATTTGACAAGGCACTAACCGAACTGATGGCCCTGACGTCATCGATCTTTGATCAAATGATGTTACGTATCCGCACGATTCGGGAGGTTTACAAGCCCGCCGAGGACTTTGCACGTAACGACGACCTCGCTAGCGCTGCTGGAATTACGTTTGACGCAAACGTCCGATTCTCGAGCAAATGGGAGCGGATCTCCGAGGTCTTGGACGGGCGGCGGAACACCGACCTTCTGACTCGACTGGAGGAACTGCGCGGAGCGCTAGATCCGATGGACCGCGATGAGGTGCTTGCTGCAACGTTTGAGATGTTGAAGAGGCTGGAGTGCGAAGGAGGAGATTGGCTGAAACCGGCACGCCCACTAAGTGCGGGGTTCAAGTCAAATGCCTCACCAGCGGAGACCGTAGCACGGCTGGCAGGACTAACCTGGTTGGAAACGTCCTTCAACTTGTCGGGTAACGGGGTTCCGCTCGCCCAGCTATCGCCAGGCGAACGAGGTTTGATACTTCTGCTCTTTTACTTGGTGCTCGATAGAAGCGATACGCCGCTCCTTTTGGATCAGCCCGAGGAAAATCTGGACAATTCTGCCGTGCGTAGGGTTCTAGTCCCTGCCCTTCAACAGGCGAAGTTGCGGCGCCAGGTAGTGGTGGTGACGCACAACGCAAATCTCGCCGTGGTGGGTGACGCGGACCAGATAGTGCATTGTTCGTTCGACGGGGTCTCCTTCAGTCTGGAAAGTGGTCCGCTCGCATCCTTGAAGACAGGTGAATTGGTCATCGACGTATTGGAAGGGGCGCGGCCGGCGTTCGAGAATCGGCGTAAGAAGTACGAAGAAGTCGTCGTGCAACCGCTGCTTTAGTGAGAGATGCGCTCCACCGAATGCGCCCAGCCTCTGTGACATCATCTGTTGACACAGAGGCTGGGCCCGACCGAGCGCAGCTGGTGTGAGCAAAACGCTACAACGCTGGCACGCCGCAAAGAAGAGCGACGTGCCATCCATGGGAGTTCGAATGACCAAAACCCGAATGAGCCGGTGGCAGCAGGTACGACCTCAACGCCGCCAGCCACAGGGCCCCGGCAGCGAACTGAAAATGGGGGCGTGGCTTTAATGACGAACAAGTTTGAGAACTTCCACGTGCAAACGTACTTTCTGCCCAACAGAGTGCTCTAGTTATACCCTTCTGTTAGCAGTGCTGCTTGGATTCAGAAGCGTCACCTGGTGCTACCAGATGCCCTCAAAGGACCTACCACAATGAGCTACAGCGAGCAGGAGCAAATGGATCGGCGACGGCGCCTCGACTACATGGACGTCCGGGACGACACAGTCGGAGTTGATGTACATTCACGAGGTGTAAGACGCAATCCGTTTGTTCGACCGAATGAAGTTGCCATATCGGACCACGTCCAAGTGTTTTTGCGGGGCGCAGGGATCGACTGTCAAAAAGCGACTCCGGTAGGAATAGGTGCGACAGCGGGCGGCCCCGGTGTGGAGGCGGTGGAGGCCATCTTCCAGTTCATGAAGCCAATCGGCTTCACTATCCAGGCAGTGAAGTTTCTCTTGGCTTGGCACGGACGAGTTGCAGCACTCAAGCGCCGCAATCTCTTACCACAGGTGGTCGTCACCCTATTGGCGGAACACATCGAACCACGCAGGATTGGTCCGGACGAATGGGAGGATACTGCTCGTCTTCTGGCGCTCATCCTCCCGGATCTCCAGCAGAATTTAGAGTCAGAGTTTCCTAGCTATAACTTCCGTTACGAGTTCCACGCTCAGGGGCGGCAGATCCCCTACGTCGTCCTCCGCGCGGGAGATGGCCTAACCGTCACTGACAATCACGTTCTGCAGATGATCAGGCACCTCAATCGGGATGCAGCCTCGCTCACACTGTTCCATCGTGAGGGTTGGTTTGCGTTCCCGAAGGTCGTGGCGGTCAACTTCAGAGTTCGGCCTTTAAGTTTTGCCGGGCTGATTCCACGCACCCGATCGGGAAAGGAAGCGCCATCATCTTCGCCCCCGGGCTTCGCTCCTGGCAGCCGTTCTAGGGCATGAGCAAGTTGGGTGCTTTCAGGATGCCTTCAAATAGGGCTCCTTACTGGGCAGTTTTGCGGCGAGTCATTTGAGAGATCCATGGAGCCCAAAAGTTCAAACTTCACCTGGGCCGCAGCATGCGTTCAATCGGTGCACATCGGAGGGCTGGCTTACCGGCGCGTGTCGGGGGCACCGTTCCAACACCTCAGATACGGTCTGACGAGCCAACTAGCGGAGCCCAAGCTCCTAAACTACGAGCTTGGCATGCTGTCGTTGACGGTGCATGAGGCGAGCGAAACCTTTTGATGAGATCTTCGTCAAGATGGATCTCGCTAACAATCAACACTGTCCGACTCGACCTGCTGTTCTAATTCCACGTCCTGACATAAGCAAGCATCCGTAACGTGAGTGGAAGGGCGTGGAGCTGCGTTCCCCGTCATGTCGTTCCGGCCCTTCAGCTCCATGAAGTCGTGAGCTCAAGCTGCTCATTCCCAACGAACACTATGGACGGAGCACGCCATGTACTTGGCAGCAGTCGACCCTGGCATTACCCCAAACGCTAATTTCCCCTTTCTCGAATCCCTGAAGCAGATCGGTGGAGGCATCCTCGTTGGTGCATTTGTGGTGATCGCCATTGTGGCGATCATCGGTGCCGCGATGTTGCTAGCCGGCAAGCTGAGCCAGTCATCCCGGCTCGCATCCGGAGGTGGCGTGATTCTGTTGTGGACGGGACCGGTGGCCGCGATTCTCGGCGGTATCAACGGCTACATACTGTGGTCCCAAACCGCTTTTCCGCTCGGCTTCTAAGCGTCGGTAGCCATGCCTGTTGAGTGCGATCTCAATGGCTGGTGGCCGCCCGGCTGCGGACTAGTCTCGCAGGCGAACGACGGTGCCACCGGTGCGGTCACCTCCCTGTTTGCCAACATCCTTCAGAACGTTGCCTCCTGGCTGTGGGCTTTCATCACCGGAGCGTTTAGTGCGTCGGATGTTGACGACTCGCAATGGCTAGCGATCGACGGCATTACCCACTGGTGGGTGATCGTCATGATGACGCCGCTTGTCATCGTCATGATCCTTCAACTGCTCTCGGGTCTCTTGAGCCAGCAGCCACGAAGACTGGCGAGGGCCCTCGTTGGTGGAGCCATGGCCATTCCACTGGTCGCAGGCGCCGTGTTTTTGGTCCGGCAGCTGACCAAGGTCAGCGACTCCGCTTCGGCAGCCCTTCTCGAATCGATGGGCCCTGACCCGTACCTCGTGTTCATGCGGCTGTTCGGCTTTGAGCGCGCCGCCGCGGGGTCCGGAAGGGAGTGGAACGTGGTTTCGCTGGCCCCGGGAACGACGGCCGGGCCAGTAGGCGGCGTCGTCGTGACCGCCATGGCAGTCATAGTTGTGTGGATCCTGGCTTTCATCCTCATGTGTTCGATGATCTTCCGATCCTTTGCCCTGATAGTGCTGGCCGCCGCCGCTCCTGTCGCCTTGATGCTCGTGCCGTGGGAGAAGACAAAGACGTGGGCTCGGCGGTGGAGCGAGGTCGTTGTGGCCCTGCTCCTGGCTAAACCGCTGGCGGCCACAGTGCTGGCTGTTGCCGTCAAGCTCTTTGCCGACTCAAAGTCGTTCGCCGGATTGGCTGCCGGAACAGTAGGTATGGCTCTGGCTTGCGGAGCTCCACTGATGGCATTGCGATTAGTGAGTTTCGCCGGCGGGGAGTTGGCTGCCGCTGCACAAACGGCCGGAGGCGGTCACGTGCTCTCCAGGACAAGCAGCATTGCAGCCCGTCAGATGAGCCGACAAGTCGGCGGCCGATTCACTCTTGCGGGGATGCTCTCACGGTCCTCGATGACCCGGCCCATCCGTTCGAGCCGGCCCGAGTTTCCCACCAGGGCCCTCCCGGCGGTTGTGCCGGCCCCATCGTCCTCGGGATCACCCGTGGGTGGGAGGCGGATGATCGGCGCCGGACGCTCTGACTCAGCCAAAGGCACGCCCGAGCTACCAGGAACAACCAATCTCGGTGGAGGTCATCGTGGCCATCCGCAATCGACGCGACCTGCGGCCGGTCCGTCGGAGGGTATCGGCCCACCCACCGACAGGCCTCACATAAGGTCAGCCCCGCCACCGCCAGATGCCGGAAGCTCTTCAGCTACGCGCCCGATGAAGGCACCGCCGATTATGCGTCCACAGCCACCAACCGATCCTCGCTCAGGGGGCGATCCACATGTCCGATGATGCAAGGACACTCGAAGCAGTCAAGTTTCCCCGCCACGAGCGTCGCGGCTTGTTCATGGGCCTGAAGTGGTACCAGCTGGTCCTTCTGGCCAGCGGCGTGCTCGTGGCCAGCGTCGCTTCCGCTGTCGGCGGGCCGGGCGCGCTCTTTAGTTCCGGCCCGATGTGGCTTGCTCTCATGCTTGTTGGGCTCCTGCAGTACTCGCGGATCCCGTACCCGGTGTGGGCGACCCACATCTTCCTCTTCCTCTATAGAACGGCGCTGAAGCAGACCCGTTTTCTGGTGAGGCCTGAGGCGCCACCGCTGGCGGGACGGTTTGCGCTGCCCGGGGGCCTGGGGAATCTCGAGGTCCGGCAGGCGCGGCAGGGAGAGTCTTTCATCGTTGATGCCCAAGGCAGGGAGGCGGTGGCAGTCCTCCGGTGCAGCACGAGATCCTTTGCCTTGTTAGACAGTGATGACAAGGCTTGGGCGGTTCAGGCCTGGTCGAGAGTGCAGGCTGGGCTGGCTCAGCGGCAGAGCATCGCCCGAATCGCAGTTCAGGATTACACGGTTCCCTACCCATCAACCGCACTGCGGGACTTCTATGAGAAGAGTGTTCCTGCACGTGCCGATGGCGGAGCTGAACCTACATGGGGTGAGCGCGCCTATGCGGACCTCGTCGCCGCGGCGGGATCAACCACGAGGCATGACCTGTTGGTCGCCTTGGTCGTCGACACAGCCAAAGCGCGACGGCGGATCCGGGAGTCCGGCGGCGGACTGGTAGGCCTTGAGCGTGTCATCCGGCTCGAAGTCGAAGCCATGACAACAGGACTGGCGACCCACAACGTGAAGGTCGAAGAGTGGCTGCCGGAGCCAGAACTTCTAGGCGTTGTTCGTGGTGCGTTCGATCCCGATGCAGTCGTCCGGGCGGCGGGTAGGGCTTCCAACCCGGTACCGGTTACCGGTGGACCGATGGCCGTTGAAGAACATTGGGCCTACCTGCGCACGGACTCTGCCTTCCACCAAACGTTCTGGGTCTCCGAGTGGCCGCGGCAGAAAGTTTTTCCTGGGTTCATTCATCCGTTGGTCTACGTCGGCGATTTCCGGCATACGGTGACCCAGGTGATCCGCGCTGTGCCAACTGCGGAAGCGCTGCGCGACATCCGTTCTGCCCAAGAAGCCCACGAAACGCGACGACGAATCAACACACGTTTCGACAGGCCACTGACTCGTGAACAGAAGGCAGAAGAAGACGAAGTTGCCCAGCGCGAGGAGGAGATTGTCGCCGGCCATGGGGACGTCCGGCCTGCGGCTTTTGTCACCATCACGGCAGCCACCCTGGATGACCTGGCCAGGCAAAGACAGGAACTCGAGTCGGCAGCGGCAGGTGCGTTCGTGGAGCTGCGGCTGCTCGCCGGACAGCAGTGGGCCGCATTCGTCGCAGGGGCCCTTCCTCTCGGAAGGGGATTGCGATGACCGGGAAGCCGGACGCTGTTCAGTATCTACCGTCGAGTGAAAGCCGACACGAACGACGTGAGCGACGTCGGGCCGAGGCCGCCCGCCAGGACCGTCAGGGAAACAATGCGGCGCTGAGGTTGGCGGAATTCGCAGAGACGAGACTGGGGAAACCGGGCTTGTCCGGTGACTGGGGGAGCCGGGAACCGAATTCGCTCCGGGGACCGCATCGGCTGAGGCCTGCACCGCACCGCGCTTCCACGATGACGTTCGCGGCTGCCTACCCGTTCATCACCGAATCCGGCCTGGGGCATGAAGGGACGTACATCGGAACAGACGTCTTCGGCTCCGGCGCGTTCTCCTACGACCCCTGGATCCTCTACGACAAGGGCATCATCAGCGGTCCGTCGATCGTCGTCATCGGCACGGTGGGGACAGGAAAATCGATGTGCGGGAAATCGCTGGTAGCGCGGTCAATCACTCTCGGCCGAAAGGCCGCCGTCGCCTCTGATCCCAAGGGGGAGTGGGTGCCCGTTGCTAAGGCTGTTGGCGGGAAGGTCATCTCGGTTGGTCCGGGGCGGGCGGCCCGGGTCAACCCGCTCGACGCCGGACCTCGGCCGAGTGCTCTGACGGAGGCCCAGTGGCAGGCGGTGGTGCGGCAACGCCGGCGTTACCTGTTGGTCGCCCTCGTCTCGCTCATGCGTCAAGGAACCCCTCTGCGTCCCGTTGAACATACGGCGCTGGACATGGCCCTCATGGAGACCATGGCTCAAAACTCCAACCCGACCCTACCCATGGTCCTGGACCACCTTCTCAACCCGTCCAAGGAGATGATTGCCTTGGTCGGGAACGACGGCGGCACCGCGGTAAGTCACTCGCTCCGGCGCACGGTCTCGGGAGACCTGGAGGGTATGTTCGACGCGCCTTCCACCGTGGCGTTCGACGCGGATGCCCCGATCATGGTCATGGACACGTCTGCATTGATTGGAGCCTCCGAGCAGGCGCTCTCTCTGGCCGCCGCGTGCGGTGCCACGTGGCTGGAAGCTGCCATTACAAACCCCGACGGCGGTAAGCGGCTTGTGGTCTACGACGAAGGTTGGCGGATGCTCGCCGATCCATACATGCTGGCCAAGATGAGCGAGCAGTGGCGGCTCGCGCGCACTTATGGGATCGCCAATCTGCTGATCATGCACAAGGTCGCCGACCTGAATGAGATCGGGGACAGCTCCAGCGGGCACCGTCAAAAGGCCCTCGGTCTGCTGACAGAGGCTGACACACGGATCATCTACCGGCAAAAGCACGACGCCATGCGCCTGACCAAGGAAGCGCTGGGGCTTACCGAAGCGGAGTGCGAGCACGTGGAGAATCTTCCCAAGGGCGTAGGGCTATGGAAAGTGGGTAACCGGTCCTTCATCGTCGCGAACCGGGTGACCACCGATGAGCTGGAGGTCTTCGGCACCGACGACCGGATGATCTGAGAGGCGGAGAGCATGAACGCGCGCGGGGGCAACAACAGCCCGCTGGTGTCAGCCGGGCTCGTGACGATCGCCGTCTATGTTTGCCTGTGCTACCTAGTCCAAGCCTTGGCGAGCTCTGTAGTCGGCTGGCGCTGCGGCACCACGCCAGCGTCGCCCTTCAGTCCGGCAGCCGCCGTCGGACTTCTTGCCGGTCGAATCGATTGGATTGTCCGCCCGGTTGACGGCTGCGGTGTCACGACCGCGGACGTCTGGCTGTTGGCAGCTCCCGTTCTGGTCATCCTAAGTGCGCTCGCGATTGGCTCCATTCTGGTTTGGCGACGATGGAAACAGTCGGGCGCGTGGCTGCGCCTGGACATCTTGAATCGTGACGGCATCGCCCGCCGTGCCGAGATTCTTCACGATTTCGGTGCGCGGGCCGTCAGGAAACGGGGGAGGTTCACCAGACCTGGGCTGGCAAAACCAAGCATCCAGGACGTCTCGTGGACGCTGGGGACGTCCCGCGGAGTAACGATTCACGTCTCCACGGAAGAATCTATGGTCATCCAAGGCGCCCCCCGCTCTGGCAAGGGCCTGTACGTGATCATCAACGCCATCCTCGATGCGCCCGGTGCAGTGGTGACGACCTCAACGCGTGCCGACAACCTGGTGGTCACCATGCAGGCGCGTGCTGTTGGCGGCAGACCAGTGACGGTGTTCGATCCGCAGGGAATGTCGGGGCTGCCGTCCACTCTTCGCTGGTCACCCGTGCGCGGATGCGACGACCCGGACATCGCCACGCGCCGTGCCTTGGTCATCACGGCTGACACCGAGATGAAGGGCGAGAACGCAGCATGGCAAAAGCGCTCGCTGATCGTCCTCCAATGTCTCCTCCACGCCGCGGCGATAAGCGGTGACGGTGTGCGCGCTTTCCGGCGCTGGTCCTCAAGCCCCGTGCTGGCCTGGGAAGCTCTCGAGGTGCTTGGCAATCCAAGGGCTGCGCTGGGTTGGCAGGCAGACCTCATGGGAATCATTGAGGACGATCCTCGGAACACGTCCAACTCGTGGATCGGTGTATCGGCAGCTGTAGCGCCGCTGTCGTCGCCCAAGGTCTTGGCCGCCCTCGACCCGCAGGACGCCTCCGAAGAGTTCGATCCGAAGGCGTTCATCCGCGAACGCGGCACCCTCTACTTGATTGGCACCCGGGCAGGAGCCGCTGCGGCGGGCCCATACCTCTCTGCGCTGATCGATGACATCGACAATGCTGCCCGGGAAATGGCCTTTGTGGCGCCCGGCGGCCGACTCGATCCGCCTTTGTCACTCATCCTCGACGAGATTGCCAACTTGGCACCCTGGCCAGGTCTTCCGGTAGCGCTGTCAGACGGCGGTGGCATCGGCATTTCCACACTGGTGGTTCTCCAGTCACTGTCCCAAGCCCGCACGGGCTGGTCGATCGACGAAGCCGCCACCATCTGGGACTCGGCCATTATTAAGGTGATTTTTGGGGGCGGCTCGGACGAACGGGACCTCCGCTCCCTTGCCGGGCTGCTGGGGGAGCGCAGCCTGATATTGAATACCCGGTCCTGGTCCAACCAAGGCCGGCAGGACGGTGAGCAGATCCGGGAAAGCCCTGTTATCCGCCTGGATGAGATCCGTCGTCTGCCAACGGGGACTGCCCTGATGCTTGGCAGGCGTACCAGGCCGATCCTCCTGGACCTCCGTGAATGGCACAAACGCAAGGATGCGGCTGAGCTGGGGCGTTCCAAAGCGGAACTTGAACGGGTGCTGGCTGAAGGTCATCGGTTACGTCAGCAGCGAATCGAGGAGACGGACGATGAGCACTGATGAGGATGAGGAACGCTTCGAAATCCCGTCCATCGGATCGGACGATGACGACCTGACGGCTCAGCTCTTCCGCTCGGCATTTCGGCCGCCGGGAGGAGCCAACGGTATTACCTATCGATGGCGGGACTTGGAGCCCCAGCAGGCGGAGGGCGCCTGGCAAGCGTTGGCTGCATGGGTCAGGTGGTTGGTCGCCACTTACAAGCTCACGACGTCGGTCGTCCCCGAGTGCTGGTGGCGGCACTCTGAGATTGTGGCTGAGCTCTATGCCCTCCAGAGGGCAGAACTCGCCTCGTACACCCCGGACGACTCGGGCTTTGGCCCGCTTGCGTTCCACGAGCGGCTGCCTCACGCCGTCGAGCGTTTGAGGACGCACTGCCGGGCAGCTGGGTGCGTCGGCCTCCAGGCGCATAAGGAGCCTACCGTTCGCCTGCTGACGACGGAGGAGTCGGAGTTCCGTGAGTGGCAGCGTAGCCACCACCAACTTGAGGCGGATTTCTGACGTCATGCGGTTCCCCGCGGCTTCGACATGAATAGGTAACTGTTCCTAGCGGATCCGAGAAGCGTGGAGGGTTGCTGTCGTGGCACCGACGTCTGAGTTAGCGGGTGATTCCGTGCCCCTTACTTCTGGGCCCCAACTGGGCGAGCTCAGCAAGAAGGGGACGACACCCGAAGAGCGCATTGCCGTACTGACGCAAGGACTTCACGCGATGCTCGAATCGGCAGTTGAGTCTCCGGACCAGTGGCAGGTCCTGCTTGATGCGTCCGCCACCCTGTGGCGATACTCGGGCGGCAACGTCGCTTTACTCATGATGCAGATGGCTCAACGTGGAACCCAGGAGCCGACGCTTGTGGCCGGGTACCGGGAGTGGGAGCGCCACGGCCGCGCGGTACTGAAGGGCGAACACGCCTTGTGGGTCATCGCGCCTCGAACAGCCCGGGTGCAAGAGATCACGATGCCCGATGGCACCCGGCAGCGCTTTCCGATTGGTGGCGCTGTGCCCAAGGACGCTCTCAGCGACGAGAAGAAGTCAGTAGTGACCGGTTGGCGCGGCCAGGCGGTTTTCGATGTGTCACAAACGAGGGGCCGGCCACTTTTGGTGCCCCGCGGAGAAACCCACTCGGAGGCTACGAGCCAGAAACTGTGGGACGCGTTGGCCCTTGTTGCCCGAAAGCATGGTTTCGAGCTGCACGAATCTGGTGCTCAGCACGGGCTCGCCAGTGGCTTTACGGATTTCGCACAGCGACGCATAGAAGTGGGCATGTGGATGAACATCGAAGAGCGGGTTGCGGTCCTTGCACACGAGTTGGGGCATGTCATGCTTCACGGTCCTGACGACAAGACGGGAAGGCTCTACGGGAGCAGCGCGGACCATCGAGGTCTTGCAGAAGTCGAAGCCGAATCCGTCGCTTACACGGTTCTGAAGGCCCACGGCATCGACCGCGGGGAACAGTCGGGGCTGTACCTGTGGGGATGGGCCGAATCAGTCATCCAGACTCAGCGCGCCGCCTTCGAACAGGACATGTACAGCCTGCACCCGATGTCCCGCGTGGATGTTGCCAAGTCGGTTCTCGGCCGGGTGACGGCGGCGACCAAGGGGATTCTCGAAATCACTCAGCCGCCGGGATTCGGAGGCAAACTCGCGACCACGGAACGCGATCCGAAGGCCACGCCGACGGCGGGCTATGCGGGCCCCGGGCCGTCGCCCGGGGCGGTCGACGGCCCAGAGATGGCTGGGCCGTGACTCCGAACGCGAGCGTTGTCGAGCGGGAAGGGCCCGCTTGCACAGGAAAGGAAACAACAAAAATGGGCACCAAGATTCCAATTAGCATCACCGGCAACCTCGTCGCGGATCCGGAACTCACCATCAGCGAAAGCGGCGTCGCACATGCCAAATTACGCGTCGCTGTGAACCAGCGAATCCAGGGGACCGACGGCACTTGGCGCGATGGCGAACCCGTCTTCCACAACGTCTCCGCTTTCCGGGCGCTGGCAGAGAACGTGGCGAACTCGTTGAAGAAGGGAGACCCCGTCCATGTGGCCGGAGAGCTTGAATTCCGCGCCTACGACAAGGACGGTGAGCGGCGCGAGTCTCGCCGCATCATTGCCGAGACCATCGGCCCGGACCTTCGTTTCGGGATTACGGTCTACCAGCGCTCCACCCACCCATCGCCTCGTCCCGATGCTGAAGTCCACGCGGACCCTCACGCCTCCGTCACCGGCTTGTCCTCGGTGCCGTCCTACATTGTTTCTACGAAGAGCCCGGTGGTAGTGCCCCCTTTTGGCCCGGCAACGGGGAATGAGATGAGTTGGTAAAGGATCCAAGGTGACCGAGTGTGTCCTCAAAACGCCGCCCAGTTGGCGGCAGGAAGCATCGCCATACAAGCTGGATCGCGCTCGCGTACTCGGGATCCTTATAGGTGGGGCCGGTTCTGTCGGCCAGCTTACGGGACTTTTTTCTAGTACTCATGGCGACAGCATTTCAAGGGAGACCCGAGCCACTTGGGGGACGATGCCCGAGCCGCGCCAAACGGGGGCGCTTCAGTCCGTTGCTGCCTGTTGTAGCGGTCCTTGGCAGCGCGTGCGGCGGGTTCCTGTTCCGCGATTACTGGCTGGTGTCCAGATCAGGCAGCGGGAAGCCCGCATGATTTAGCCGACAACTGCGCCTCCTCAGCCAGGGCGGGATGTTTCGATGTCGAGTCTCCCCCTCCGCAGGATTCCTGTCACGCTATTTGCTGGCACGAAGTCATCCCGGCGAAGGTGGAGCGCCACGGCTGTCAGAAGTGAGACGGCATCATTGAGGTTGTCGAACGAGGCAACGCGGGCGGCAGGTTCGCTCTCACGACGCGCTATGGCATGCTCCATGGCTAGGAGCCGCATAAGCGCTGGCCAGTACGAGAGCTCCTCGACTAGGGCCGTATCTTCCGTTTCCACCCGCCATCGAGTAAGGGCCTTACCCAAGTGGGGCGCCGCCGCCTCCACGGCTTTCAGATCCACGCTTGCCACCTCCACCATGTGGGCAGCGGCAGATATGACGTCGGCCCGGATATCCATCATCCTTAACTTATCCGCCTCCTGGCGCTGTTCATCTAACCGCTCCTGCATGCCGGCGCGCTGAATCTCTAGCGCCTCATCGTCGCGTTCTCGCTGCAACTTGCAGGCACTTTCAGCAAGGGTGGATTGGTGCGCATTGGTCCTGGTTACGACCAGCAAGGCCACGACGACGCTAACGGCAGCCGCGACTCCAGCGCCTATCACACCGCTCCATATTTGCATCCACCAGTCTTCAGATATCCCCAGCCACATTCCCGCGTCATAGAACAGGCCCGCCCGCAGTTTGGGGAACAGGTAGGAACACCGCGCAGAAGTAGGCTAAGGAACACGTCAGCGCTGGGGCTGACATCGTCAGGATCAGTGGGGGGAAAATATTGAAGAAGGCAGCAGTAGCAGTGATGGCCGGCGCGTTGGTATTGGGTCTGACATCATGCGGCTCTCCGGTTGAGAAGGACGCGACCTATGGGACTGTGGAAGAGCTAGGACGTGCCGTGAAAACCGTTGTGGAAGTTGACTGCGGAAAGGGTACCGGTAAATCAGCCGAGAACGGCTGGGACCAGGACACGTGCGGAGACCGAGCAATTATCGGCGTATTCACAAATGACGCCACGCAGCGCGAAGTGAAAGCAAAAAACCCGACCGATGCGGATTCCGTCATAGTAGAGGGCCCCAATTGGATAGTCTGGGCGGCCGGCGGCCGTGAGAACGACATCAAAGAGAAGCTCGGCGGCACCATTGTCAAGGCCCCGACGCTGTTTACAGGCCACATCGAATTCCACGTGACCTCTCCATTGAAACCAGGCATTCAGAAGCTCAAGCCAGGAACCAAGATGGAGTGCAATGTCTCGCCTAACAGCCTGATGAAGGATCTCTCCGGCGACAGCAAAGCCACGATAACCACAGCCTCAAAGCTGGTCCTCACGGGGGGGATCGTCTCCGGGAAGCTAGACGGCGAAACCTGTATTCTCAGTTACGAGGTTCCGAAGATCCCGGGTGAGGACAGCCCCTATGAAGTGATGGTCGGATACCGTACGGCGGATCCCGTCTCTCAGAACGAATTGACCCGAGGCGTTGGACTTCAGTTCGGTTCAAAATAGGGCGGCATTCTTGAGGCATCGACGATGGAGCCCCACCCTATGATGCTCTCTATGGGTGAAGAAGAGACGACCGATGATAGCCACGTGTTCAGACTTCCGGAGAAAACTGGGGACGGTATGTCTTTCGAACGGTTCGCAGAGATTGAGAAGGCAGACAGGGATGGAAGTCCGCTGGATGTCAGCGAGGAGGAACGAGCCAACTACGAAGACGAGCGCGCCTCGTTGCTTGAAACGGTGGGCCGTTGCCGAGAATCTTTGACAGGCACATACAAGGCGGCGTTTCAGAAGTTAGGCAGGATAACGGTACCGGAGAGGGCCCCCCTTGCAACGCCCGCGGCTGACATCACGAGGAACAGTGCAGTCGAGGCCATGCGTCGAAACATCGAGAGCATCGCCTCCTACTCGTCGAGTATCAGTCAGGACACGCTGGACAATATGGCTGAGGCGAAACAGTTGGAACACGAGCGCGAAGAGCGCAACAGCGAGAACATTGAGCTCACGGCCGAGGTTATGCGCGACATGCTAGCCACAATGCATGCACAAGCCGTCGTCGCGGAAGCCCGCGACAGGGAAGCCAAAAGCGCGGCCGCAAAGAACTACTGGGTGGCGCTGGGCTCGCTCTTCTTTGCGGCACTGGCCGTCGTAGCCCCGTTCGTCATTGAAGCCTTCAAGGGCTGGGACTAGGGCAGCGGCCGACGCGCGTCCCTGCCGAGCTTCGGGATCGGGCTGACTGACCTGAACTAGACCGACTTCCAGGCGAACGACGACGGCCTTTAATGTGGGATATGCAGGGATTCCTGGAGCTAGTCACGGCGGCGCCTCCAAATGGGTGGTCTTCAACGGTATGGGAATGGCACGGAACTATGCGGAGGCCCTTAGCCTTCCTGAGGCCAGGTATGGATTGCAGGTCTGGAGGATAGGGGAGAGCCGGGCGTTCGTGGTTACTAACTCGTCGGGGCAGAACGGGGCCGTCGAGTGGTTGGTCTCGGCGGGCGAGCACGTCGCTCAAGGCCGCAGCTAAAAGATGGCGTTGACCTGGGGATGTCGTATCCCCGGTTTATGCTGATGGTCTATGCCTTGGCCGATTCCAGCCAACGGGCCTCATTGGGGAAGGCTTCAGAAGCGTGACCAGACCGATACGTCCAAGCTTTGACACCTGTGATACCTTGAAAGTGGTTGTTCAGTTATGACTGAACACGGACACTGCAAGCGTTTATTGCCGGACTGCGACACAGTTCTGGCAATGATTCGTAGATCGGGGGCGTGCGATGCCGAGGAGTTCTTGGGCGGTCTGGATCTACGGTTTCGGGCGAGATACTTTCGGTACTTCGAACGTTTGCGGGACCACCACAACATCAAGAGCCCGGAGAACCTGAGGCATCTCGACAAGCGCGACGACGTCGATGTCTTCGAGCTTAAAGCGGACAATTACCGGCTGTATATGGTCCGCCACCAAGTAACTTGGTACGCAACTCACGGGCGGAAAAAACCGGCGAATAGTCGGGTGAACACGGAGATCCAGAAGGCCATTAATATCTTCTGGGAGTGGAACGGGAACTGAAAGGAAGAGGCGCTATGGAGACGTCAAACGTCTTTCCTGTGGGGGACGCCGCATTTGGGGCGGTTTACGCCGAGGAAGCCGCGATGGTGGATGCCAGTGAGCTGATTGCCCTCGCGATGGAGAAAGCGAACGTCGGGCGATCCGAGCTCGGCAGAATGCTGAAAATTTCCCGCAGCGAGGTCACGGCCAGACTTGCGGGAGACCGCAACATCACGGTCCGGAACCTTGCAAAAACCCTCCATGTTCTTGGCGCACGTCTTGTTCTCGACATCGAAGTCGAAGAGCCGGCCAGCGCTCCTTCCCGCGGGCAACTGATCCGTAACGCTTACATCAATAGCGGCGGACCGCGGAGTGCGCACGTCCATGAGCGACACCAGGACGTGGATCAGCTCAAGAAGCTGGTTCAGCCGCGACCATGAGTACCTTTAACAAGGCCTTCATTCTCGTAGACCCGAAGGTACTCAGCATTGAAGCACATTCCTACCATGATGCCGAGGAGCATCTACAGTGGGATGCTTCGTACTCCAGGGATGAAGTAGCTGACGACGGACGGGTGGTCATTGGGACTCTGCACGGCGCGACCAAGGAAGCCGGATTCACGGTTACCATCGGTTCGCTGTTCCTAAACACCGGTGTCGTTGACACTGCCGCGGATTACGCCATTGCGGTGGAAGGTTCGGAAGCGTTAGAAACCCTTTACGACTTCTGTCGCCATCAAGCGGCCGCAGTTGTGGGCATGCTTGGGCTGACGGAAAAGTTCGACATTCCTTGGAAGGCTCCTGAAATCGAAGTATCCATTCTTGAGGAGCGCGAGAGTGCGAGCAATGACGCTCAAGGCGAGGACCACGACAGGACATCGGATGACACTGCTCACGCTTTGGGCGAGCAGGTCAGCAAAACGAAGTGACCGAGAGTAAGGGTCCCGCCGTCCCAATTATGTTGTGAACTGCTCCCCGGAAGTTGGACTGAGAAATTCAGTTCCGACTCTCGGGGAGCAGTTTTATGCATGCACGTAGTTCGTTATCGGGGGATCAGCGCGAGGCCGCTGTAGCGTGGTTGGAGAAAGGCATCGCGGACAGTGCGGCGGCGAGGGTTCTGGGCGTGTCTCGCGGACCGGTCAAGCTTCTCTATCGGCGGTGGAAGATCCATGGTCGAGGAGCGCCTGTGGGTAAGTCGAGGAGACTGGCGTTTCCTGGGCCACCTGTCCGCGTATGGCTCATAATGGCTCGACAGGGGGCAATGAGTCTCCGCTCGTTGGCCTGCGGGGGCGAGTCTGAACCAGGTTCGCCCAGGGCCTTTGCTTCGGGGGACCGGGTCACGGCACACCCATCGTTGTTTGACAGGACAATGACGGGTTTGCCTTCCGGTGACGGGTCGAACGCCCGCTCCGCGGACGCGTAGAAGCAGTTCACATCCACGTGCACTATCTGCGGCATCCGCCGCATCACAGCCGGCCTAGACATCATCACTCCCTCATTCGAATATACGTTCGATTCGGCAGTGAGCCTAAGGGAAGGCACTGACAACGCCTGCCAAGGGCCACGATATGCATGGCGCGGCGCTAGGCCATCAGGGCGGTGTTACCGCTGGGCCTGCTCTGGGAACGTTCGCAGTCGACTCACCGGGTGCTTAGGCGGAGCCCATGCCAGCAGATCGGAGGCCCGTATGTAGTACGTCTGTGGCCACGGCTGACCAGGACTGACTTGGGCGGGATCCGGAGTCATTAGTACAACGGATCCGGGCCAGATCGGATCGGGCGTCGCTTCGATCCAAGCCCGCTGAATGTGGTCGAAGCGGTTCCAGTTGACGGTGATCCAGGACCCGGTAGGCTCCAGGGCGTCAACGCTGAGCACTGTGATTTCGGTTGTCGTCCGGTGACTGCTGCGTGCGTCGTCGAAGTAGTGCCACTTCTCGCCGGCGTCCACCATCCATTTGCGACGCCGGCGGATACGTGCCAGCCAAATTGAACCTAACGTTCCCGCAACCACGAGCAGGGCAAGGCAGCCGACCATCAGAATCTCAGGGGACGCCCCGCGGATCAGGGCGACCAGTAAGTAAGCAACCGCAATGAGATACACCACGCTGGTCAGTACCAGTGCGGGGGTCGCCAATTTTGGCCTGATGACTGGGTTCGTGCTCATGATTGCCTACTGCTGTCCAGTTTAGAGCTGCCAGCCGACATTACTAAGGCTTGAATCGCTGATGTCGAGCTCCTCTGACCAGGCTCCGATCTGCAGCGGGGCGACCGAGGATTGGTGACTCGCCTGGGACATGCGTCGTTCGATTTCTGTCCGCTGCAGTCTCTGTTCCCACTCGTAGTCGGGAGGCACGGGTCCCAGCGGCAGCGGGGAGTGGTCAATGCCCCACCGATCTCTGAAGATCGCGACCGTGCGAATGAGGCTGTTCGCGTCTTCCGGTCCTGCTGGCCCTATGAACGTCAGGAGATCACGCTTCCACTCCGTCTCCGACGTCACCGCTGCTGTCACGACGGCCTCGGATCTGCGCCGCATCCGGTTGGTTACCTGGCTGATCATGGCAGCCAAATCCGGGCGGTCCGTGCGAAGCGTCTCGGGTAGTACTGGATAGCCAGCCGACGGCAAACCCGACAATAAGCTGCGGAGCCGGGAGTGGATGACGGACGTTAGGTCTCGAGCAGGCGCGCCGGAATCCAGCGCTTCGACGACAAGACGCTGTGCGCTTGGACGGCTTGCAGCACTGCTGCGGCGCCAAGCGGTGACGGTTGCACCCCATGACGGTGATTGCTGGAGCTCGCCGATCCGCCCCGGCGCACAAGACTGGAGGAGCTTAGCCAAGTCCTCACCGGCTGCGATCTGGGCAAGGTAGTCGTACTCGGCGCTGAGCCGTTCCAGGCTGTCGGCCTTGGAAAGTTCTGCAGCCCGGACCTCATGGGCGGTCCGTTCGGCGCCTTCAGCGGCCAAAACTTCACCGATTATCTCTCGCCATGACGGTTGCACGGACGGGTCCAGGGCATCGTGATCGAAGGGATCGTTCTCGCTGATGTAGGCGTAATTGCCCTCCCTGCCCCGGGTCATGCTCACATACAGCAGTTCACGCGTAAGTCGCCCGCGCGTTACCACGGTGTGGCCGCTATCCACTGTGAGGCCTTGCGAACGATGTGCCGTCGTCGCGTAACCCAACTCAAGTGAGGACGAGACGTAATGGTGCGGCAGCGTCACCGCCGCCCCGTTGTCCCGGCGGACTGCTACAAGAGAGCCACCCCGGTCGGTAACGCGGACGACGTCGAGCATGGTTCCGTTCCGCACGAAGTCGCCGTTTGTGTCCCAGATGGTTCGGTCGTTCTGCCGGGCGATGACGGTGTCACCCCGGCTAGCCTTCAGCCCGTCACTAAGCAGAACAGCGTGCTCGGCGTCGACAACACCTTGGACCACCAGATCCGCCTGGGCGCGTTCGTTGAGCATGCTGACCGTGTCGTTGTCAGCGGCGATGAGGATGGACGATTTCCCCGACCTGACATCAGACTGCCAGTTCCCGTAGGCCTGGTCGACCATGTTCAGATAAACGCCGTGCCGGATGCGACCGCGCTGATCGTATGCGGCGATGGCCTCAAGGTCTCCCGACCGGAGCTTCAGCGATGCATCCCGTTCCCATTCCTGTTCGAACCGCCAGATGGTACTGAGCCTCGCGGTCTTTCCCTGCCGGTCCAGCCAGCCGAGAACGCCGCCCGCGTCGATGGCATCCAGTTGGGCAGGATCGCCCACTAATAGGATTTTGGCCCCAGCGTCTTGTGCTTGGTGCACGAGCGCGGCGAGTTGAAGCGTCGACACCATGGACGCTTCGTCAACCACAACGAGCTGGTTCGGGTGGAAATGCCACCTGTTCTGTTCAGCGGCCAATCGAGCGGTCTCCTGTGCGAGCCGGGTTCGCCGCAGGCTTTGAGGATTCACCTCGAAGACGAGTTGGCGCTCCAGATCGAAGAACCGTGCGGCTCGTTGGCTGGCCGCATTCCCGACGGACTCATACAACCACTTCGCAACGTTCTCCGTAACCATGGCCAGTTCCCTTCCAAGCACTTCGGCGCTCGCCGCCGCTGGCGCCAATCCCACGACACTTCCGCGGCCGAACTCTGACTCCCAAGCGGCCTTCACGGCACCGAGGGTGGTGGTTTTGCCCGTGCCTGCCGGGCCTACGACGGCGTCGAGTCGGTTTCCGCTTAGCAGAACCTTGGCAGCGGCGACCCGTTGGTCGGCGTGCAGTTCGAAGCGGCCGTTGTGCAGGTAGGAGTCGAGTGAATCCATGGTGACTGGGGCACTCACGGCAGGTCCGCCGTCGTGATTCCTGGCCTCCATGACCACCTCCTCACACGCAAGGGTCGCCGCGTCGGTGTAGAGCCGCAAGCCATGGAAATCAAACACGCTCTGCTGCCCACGGCGCAGATCGGGTGCCGCATTCGCGTCGACGCTGTACCGGTATTCGTTGAGCGGAACTGACTGACGCTCAGCGGCGCTCGCAATGGAGCAGATCAGGCGGTTTCGATCCTCGGGCGTCAGGCACCGGATTTCGGCGCAGACACGCTCGGCCTCGGCGAGCAGATTCCAGCGGTTCCAAGTGGAGCGTTTCGCCGCCACACGATCCTTGACGATTGTGGCCACGGTATCGGTCCAATTTGTGGTGAAGTCATAGCTGCGGAAAGGGGACGTTCGTGAGCGTCGAATTGTTTCATTGAGGACGCGGCTGGGGTTGTAACCCAGCCTCATGGCGCGCGCCTGCCACTGCCTGGAGAGCATGTGGAGCGGTGTGACAGCCTCCGTTTTCGGCGCCCGGGTTGAGAGCGTCGCCTGCTGCCTGAGCTTCACGATCGTCGTGGCCGTTGGGTGCCTGCCATGCTCACTAGCCCATATGGCCACAAGACGGTCCGTTTCTACGTCGATCAGCCGCGAGCGGTTCGAGAATTCTCGGATCAGTGCTTCGTCGACCCCGCTGAGCTGCTGGCTTGGATTATGAGTGTTGGCGGCTGGCGCACGGATCTCGGTGTCTGTGCCGATGCTCCGCTGGAGAGCATCGAAGAGGAGACCGTTGTAATGCTCGCTCGCCGCGACCGCCGCCTTGTACAGGGTCCGTGAGTCCAGGGTGACCCAGGCTTCGTCGGTGATGCGCTGGACACGGTTGGCGATGACCAAGTGAGTGTGCAGCTGCGGGTCTCCTGCGCGAGACTCCCAGTGGTCAAAGGCCGCAGCGATTGCCCCGTACGTGCCGATGTGGGCTACACCGTTGCG
Organism: Arthrobacter sp. BE255; assembly: GCF_031457335.1. NCBI lineage: Bacteria > Bacillati > Actinomycetota > Actinomycetes > Micrococcales > Micrococcaceae > Arthrobacter > Arthrobacter sp. BE255. Next base: position 122,307 of record NZ_JAVDWK010000004.1, on the reverse strand, counting down.
GCCGGCCCGTGTATGGATGACGAACTCTTCGAGCCACTTGAGGGTGGCTTCGACGGCTTCGTGATGTGTATCCAGGATCTGGTCCTGCACCGTTCGGTGGCTCAGGGCCCAAAGGACGGAGACTGATTTTGGAACGCTAAAGGTCAGGTCGAATCCGACGACGGCACGACGTTTGGCTGTTTGGCTCACGTTGGATTGCGCGATGGTGGGTTGTCCGTAGGTTCGGCCTAGAGGGGCCCCGGTATCGGGGTGGACAGCGTGGTCGAAGAGGGCTTTGGCGTCCGCCTCCGTGACGGTGTCCCCCGATGCGCGGTCGATGCCGCTGAGGCCAGAACCCAACCACCTGCCCGGCGGGGTTCCTGCTTTCATGTAGTACGTGGTGGCGTCGGTGGGAGTCACCTGCAGGTCATCCATCATGGTTGTCTTGAAGAGATACTTCAGGCCCGACTGCGCCGAGAGTCTGGCTATGGACATGGTCATGGCCGCAGGGCTTCCGCTCTGCGCTTCTGTGAGATCCAACCGCGGCGGCGGAGAATCTCGACGGTCCCTGGGTCGAGTGGGAGGCTCTTGGCCTTGGTGACAGCGAGCAGCCTGGCCGCGACGTGGGCCAGATCCTTGATGTTGATTCGCTGTGCCCGCTTGAGATGAGCCAGTTCCCCTTGCAGACTGCTGATACGGGCCTGCTGCTCGGCGTTCACAGCTTCAGCATGCTCGAGGTCCAGCGACTGGGATCTGAGTCTTGTTTGCAGGTCATCAATGGCAGGTTGGCAGCGTCTGGTTGCTGCTTCGCGATAGCGCCCGCGGGTGCGTGGTTCAGTAGTGCTGAGGGAAGCGGGCTCAGTCTCGGAGGTTCCGAGGGCAACGGCTAGGGGGATGGATCGCCCCGCCAGTAGCTGCTTCTTCTGCCGGCGCCGGCGGTCGCGCTGTCTGTTGGCGCACCGCGTACTGCAGAACCGCTGTCCATTGCGGGACGCGTCGAATGCTGTACGGCATTCCTCGCAAGTCTTTTTCTTCACGCTCGTTCATCAGCGGTTTCGACGGCGCCGACATGACTTGGCGTGAGCGACTGCCCACGGCGCTCGCCTTGGATGCCAGAGGTGTGAGAGCGCTTTGGGGCCTGGCTGCGGGGACAGAGCGGGCCGGAAAGGCGGAGTCGGCGGAGGCCGCTGGTGCAGACGGCTATGTGCGGGGGGAGAAAAGGTGCCGAGGCACCATGGGGAGTTGACGGGCAACGGGGATGCAAAAGAACCGCCGACGCGAAGTCGGCGGTTCTTGGATATGTTCTTGACTGATTTCTACTTCATGAGGCTTCGAGACCGCTGGGGCCGAATGCCTTGTTCTTGTCGGTGCTCCATGAGGGAAGCATTCCGCAGCCGACCATCTGGTCGCTGAGCCTTGCCAGTCGATACGAGGGGTCCGCTTCGAGGGCGAGTTGCATGAACTGATGGGCTTTGCTGCCTCGGCCCTCCCACCAGTTGATGTATCCGATGGTTGTCAGCAGGGCGGCCGAGTGTTCGGAACTGCAGTGGGTGTAGGCGTGCAGCAGCAACTGCTGGGCCCACTCAACCCTCGACCACTGCGGCTTACCCTGAGTCTGACCCAGCAGGACCAACTCGAGCGGCTCATCGAGTCCGGGGATGTCCGCCATGAGTCTGTCGCGGAGAGCCACGAATTGGAAGTTGGCGATCAGGGTCACCGTTTCGTCGTCCGTTGGGTAGCTCTCGCCCTCCAGCATTGAGCGCCAGAGGCTCCGGGCCTGATCCATGGCTTCGTGGCCAGGCAGTTTTCGAATTGCCTCGATCTGATCAGAAACTGCGTCTCTCGCGATGGTTTCCTTGGACGGGGCGGGCAGGGTGATCGCGCTTGAACCGATAGTGCTGCCGCGATAGACGAACTCCGCATTGATAGCGCTTGACTGCGTCGCCGCCAAAGGCATTGAAGGGATGTTCAGTTGGTTGCTGTCGTAGGGAAGGCAGGCGTCGTCGCCGACCAGCAATCCGTCCCGGATGGAGAGTCCGCATTCGGCCAAAGCACCAGTCAGCGCCGCCACCGTCTTTGCATGAGGTTTTTCGTGGCCTGGGCGCCACGGCTCTGACGTGTACACAGCAAATAGGACGCTCTCGGCATTCACATCACTCTTGACGTATTCGGCGACGATTCGCGCATACTGGAGGCGACCGCCGTCGTTCTTGGGTAGATCCACCCGCAGGGTGGCACCAATGATTCGCTGCTTGTTCAGCGTGACGCAGACCAGACTTTCCTTGGGCCAGAAACCAAGAGCGTGGCCAATGAAGCTGAGAGCATCAGCGGGAGTTTTGATAGCGAGTGTTTCCATTTCCTGTTCCTCCGGCTCAGCGCGAGCCGTGAGCCCGGGCTTTGGATGAATGGGCATCCTGAAAACGGCAGTCGCTGGTCAGGAAGCTGTGTCCCGTTGGACAGCGAACGTGGATTATCAAAATGACAAAGCAAAATTGCTTCCCGACAATTCATGGCGAAATTGGAAGTTGGCGGCATGACGGACGCCGAATTCTGTTGTCAGAAACCTACGGCCACATCCGAATGGCTTGCAGCAGTAAGACTCTTGGAAGGCAATCGCTTTTGCTCTGGACATGTCCAGAGCCAGAGAGGTTCAATAGTAGTTACGACGTTCCTGCGCCCCTGGACCGCTCGACGTCGGGTCGGTCGCCTCACCTGGCCGGCAGATGCGATGACGGGATGGCAATGGAAAATCCTTCATTCGTCGTGAATGCAACGCCAGCGAACAATGCGGCGCTGGCATTCAATTCGCTTCGGCTGCCGGCGCATCTCACGCTCGAGCGGCTGGTCGCGGTAGTCGAGTCGATCCGCAATCGTCCCATAACCATCGATGTTGCCGATGGACTCAATGGCGGTACCGTCTGCGGGCTGTGGCTCTCAACAGACACGAAGGAAATCATCCTCCATGCCGCGACTCCATCGGCGCTTCATCGCCAGCAATTCGTTCTCCACGAGCTGGGCCACATGGTCCTGCGGCACGATGAGGTAGGCGTTCCGAAAGACTATGCCAGCATCCTCTTTCCTGACATTCCCGAGGCGATGGTCAGGCGGGTCCTGATGCGGAGCAGTTTTGTCGATCAGGTGGAGGCAGCAGCCGAGACTTTGGCGGATCTCTTTGCAGCCGCCATCAGGGACAGCACGGTTGAACCCCGATCGTTCGAGAGAGTCTTCGGATGATCCAGACCATTGCGGCCGCCGTCATCTGGGGATTGGTCCTGTGCCTGCTGCCAGGGGTGAGACGCCGAAGCGACCACAGCATCCTCGCGGCAGCTGTGACCATAGCTACCGCACTCACTCTCAACATCGATCCCGTGTATGTCGCCGGCGATGCGGTCCTGGGTGGTCGAAACGTGTTGGACCTGTGCTCCAACACGCTCATGGTCGTCGGAATCTACTTCTTGTCGAGGGCGATCCTCCACGCTGCCGATCCCAGCGAATCGCCCGCTACGCCGGACAGATTCGGTTTGACCGTCCTGGGCTTGGTGGTCGTGGCTCTCATGATGACCTTCAGCTTGATAGATGCTCCCCGAACGTCGACCAGCTTCATGCTGGACTACGGCGGGCAGTGGATTGCGGCCGTCTATTCTGCGGTGCAGTTTGTGTATATTGGCGTAGTTGTGGGCGTGACGGGCTATACGTGCTTCAGGTTCCGTGGAGATATGAGCCGGCCTTACTTCCGCATCGCATTCACGCTGATTGGTGTGGGCTGCGCGCTCGCGGTGGTGGTGGTCTTGGCAGTCCTGGGGATGGACATCTTCCATCTGCTCGGCGACCTGGATTCGATGCGTGCCTTATCGGTGGTTTACGACGGCGCAGTGATTGGAGCCATGACCTTTCTCTGTGCAGGGCTGGCACTCCCGCCGGTCGCCCGCCGTTTTGCCCGAAGGAGCGAGGCGAAAACTGAGTCCGTTCTGGTCAGCGGGCTCACGGAGGTTTGGGAAAAGACCACTGGTACCCGAACGGAGGTTCGGCTTGATTCAGGTGCAAGCAATGCCGACCAGCGTGACTCCGCGAGATGGCGCCTTCATAGGATGCTCGTAGAGACCCAAGATGCGCTGCTGGTAGATCCAGCGCTTGGTAAGTTATTGAGCAATCGAGACGTTCAGGTGCTGGCACGAGCCGAGGAGTACCTGGCGGCGCGCCAACGGGTAGATCCGCATAGAAGGCTAGGGGACATCGAAAGGAGGACGGCAATTCGTGGCAGACACGGCCGACGAACCTCGGGAGACGCCACAAGCCCGGCTCGCCCGCAAGCTCAACCTCCTGCTTGACCTGTTCGAATCCCAGGGCTCAGAACCGCTGACGTATCCGCAGATCAGCCAGCACATGGCACAGCGTGGGACGCCGTTGTCGCGCTCGCGGTGGGCCTATATGCGCAGTGGAGACAGGTCCTTGGCCACGGATGCAGCCTTGCTCCGGAATCTCGCAGAGTTCTTCGGCGTCGACTCCAACTATCTGCTGGACGAAACCAACGAAGTTCCAGACCTCGTCGATGCCCAACTTCAGCTCCTGCGCACAATGCGGGAAGCTCGGGTGCGAAGCTTTGCGGCGAGGCAACTCCAGGGCATCTCGCCGGAAACTTTGGTGCAACTCCGAAAGGTAATCGATGAGCGGTTGGGCGGTGGGGGAGACGACGGCGGTTCGTAGGGTCCTGGTGGGATTGACGGCAATTGCCGGAATCGCAGCGTCGGCAGCGTTCCTCGGTGCCGCTTACTTCGCTCGCCAGGTTGTGGTGCCCAAGACCACGCGGAAGGAGGACCTGCCCATCCGGCGGGTCTTCTTCGGTGCTGACGGAGCGCTGTTGGTGGAGCTGCCAGCGTCGCCGCAGACATCCGCGACGGGGCGATACAGCATTTGGTTTGCGAACGGCACTGGGCATGCTTGCGTCGGGCCTGTGGTAGCCAGAGATCCTGACGCCGGTACAGTGACGCGAGTTGTTGAGCGCGTCGACGCGGGGGATCTTCGGGGTGCGACGGCAGGGATCTGGAGTGCCTATGTTTTTTCCAAACCGGACCAGCTGGGATTGCCGTACAGTGATGTCGAGATACCCGTGGAGGGCGGCGTAGCGCCGGCCTGGAAGTTCGAAGCGGCGGAGGCATCGGCAGAGCCGAATGCCTGGGCAATTCATATTCACGGAATGGGCGGAAAGCGGTCCGGCGCCCTTCGCGGAGTGCCGGTGGCTGTGCGCTGCGGCTACACATCGTTGGTTGTCTCGTTCCGGAATGATGGGGAAGCACCACCGTCAACCGATGGTCGGTATAATCTCGGGCAGTCAGAATGGCGGGACGTTGAGGCCGCCGTTCAGTATGCCGTCGACAACGGGTCTCAGAAGATTGTGCTGTTCGGATGGTCACTTGGGGGCTCCATCGCCTTGCGTGTTGCCGACCAATCCGCCCACTCGAAGCGAATTTCGGGGATGGTCTTAGACGCGCCTGTATTTGACTGGGTTAGGACGCTGACCGAAAACGCCAGTGCCAGCGGACTACCGCGTTCAATTGCGTCGCTTGGCCTGCGTATGCTGCAATCACCGATTATGGGCTTCGTTACTGGGTTGCAGGATCCCATCAACTTCGCGCACATGGATTGGCTGAAGCGGGCCGAAGCGATCAAGAACCCCACGCTCGTGCTGCATGGAGATGGCGATCCATCAACACCATTTCAAGTGTCACAGCTCATCGCCGGTCTGCGCCCCGACCTACTCCGTCTCGTTCCTTTCGACTCCGTGGGGCATTCTCAGGAGTGGAATGTGGATCCCGCGCGATGGGAGAGCGCTGTAGTCGCGTTGCTGGACTCGAAGTATGCCGTGGGAGTTTGAGTCCAAGGAAAAGCTTCCCGGCGAAGTCCATGCGCTGAGGCATCATTGGGTTCCGGCGGTCTTGAGATGCGTTTCGGCGTCGGCTGTGGACTCGGGGCGTTTTCCCCGATCGGCCGACCAAAGTGTCAGGTTGGAGTATCAGGGATGTGGCTCGTGGCCCGACCGCGTCAATGAATGTGAATGAGACCCTAACCTGACAATCCCGAGACAGGCATCCTGACGTCAGGTTGGGGTGTACTTGAATTCACCCTGGAGGAGCGCAGGGCCGTTATTCGTTGATGACCGATATGCGCCGTTGTGCACTCATGTGGGCGTTGGGATTTCTAGATGATTGGATGCAGCTTCGCCTGCAGCACCGATGATGCCTGCTTCGTTGCAAAGGACTGCAGGCACGATGGGCGTGCAGAGCTTTAGGCTGGGCAGGAAGTCGTGTGACCGCTGCGAGATGCCGCCGCCGATGACCAGTTCGGGGGAGAACAAGAACTCGACGTGGGATAAGCAGCGCTGCAGCACAAAGCTGTATCGTCCCGCGACCTGCCGGCCTTTCCAGGGCAACGGCTGAGGCGCTTCTTCCGGCGTTGTGGCCATCGATTTCCAAGGTGACCCAATTCCGTGTTCGGGACCAGCCCAGAGTGATCACGAGGACGGTGCCGGCAGCGCCGGGCGGATTTCGCCGGAGCCTCTTTGGTTGAGCTCGGAGGGGACAATGTAGGTCCGCGGAGGTTGATCGTCGCCGTCGATTCTGGCCAGGAGCCGTTCGGCTGACTTGACGCCAATCCGCTCCGGGTGTTGAGCGATGACCGTAACCCCGGGGTCCACCATGTCGGCAAGCGTAAAGTCGTCAAAACCGACAAGTGCCACACGCTTGTGTGCGCCGAGCTCCTTCAGCGCGCGCATCGTTCCGAAGGTGACGAGGTTCTGGCTGGAGAAGATTGCCGTCGGAGGATCCTCGGAGCTCAACAGTTCCAGGGCTGCCCGCCTCGCTGCTTCCTCATCATGAAGATCGTCGATGACAGGCAGTGCGGAGGTTGGAATTCCTGCCCCACCGACCTCCTCGAGAAAGCCCCGCCGGCGCTCTCGCGCGGTTTGGATGTCTGTGCGGTCGCCCAGGTAGGCCAACTTGGTGTGTCCGTGCATCAGCAGATGTGCCGCCGCTCTGCCCGCGCCCACTGCGTTGTCAGTGACCACAGCATCAGCCTCAACCCCTACCGGCTCCCGGTCAATAAAGACCATTGGCAGGTTTCTGGAGTGCTCCGGAATCATATAGGCCTGGTTTTTAGCGATCGGTGTCAGGACCAGGCCGTCGACCCGCCTGCCCAGGAAAGCTGCGATGATGGCCTGCTCCCGTTTAGGTTCGTCGTCGAGGCTGGCGGCGAAAACGGCTATTCCCCGGGCGCCAAGAGCATCCTCCATGGCCCGGTGTATCTCACCGCTGAATGGGTCGGAGACGCTGGGCAGCAGGAGGCCAACCGAGAGGTTCCTTCTGCCCGCCCGCCGGAGGCTGCCGGCCGTGACGTCCAGCTGGTAGTTGAGCTGCGCGATGGCATCGAGCACCTTTTGCCGAGTGGCCTCAGACACCCCGGCCTCGTCGTTGATCACGCGGGAAACGGTCTTGATTCCGACACCCGCGAGTGCCGCCACGTGGCGCATCGTGGGTCGCGTCGGGGACAGAGGTGGTTGGTAACGATCGGACATCGCCCGGCCCCTCGTACTTCTCATCGCGGTTGCCTCCAGTCGTGATAGCGGGCTGCATGAAGGCTGCAAGTGCCTTTTCAGGTCATGCCCGTGGTCTACAACTGAGGCTTGTCTGCGCTTGGGTCGATTCGTCTTTCCTGGACCACCCCGCACAGGACGTCTTGGTGGACTTCCACGGTGTATTTGTCAGGGAAGACTTGGGTAACGAGAATGCCCTGCCGGCGTTCTAGTGCTGCTGGAATCAGTCGCTGTACCGCCTGATCTAAGAGCGGACCCAGATCCTGTGGGTCATCGACAAGGACGTCTAGTCTAAATTCGGAGTTGGTTTGGGCTAAGGGCTGGAGCATTGATGCCTTTCGAAGACTGAAAAGCCAAGATGATTCCTTGGGAACTATGCGTCCGCGTTCATCCGGCACGAGGAGTGTCTGCGCGTCAAGACGCCAAGAATGATCCGGCCTAGGACAGGCCGGGCAGCGCAGTGAGATGGTGCTCCCCAGAACCGGCATGGTTCTCGATGCTGACGGCCTTGGTGGCAGGATCCGGAAGATCGATAAGTGCCGTGGGCCTTCGGGGATGGCACCTGCTGAGAGCTGAACTGGTGGGCATATCTGCCTCCTTCATTGGGCAGGAGCGTGGGGTTAGGGGAGCCGTTTCGGGCTGCACATCTCGTGAAGCGGCAGCTGGTGGAGCGGCGTCGTTGCCCATTTTGCGGAGAAGGTGGAATTGATAGGGTCCAGTACGAGGTGGAGGCGGTGCGGAGTTTCAAGGAAGATGACATCAACAGCGATTTTGGAGTCGGTGGTGGTCCCGTCTTCCCCCAGTGCGGGCCCGGCACTTGCTGCGGTGGTCGGTGTGGTCTTCCAGGTTCCGAGGCCGGGTGTGATGATGATGCGTTCGGTTCCCTCAATGAGGGTGAGTTCCCACTGACGAGCGTTCTCGTCGGGCCGGAGTTCGATCCTTACGAGGTGAGGCTGATCGTTTCCTGGCGCTGCTTCGAAAACCTGGGCGCGAGGTGACGGGAGGTGCTCTGCATGTGTTCTAGGGGGCAGAGCCAAGGTGACGAGGCGTTCCACGAGCGCGAGGTCCGCTTTTGGTTGTGCCGATGAGGAGGTGGTGCGGTCGAAAGCCGGGACCAGGTGCTCCCAGGCAAGGGCCAGAACCTTGTCCATGTCCAGGCTCTGGCCGGTGAAAGCAAGCACGGCGTCGTGTTCGGGGAGCACAACGCAGAACTGTCCGTACACGCCGTCGCCGCGGTACCCGTGCCGGGACATCCAGAGCTGGAATCCATAGCCCTGCTGCCAGTCAGGATGATCGAGGGTTTCAGTGCTGACCTGCTTGGACGTTGCTTGATCGATCCACGAGGCTGACAGCAGTTGGCGCCCGTCCCACCTTCCTCTTTGGAGGTAAAACTGGCCCAGACGTGCGATAGCGTCAGTCTGTGCAAACATCCCACTGAAACCAAGTTGACGGCCAGAATCGTCACTGAGCCAAGCTACTTCACCGATTCCAAGCGGATCGAATAAACGGGGCCGTAGGAACTCGACGAGTGATTGACCACTGATTTCCTGAAGGATGGCGGCCAAGGCAAGCGTACAAGGCTGGTTGTAGGCGAAGATGGTTCCGGGATCGCTGTCCTGTGGTGTGAGCAGGAAGCCGCGGAGCGCGTTTGTCGGATCGGTTTGCTGGGCCCGCTCCCAAGTGTCCTCCCGATGGCCGCTCGCCATCGTAAGTACGTGACCCACCTGCAAGGCGCGCATTCGGGGATCGGTTATTTCGTTGTCCAGTTCAGGGAAATGACTGAGTACGGTGTCGTCCAGATTGAGAAGGCCTTCTTCCACGGCGAACCCGATGGCTGTGGACGTGAAGGTTTTGCTGAGCGAATACAACAGTTGGACCCCGTCTTGACTGTAGGGGGCCCACCATCCCTCAGCGATGACGCTGCCGCAGCGTAGAAGCATGATGCTGTGCGGTTCGACATTCGGTGTCGTTTCCAGAGCCTCGATGAAAGATGTGATTCCCTGTGCGTCAACGTTCTTCTGGGACGGGGTGTTTCGTGGGAGCGGCCGGTTCATCTGACGCCTGCTACCTTTCTGGATGGGTGCGGGTTGAGCGGGCTTGATGGCACCGGTGATGAAATCGGCGAAGAACTGTATTCTGCGTTCGCCTTCTGCAAAATCTGCGCCGATTCCCCAGTTCAGGTGCCCATGGATCATGCCCTTGGCAATATGCGTGGTCGAGGCAACTCCAGCGTCCGTGAGCTGCTCTGCGAAGATGACGCTGGACAGGTGCAGCGCGTCATATTCGGCTCCTATCAGCGCCGCCGGTGGCATTCCTTGGAGATCCCCTAGCTAGCCCCGGTGCGGCATAAGCAGGTACAGCGTTGATGGATCCGAGGTAGTTACGGTAGATTTCGATACCCCGACCAGCGAGTTCGCCCAGGAATGGTGGGACCTCGCTCATGTCTGCGGCGGGTCCCGCCGCTGTTGGAATGGGGAAGTGAAATGCGCCGTAGGCGAGGAGCATCCCGTCTGGGATGGTTCTTCCCAGATCGCGTTCGCGCATGCTTGCGGCGGCGGCGAGGTTTGCGCCGGCGCTGCCACCACCAATGAACAGCGGACCGGTGATTCCCAGCTGTTGACGTTCTGCTACAAGCCATTGCCAGGCGGAAGTTACATCGTCCAGGGGAGCCGGGAATACCATCCCGTCCTGGGCAAGTCGGTAGTCCACGGACACCACGAGGGCACCGGTGCGGGCCGCCAGTTCTGCCGAGACGACGTGCGCCTCCGGCCACTCGATGGATCCGTGCTCGAAGCCGCCACCATGCATCCACACGATGCCTGGTCGGGAGGCGGTGGGGGAGTGTCCGTCATAGATCCGAACGCGCACCCCGGTCCCTTCGGTCGGAAGAACCCGTTCGGAGATGGACACATTGTCGGGAACCTCCCACGGACCGGCTACCGCCATGAACTCTTTGTGGAGTTCGGGGTAATCCATGATTTTTCCGGTTATTCCCTCCAGAGGCCGGAGACGGTCTTTGAAGAAGGCATCAAGGGGCATCTTTACGCTTTCGTTGAAGTTGATGTCTCCGAAAGGAAACTTGGGGAGTTGCTCTGTTTGGGGCTACCGGTGTGCTTGGGAAAGAGAGTGCCTCAGGCACGGAGGGTCTTGTGGTTTCACGAGCGTGCCTCGGCTGTTAGAAGTGCCGGCTTGTGATTCAGGAGTGTGATCTCGAGTGGATCAGTTATGCCTCCCAGGAAATCGCCATTGCTGTTCTCTGCACGGAATGCCAGGAGCACCGGCTTCCCGTCGTGGACTATGACCCGGCCGCTGTAGAGGCTGGGGCCGGTGAGGTTAACTGCCTCCTCCAAGCAGATGTCATTACGCGCGGGTGCGATCCAAGTACCGGTTTCCTCCCCAATGTCCTGGCGCTGCTGTGTCAGCGTTGAGACCTGGGTGGAGAACACGATGAATTCGTCCCCATCGATGGTGACCGTCTGCAGCACTTCCAGCTGAGCCAAGCCAGCGCCGGGTTTTGTGATGGGAGGTTGCACGGTCCAGATGCCCAAGTCCGGGGAAGTAGCGTGCCCCACCACTCCACGGTCCATGAGCTCGCCGGCGTTGGCCCGGGCTGTGATCAGCATGTGCCATAGGCCGTCGCTGTCCTGGTACACCCACGGGTCCCGCCATGCCTCTTCGGGCCAGTCAGAGCTGCCCAGTGTTTCGTACCATGTTGGGTCAGCGTGAAGACCGAAGGTAGTGTCCTTCGTCCACTCGTAGAGGTCGACGGACACCGCGGACGCGATCGCTTCGATGTTGCTGTTGTTGTCGGCGCTGAGGAAAGTTGAGCCGGTGTAAAACATTCGCCACAACCCGTTGTGGTCACGGACGACAGACCCTGTCCACGTGGCGGTTGCATCGATTGTTCCGGCCCCTCCTGGCGTAAGGATCGTTCCGTGTTCTGTCCAGTTCGACAAATCCGAGGACGTTGCGTGCCCGACGGTCGCGTTACGGTGCCGTAGTTCGGGGTCGCCAAGCGACTTTGGGGCTTGAAGGTAAAACAGGTGGTGCAGGTCGCCGTCGTGGGCGTGCCAGAAGTCCCAGATCCAGCGGTCTTCAGGATTGAGCATGATGGCCCTTCTTTTTTCGTCGCTGCCCATAAGGACATCGTTCGTTGACATCAGAATGATGTCGCTATTGAGCTATTGAAAGGTGAGCAGCGGGGCGTTGTCTGTCTGACCAAGGTCGTGCTGCCACCCCAGACAACTTCAGAATTAGGCCCGTCGAATGTGAGGGCCGATCACGTGCACAGATTCAACAAAATCAAAGTCCACCGACCGCAACGGGCGGGTCGACGTGCCTTAGGCCTAACTGCCAATCGGTTTGGGGGAACAATGCTCTCCCATGAGACGGTTCAGGAGACGATCGACCGTTTCTGCGCCAAGTCGGGTTGCTGCTCTTTCGTGTTCGAGCTGGCCGTTTGAGTCGATGTAGATGGCTGGCGTGTGGCCCTGCCGGATTTCGGTCGGCAGGCACGTATGCCGGCCCGCGACGACTATCCCGTCGACTCTGCGTTCCAGGAACAGGGTGAGGGTCTTGCCATGTTGTCCATGGTCTTCGCTTGATTCCCCGATCAGCACGGCGTACCCGCGGCGCGTGGCGGCCTGAATAACAGCGCTGGTGAAAGAGGCGAAGATCGGGAGGTTTTGAACAGGGACTGCGAGGCCGATGGTCATTGTCCGCCCGCCGGCGAGTGATCCTGCCACCCGATTGTGCCTATAGCCAATCTGCCTGATGGCTTGCTCAACCCGTGCTCTCGTTGATGGGTTGACTGGCACTTTCCCGCTCAGAACTCGCGATACCGTCGCCCCAGATACGCCGGCGATGTCAGCGACGTCATTCATAGTTGCTGTGGGTTGCCTTTGATCTGAACTCCAGGACAGCAGAGGCTTCCGTCGTTTCACGGGGTCATTTCTTTATGCGTTGAAACGGTGCAGAGTGTCGAGCGCTTCTTTGTGCCAGGCTCGGGCGGACGATGGTTCAAGGAAAGGATCCAGCGGCATTGTTCCTCGTCAGGATGATTGGGTGGGTACAGGCACGGCCTGAAGCGAAAGTCAGACTGATTCGACCGGCAAAGGCTCCCATCCTGGCGGATGATCTGGTCGGTATAGAGGCCGCTTATTTGACGGCGCCTTGCATCAGGGCCTTGATGAAGTGCCGTTGGAAGATCAGGAAGATCAGCAGCGAGGGAAGCATGATCAGCAGAGAACCGGCGCATAGAAGAACGAAGTCCGTGCTGCGCTCGGCTTTGAAAGCTCCAAGCGCACCGGCCATGGTCCGCTTCGTGGGGTCGTTGACCATGACTATCGCCAGCAGGAACTGATTCCATGTCCAGATGAAGTAGAGAACACTGAGCGATGCCCACGCGGGAATGGCCAAAGGAAGATGAATGCGGCGGAAAACCTGCCATACATTGGCGCCATCCAGTTGTGCTGATTCGGAAAGCTCTTTGGAGGCGTTAAGGAAGTTCGCTCTCATCCAGAAGACCCCGAAGGGCATCAGAAGTGCCATCTGCGGCAGGATTATGGACCACTGGCTGCCCACGAGTCCCATGCCTTTTAGCTGATAAAACAGCGGCGTGATGATGGCTTCCATCGGTAAGGTGAGGCCAAGGAGGAAAAGTACCGTGAAAAATCTTTCTCCAGGGATCTGTAGGTGGGCCAGACCGTAGCCGGCGAGAGTTGCGATGAGCACCGCGGCGGGCACGGTGGCGATGACGATGAAGGTCGACGACTGCGCCAGCGCTAGGAAATTGGATGTTTCGAAGGCCGTGGCAAAGTTTTCCCAATGCGCTTCACGGGGGAACGAGAGTCCCGCAGGGAGTGATCCCTGCGGTTGAAGGGCGGTGAAAAGCATGCTCAGGAGCGGCAGTATCGTCACGACCATCATGAGCAGAAGGATCAGGTTCCCTGGCAGCCGGGTTGAGCTTTTTGTGTTCAGCATTTCTAGTCTTCCTTAGAGAGCCGCTGCAGGGGCAGGATGACGGCAAGGATTAGGATCGCGAGGAAAATTGCCAACGCTGACGCTTGTCCAACCTGGTTGTCAACGAAGGCTAGACGGTAGACGAAGACGCTGGGCACCATTGTTTCGAAGCCGGGGCCGCCATTTGTGGTCACAAAAATGACGTCGAAACTCGCAAGCGCAGCAATGACCGTAACAGTGACACAAACGACAAGTTCCCGTCGGAGGCTGGGCAGCGTGATCGCGAAGAATTGGCGAACGGGGCCCGCGCCATCAATCTGTGCTGCTTCATAGAACGAATGATCGATTTTGCCAATGCCAGCCAACAGCAGCATCGTGCACAGTCCAAGCGCAACCCAGGAACCAATAAACCCGACGGCGGAAAGGGCCGAGGCAAAGTCACCGAGCCATGGCTTGGCAAGGGCGCCCAGACCAACACCGCGCAGGATCTGGTTGACGACCCCGTTTTCTGAGTACATCCAGGTCCAGGCAATACCGGCGCCGGCCAACGGCATGACCTGAGGCAGGAAGAGCACGACACGGGCAGTGGTGCTGAACGGGCCGGGTTTCAGTTCACGCATGATCGCTGCCACCAGCAAACCAAGGAAAACCGGGACGATGCTGAAAAAGATGATCAGGATGAAGGCGTGGCCGATGGCCGACAGGAATTCCGGCTGGGTAAAAATTCTCGTGTAATTCTCGAAGCCAGCAGGTGTGGCCACCCCGACCCCGTCCCAGTCATAGAACGAAAAACGGATTCCTTGCGTCAGGGGGTAGAGCACGAATGTGCCATAAAGGGCCAGTGCCGGCAGTATCCAAAGGACACGCACGGCCCGGCGGACGGTGAACTTGCGCGGACGACGAGTAGCCAACGCCTGCGGCGCCGGGTCCTGGGCCGGCGCCGCAGAGGTAGTGGTGATCGTTTTCATGACTATTTTCTGTTGAGCTGGGCCAGGTAATCGGACTGGAACTTGGCCGCGACCCCTTCGGGAGTGGCCTTGCCTGCGAGGAGAAGCTGGATCTGAGGTGTCAAGGTCGAATTGGCGAAACCGGGTGTGGCGTTGGCCAGGAACTCGGTCAGCCCCCCGCCTTCGCTTACCTTCTTGAACTCGTTCAGGGCGTCGGACATCGTCGTGCCGTCCTTAGTCTTCACCGTCGACCCGTCAGCGGGACCGGCTGGCACGTTGCCGATGACGTCGTAGGTTACCTGCCGCGCCTCAGCGTCGGTGTGAACGAAGTTCAGGAAGGCTGCGGCGACATCTGCGTTTTTGGCCTTGGTCGGAATCACAAACAGGCTGGGTGCTGCTGCCGCCGACACCACGCCGCCGTCCTTGGAGGCAGGGAAGGCAAAGAACCCGAATTTACCCGCGCCGGCTTTATCAATCGGCGGTGCCGCCCACGTTCCTTGTGCCATGAAAAGGCCAGCGCCGGAGGTGAATTGGCCGCTTGCAGTCGTCATATCTAGGGCGTTCACATCGGCTGGAAGGTACCCCTCCTTGCCCCACTTCTGCAGCGTGGCCGCGGCCTTGACCATTGCGTCAGTGTCAATGGAGGCTCCCTGTTTGTTCAGCGCCCAGTTCTGGAAGTCGGCGGTCTTGCCTGCGTAATCGATGGCCAGGCCCTGCAATGGGAAAGCGGTGATCGGGTCCTTTCCGGCGACGATCATGGGCTGGATGCCTTCCGCCTTGGCTTTGGCCATAGCTGCCTCGAAGTCTTCCAGTGTGGCCGGCGGCGTTGTCATGCCGATCCGAGCGGCGATCTCCTTGTTATAGAAGACACCAGTGAACCCAAATCCGGGACCCGTTCCATAGATTGGTCCGTTACCCCGCGCGGATCCGTCCTCGCTGACACGTACAGTGTCGAACTGCGATGAAGGCCACTTGTCCCAACCGTAGGCCTCCGCATAAGGGTCCAGGTTGGTGATGAGCTTGTTCTTAACCAGTGACGATAGGTTGCCTGTCCGAAGCAGGTCCGGCGCGTCATCGGCTCCAGCTATGCGCAGAAAGCTGGTGGTCAGTGTCTGGAAATCAGACTGAGTCACCTCGACGGTGACGATGGGGTACTTCTTGCTGAACAGCGCACCCAATTCCTTGACCCCGGGTGCTTCGTCGCCCGCCGTGATTTTGAGTGTGACGGGGTCGCTGCCGACCTCCGTGCTGATACTGCGCGCACTGGTCGGGGCGGTGTTATCTGCGCCAGGGGCGCCACAGCCGGCCATAAATGCCGACGCTGTCACGCTCATCAGAGCAATGCCTGCCGTTGCCTTCAGGCTCGCCACTCTGTCCCATCGCTGGCCGCGATTCCGCGGGCCGAAAAAGGATCCAAACATCTCATTCTCCTGTTTCTTCCGGTCGCCTCTGACCGGGGTCTGATTACGGCATTAATGGGTGTGTCGGCCGCCACACCAGTATGACTCCGCTAAATGCATTTAGCAACACCCGGGCCCATCCTAAGCTGGGAGGAAGGCGGAACTGCTAAAATGTTTTACGCGGTGGCGCCCGTTCTGCCCCGCGAAGGCGTGGGAAGGGTCGTCCAGTGGCAGATACAAAACGTGTGACCCTAGCTGACGTCGCGCGGCTTGCCGGCCTGTCGCCGACTGCAGTCTCACAGATTCTCAACGGGCGCACGGACGCCAGGCTCTCGGCCGAAGCACACGAAAAAGCATTGACTGCCGCCGCCAAGCTCGGTTACCGGCCCAATATGGCGGCCCGGAGCCTGCGGACCGCTAAGACTTCGAGTTTGGCCCTGATTTCGGATCTGGTGGCCACCACTCGGTTCGCCAACGGACTCATCCGGGGCGTGCTGGAAGCGGCCCAGCGGGTCCAGCACGTGGTCATGGTCCTGGAAACTGGCGGCCTCCCTGCCCGGGAGATACAGGCAATTGATGCCGCGCTGGACCGTGAGGTCGACGGTATTATCTTTGCCTCGGCCCGGTCCAGAGAGCTCTACATCCCAGATTTTCCGTCCGCAAAACCCGTCGTCCTGCTAAATGCGACCAGCCTTTCACATTCCACCCACATCCTCCCGGACGAGCAGGCGGGCGGACGGAAGGCGGCCGACGTTCTTCTCGACGCCGGTCACCACCGTGGCATCGCCTTGATTGGCCACAATGAAGACGTGGAACAGGGGACATTCCGGTCGGAAACAATCGCCCGGCGAATCCGCGGGATCCGTGAGGCAATGGCGGTCAGAAAGGCACGGTTTACCGTCGAGGCGTCGATTTGGGAGTGGGAACCGGAAGCCGGATACCGGACAGTCTTTGCGCTGCTCGAGCAGCGCAAAGACATCACAGCTCTGTTGTGCCTGAACGACAGGCTGGCCTTCGGCGCCTACCAGGCCATATCCGACCATGGGCTCTCAGTCCCGGCAGACATTTCCGTCGTCTCTTTCGACAATGACGAACTGGCCTCATACCTACGCCCGGGACTGACCACCGTAGGGCTACCGCACGAGCGCATGGGCGAAAAAGCCATCGAACTGATACTCGGTAAACCCGACGGGCTTGAGCACCTGATGGAGATGCCGCTCATCTTAAGAAACTCGGTTGCGCCGCCCGCCGCCTAACGAGAGCATCCGCCCGGCACGGCCGGGCGGATGCAGCCGCGGCAGACGAGAAATCAGACCCCGATTCTAAGGCTCTGCTGAAGTGCCCGAACCAGCTTGATGCCCCGTTCATCGTCGGCAGACTGCAGGTCGTTGGTCAGGTACGCAAACCCGATCTCGTGCACAGGATCGGCGAACGTAACCTGTCCGCCGGCACCGTCGTGCCCGAAGGAAGACTCGGACAGGAAGGGACGCCTCTCAGAGTTCAACATGAAACCCGTCCCCCATCGCGGATGCGGGCCCGGGAAAGGCCACAAGGGCGTCCCCGCAGACTGCTCTTTTGTCATCTCGGCAATCACATCAGCATCCAGCAGGCGTACCCCTTCCCCATCGGAAACCGTGGCACTCCAAATGGTCGCCATGGCCCGCGCACTAGCCACACCCCCTGCCCCCGGGACCTGAGCCATCCTCACATCATCACGATTGAAGCCATCATCCGGTGTGGCCAGCTCGGCAGGAAAGGCATGCCCCATCGTCATGGCCCTGGTCATCCAGCGCTCTACCTCGGGGTCCTGAAGCGAAGGGAGCATGGCCCCTGGCACATTAAAGAGGTCAGCGATACCAGGGAGTTCATGCTTCGGCGCCCCTATCCAAGCACGGACCTTCAAGGGCTCGGCGATGCGGGAGGCAAAAAACTCTCCCACAGAGACTCCTGCAACCCGTCGAATAACCTCGCCCACCAGCCAGCCGTACGTCAGGGCGTGGTAAACATGCCCTTCACCAGGGGTCATGAGGGGCTCCTGACGGGCAAGAACATCGACCATCACGTCCCAGTCGAGCACTGCACTCATCTGCAGGTCCTCCCGGACGGCCGGCAGCCCTGCCTTATGGGACAGCAGCCACCGGACTGGAACCTCGGATTTGCCATTTTGGGCGAACTCCGGCCAAACCTCACGCACCGGCGCATCGAGGTCAAGCCGGCCTTCCCTGACAAGCTCACCTACCAGAACTGCGAGCAGCGCCTTTGTGCAGGAAAAAACCACCGAGGTCGTGTCAGCCTGCCACAGGCTCCCGTCCCGGCGGGCGAGACCACCCCACAGATCCACCACACAAGTGCCGCCCCGGCGGATATGCAACGCCGATCCATGGCCGTGCGACCCGGCCAGAGCGTCGCCGAAGGCTTCGCCAACTTGCTCAAAACCAGGGGCCACAAAACCCATAGGTGCCGACCTTTCACTGGCTTCTTGTAGGGAACTCATTTCGTTCAAGATCATCACTCTCTCGTCATAGACAGGCAGGCTTCCAGGTGCGGTCCGCACTTACCCATGGACGGCGCACTAACTGAGTAAACCCACCTTAGCTGTGCTAAAAGCATTTAGCTAGACGTTCCCGATCCTTCGAACTCAGGATTTTGAACTAAGGGTTGGAGCGTGCGAGGGCCGACAACGTACCTCTTATTGGGCGATCCCCATGGTTGTGCACAGGGGAATCGTTGTTAGATATGTGCCGACGAAGAGCGTCCCTGCCGGAGGTTCTCACCAAAAGCTTGGATGGTGAGAGCTCTCATGTTGTCGCCTTGCGTCCTCGCGCCCTCGGAACGGAGGTGCTGGAGCGCATACTTCAGTTCCATGCATCAAGCTTTTTGTTGACATTTTCAATCATCCGTATTCTCATTGATCTACTAAATCCTTTCAGCAAGCATTTTGGACAGCGGCCCGGTCCTAGAGGGCGCCTGATGAGTTCGAACGACGAGGGCGATCGTGTGCAGAGCTTAACCTGCAAGGTGGTCCTTTCAGTGAACTGAAGGTTGGTATGGGCTAGTCCGCACTGTCGGTACAGCGCCACCCGAAGCGCCAAATAGCGCCGTGAAAAAGTCACCGTTTATCGCCGAAAACCCCAGCGGGTGTGCCAGAAACGGCGTCCAGCAGATTCGGAGTTTCGAACCGAGACGGTTTCGGACGTCCCTTTGAGCAGTGCTGGGTAGCCCCTGGAGGTGTGAGTGCTAGATGTTGACAGTGAGATGGGTCCTGAGGGCTCGGGATGTGCGCTCTTGTGCATCGTCCATAACGCGGGAGACCTTCGCCCCGCGGGATCCGCCCGGCACAGCGGCACCGCGATCGCGGATGATCACAAGCGTTATTACCCGGAGCGACGCCGATCAGCATCCGCACTGCCGGAGACATGAGAGACGGTCGGCTATTCGGCGCTCAGCTCGTTGGAACCCGAGGCGCGGAGGTCTCCAAGCGCGTCGACACATGTCGCCAACACACCCAGCACGAATTCAATAGACGCGTTCGACTTGTGGGAACAACCCATCAGCCTCCAAGGGGCCGCCCTGAACGGCGCACTGATTGCTACGTAGCGGCGCCTTGGAGACTGTGTTGGCTACCGGAAGAGTTCGGCGTTTTCCGTGATCCAGTCGGGAATGGAGCGGGGCGGCCGCCCGAGCACGGTTTCAACAGTCGAGGTCTTTTCGGTGCTGGCGCCCGACGCGAAAGACTCGACGTCGATTCCGATAATGAGCTCAACGGTCCATTCGGACATTCCGAGGGACAGCAGTGCAGCCCGCTGTTCGTCGGGGGTTCGGTGCGTGTACTTCACGGTGCGCCCAATCGCTCGCGAGATGTGCTCCGCGATGGCATCCACGCCGAGCCCGTCAGGCCCGGTGAGGTGATAGGCCCTACGGTTTGAGCCGCTCGCTTCGCCGCTCAGAATGAGGCGCGTCGCCACATCCGCAACGTCGCGGACATCGATGAGGTTTGCGTGCCGAGTCCCCGCCGCCCCGCCCCACAGGTTGTTCTTGATGAGTTCGGCCTGCGCGCCGATAACGGCGGTGAAGGTCATGGGTCGCAGCAGGCTGTAGCCGATGTCGACCTTGCTGAGGTGATCCTCTACCTCCTGGTGCCAGTCCAGTGGGTGAATGCGGGAAGGCCAGCTCCACGAGCTCACCTTCACCACATGCTCGACTCCGGCGTGCACGGCTGCGTCGATCAGCGCTATCTCCTGGTGGGCTTGGTCGTCGGAGCTGCCCAAGGAGATGACCAGCACGCTCGCCCCCTCGACAGCGGATGCAATGGAGCTGGGGTTCGCGTAGTCGATGTGGACGTTTGTGATCTGAGGGTTTGCGGTGTCCAAACCTGACGGCGTTCGACTCAATGAACGTACGGTGGCTCCTCCAGCGGAAAGTCCCTCGACAATTACGCTGCCGACCCGACCTGTCGCGCCAGCGACGGCAACGAGCCTGCGTGGTGATACGTCATTCATGTGTATGCCTGCCTTCTTTTTGTGGTCACGGTCTGGGAGGGCGCGGTGTGCGCCTCCTCATGGCCGCAGAAAAACGCGTGGTTCGCGTTCCCGGTGACTGTTCGTCGTCAGCGATGGCGGCTCAGCCTCGCTTGGCGACGGCGGTACGGGCTGAGTGCCATAGGGTGCGGGGGTTGTCGCGGTCGCCGTGGAGCTCGAGCATCGCGTTGACGATGTCCTCGGCGCCGCCACCCTCGTTGACGATGCGGCTGAAGTCGCGTAGATACTGTTGGCTCGCGCCGATGCTCTCGGGCAGGTCTGGTGCGCCAACGCTCTTGTGTCCCGCGACGACGACCTTCGGGTTCAGGGCGGCGACGGCATTTAGGCTGGAGATCCACGCTTCTCGGCTCTGCTCGTCAGTTTCCGCGGTCATCATGTGCACGCCGTTGTAGACGACGTCGCCCCCGATCACAGCCGCAGCTGACGGCACATGAAGCACTGTGGAGAACTCGGTATCCCCCTGACTCAATGAGACGGCTCGCAGGATCTGACCTTCCAGCTCGAACTGGGTGCCGCTCAGGGGCTCCGGCAGTACCGCGGTCTGCGGCAGCTCGCCCGGGAAGCTCGCCTTCCAGTACGCCGACACGCTAGGGTCGCTGGCCTCGAACCGAGCACGTTCGACCACCTCGGCGGTGGCGATGCCGCGAGCCTCGGGAAAGTGTTCCTGGAGGCGGGCGAGGCCGATCCAGTGGTCCTGGTGACCGTGGGTGATGTAGACACCGGTGATGCGCTTTTTGAAGCCCCGTACCCAGTCAGCGAGCGAGTCGACTTGGTCACGGGTGACGAGCGTGTCGACGAGGATGGCTTCCTCGGCACCGGCGATCAGGGTACTGCTCATGGGCGACCACATCGGGTCGTCGCCCGGCCCTCGCGCTGGCGAGCCCGCGAAGGGGCGCATCGGCGCAACGTAGACATCGACGGTGAGATCGTTCGAGTCCATGGTAAATACCTCCGGAAGTGCTGGTCAGGGTCCAATGCGACCCGCTATGCTATGTAACATACCATAGACGCGCGATTGGAGAGCCGCGGCCCGATGAGAAAGGATGGTCCGTATGGCAGAGAGCGTGCGCGAGGCGATGATCAAGGCGGCGTGGTTCCTGATCGCCGAGCGAGGACTTGAGGGCATGTCGACCCGCGAAGTACTTGCGCGTACCGGGGCGCCGCGCGGCTCCGTCTACCATCACTTCCCCCGCGGCCGCGTCGAACTGGTCGAACTCGCCCTCGACCACTCCCTGCAGTGGATGCAAGACCGGATCAACGAGATTCCTGCGCGGACTCCGCAGGAGGTGGTCTCCGGCTATATCGACATCTGGCGCAGGGTGGTCGAGGGAACAGACTTTCGTGCGGGCTGTGCGATGGCCGGGGTCACGACTGGTGGACGCGACCCCGTGATCCTGGACCGGGCCCAGGCTGCTTTCACCGCCACAGGCGAGGCGCTTGCCGCTCGGCTCGAACAGGTTGGAGTCGAGCCGGCCGAGGCGGCGCAACGCGCCACGCTCCTCGTGATCGCCGCAGAAGGTGCCGTCATCCTGGCCCGCGCATGGCGAAGCAGTGACCCGCTCGACCTCGTTGAAGCACGCCTCAGCTGACAGGGGCGGATCCCGCGGGGCGTGGGCGCCGTGCCGCGCGAGGGATCGGAGTTGAGCATGTTCGATTGCGCGAGAATAGATACTGCTGTAGTATCGAAATATGCCCGGCGCGAATACCCAGTTCTCCATCGCCGTGCATGTGCTGGCGGCGATAGCGCACTTCAACGGAACGTTCACGTCTGAACATCTCGCGGGCAGCGTGAACGCGAACCCTGTTTTCGTCAAGAGAATCCTCGTCAAGCTGTCGAAGGCGAACCTGGTGGATTCGACTGTCGGAAAGTCCGGCGGGTACGCCTTGGCGAGGGATCCCGAAAGCATCTCTCTCTTGGACATCTACTCTGCTGTCACGCCGCCGGAGCCGTTTGCTATCCACACCTATCCCGCGAGGGGCGACTGTGTCGTGAGCCGCAACATCAAGGACGTTCTGGGTGAAGTGCGGGCTGAAGCGCAGGTAGTCCTCGAAGGAGAACTGCGGAGAACCTCACTGGCGGACGTGGTCGCGAAGATCAGGGCTCGGCCCATCTAACCCCTGATCCGACCGAGGCACGCCTCACCTATTTATTTAACCAATTTAGTTTTTTTAACCAATTTAGATACTTGTGTGGTATCTAATACACATGAAGGGAACAAAAGATGTCCGGAATGAACAGAAGTGGCGGAGCGAGCGGCGCGCCTACTGCGGTGCTGATTGGTGTGACCGGAGGGTTCGGTCATGCGCTGGCCAGGCTTCTGGCAAACGAGGGCTTCCGGTTGGTGCTTGCCGCGCGGAGTGAGAACGATGCCGCAGCACTGACGGGTCGCAAGGACGGTTCGGCCATCTATGTGCGCGCCGACGTCTCCGATCCGGCGAGCCTCGAGAAGCTCGCGGCCAAGTCCTTCGATCACCTCGGCCGGATCGACGCGGTGGTGAACCTCGCGGGCATCTCTCCGCGCAAGGCAATCGACGAGTACACGCCGGCAGATATCGATTCGCTGCTCTCGGTCAACGTGAAGGGGCCGATTTTCGCGACCCAGGCTTTCCTGCCGGGAATGCTCAAACAAGCCGGCGGCAGTGTCATCGTCCACCTCGGCGGCGCCATGGACGGCCGGGTGGGGCTCCCGATGATGAGCGCCTACGCAGCAACCCGCGGCGCGCTGGCAGGCTACGTGCAAGCATCCAACCGCGAGCTCGCCGGGACCGATGTGTCTCTTTCCTTCTTCGGCCCGGCGCCCGCCAACACCGAGTCGGAGTCGGCATTCTTCGACATGTGGCGCAAGGCGGGGGTCTCTCTCGTCGAGCCCGAGCAGGTTGCGCGCGAAATCCTCACCACCATCCGAACCCGACGTCCGTTGCACGTCATGGGCGGCGGAATGCTCCGGATGATGTCGGCGGTGAACGCCGTATCACCAACCATCGCAGACGCGATCGGTCTCCGACGCCTCGGGAAGCTGGTCACACAGCATCACCCGCGCTGAGCCTCAGCCCGGGGCGTCTTTCGCCCCGGGCACCCCTTTCCGCGACGAGTCATCTGCGTTTGTAGGATTCTCCCCGGGCATGCGTCGATCTTCCCGGCGAGTGAGCGAGTCCCTCGCGGGTAAACCGGAGCGCAATGAGTGGCTCGACGGCCTGTTTCCCGCCACGTGAATTCGTAACATCAGTATTCCATCTATATGCCGCGCCGGAATGTATTTCCTGTAAGGCATATATCACAGCGACATTGCATTGCATCCGATGCGGCAAGCAAGGAGACGGTATGGGCACACATCTGCCTTCCACCGAGTTCGACGGAACAGCGATTGACGACCAGCGGCAATTTGATGCGGAAGTCGTTATGGGCGAGCCCCCGGCCCAGATGGTGCAGCTGCTGGGGCCGGACGGAAAGCTGGGTTCCGATCCGGTATTCAGCGAGTACGCCAGCAGGCTGACGCCGGATGCCCTGCGCGGATTTTATGCGGATATGGCTGCCATCCGCCGGTTCGACGTGGAGGCCACCGCCCTGCAGCGTCAGGGACAGCTGGTTCTGTGGGTGCCCTTGACCGGGCAGGAAGCCGCCCAGATCGGTTCGGGCCGTGCCAGCCAGCCGCAGGACTACATCTTCCCCACTTACCGTGAACACGGGGTGGCGCTGACGAGGAACGTGGATCTGGCTGAGCTCCTGCGCCTGTTTCGCGGGGTGTCCAACGGTGGATGGAACCCGAAGGACACCAACTTCCACCTCTACACCATGGTCCTGGCGGCTCAGACGCTCCACGCGGTGGGCTACGCCATGGGCATTCAGCGGGACCAGAAGCTTGCAGCCTCCAGTGCCGCGGCAGTCCGCTCCGACGGTCAGGACAACGGGGCTGCCGCCCCGGACGCCGCGGTGATCGCCTACTTCGGCGACGGCGCCAGCTCGGAGGGTGACGTCCACGAGTCCATGGTGTTCGCCTCCTCCTACAACGCGCCGGTTGTATTCTTCTGCCAGAACAACCACTGGGCCATCTCCGTCCCTACCAACGTGCAAACGCGGGTGCCGCTGTCCAACCGGGCCAAGGGGTACGGGTTCCCCGGCATCCGAGTGGACGGCAACGACGTCATTGCCGTGCACGCCGTCACCGAGTGGGCACTGGAGCACGCACGCCAGGGCAAGGGACCCGTCTTGATCGAGGCCTTCACCTACAGGGTTGGCGCTCACACGACGGCCGACGACCCCACCAAGTACCGCGAGTCGGCGGAGGAGGACGCCTGGCGGGCCAAGGATCCGCTGATGCGCCTGGAGAAGTACCTGCGCGCCGAAGGCCTGGCCGACGAGGCGTTCTTCGCCAAGGTGAAAGCTGACGGTGACGAGCTCGCAGCCTACGTCCGGCGCACCACCCATGACCTGGAAACCCCGGATATCCGGTCCGCCTTCGCCAACACTTATGTGGAAGCCCACCCGCTGGTGGCAGAGGAACTGGCCTGGTTCGAGGAGTACTCAGCGGGTTTTGCAACTGAAGAAGAACCCGCCCGGCAGGCAGTAACAGCGCAGGCATCCCAAGAGGCAGGCCACTGATGACCACCATGACTATCGCCAAGGCCATCAACGAGGGCCTTCGCACAGCACTAACTGACAACCCCAAGTCGCTGCTGATGGGTGAAGACATCGGCGCCCTGGGCGGCGTGCACCGCGTGACGGGCGGGCTGATCGGCGAGTTCGGCCCGGACCGCGTAGTGGACACCCGCTGGCCGAATCCGGCATAACCGGCAGCGCCATCGGCCTCGCACTGCGCGGCTACACCCCGGTCTGTGAAATCCAGTTCGACGGATTCGTTTTCCCGGGCTTCAACCAGATCACCACCCAGCTGGCCAAGATGCACGCGCGCAGCAACGGCAACATTTCCGCCTTGTCGTTGAGCCCGCGTCCATCCTGGAGCACACGTTCGTCCTGGACCGGGAAGCCGTGGGCGAGCGAATGCTCGAGCAGCAGGAACTGGTCGATGGCAGGATCTGGGCCATCTCAGGCTCAGAGCTCTTTGATCTCAATACCCGGTTCCACGAGACGCTTGTCCAGTGCAGCAATAATGACTTCTTTATCGAGAGCCTGGCTCGCATCAACCGGCTCCGCCGGCTCATCGAATATCGTCAGGCCCTGGTCCCCGAACGGGCCCTAGTCCGGTGTGAGGAGCATGTCGGCTTGGCCAAACTGCTGCTCGCCGGTGAACTCAAGGAAGCCTCTTCCCATCTGAGAGACCACCTGTCCAGCGTGGCCAGCGAGAAAACTCTCGCGAATCAACCAAAACCAGTGGTTCTAAAACAGGCTTGGTTTTGTCACAAGCCTGAGGGCATGAAGGTTAACTTGTAAGAAGGTGCCGAAACATCCACCACGTGCCGGTAGCTGTCGAACCAAAGTTGCACCTGAGGCGCCGACAAAGGGCAATTCCCCGTCCTCCTGCTCCCTCAACCAACGCCGATAACCGTGATTCCGTAAGCTACGGCAAGGAGGGCGGCTCGGCGGGGGAGAGGGTTCCGGCTGGCCTGGCTTGGCGCAGGTACTAGTAAACCGTCTCCCTGCTAATTCCGTGACACCAGGATCAGGTGGGGAGTATAGGGAGTGACCTGCGCTAATTGAACTGAACGGCCGGAAGACGAAAGGGCCAGCGCCGTAGCCGCAGAGAGCCCCCTGCGAGCCGGAACGGGCTCTCTTCATTGCCTTCAGGAGACCACTAGGACTACGGCCAATCCCGTTACGTCCGCCAGAGGGGAAATACGGGTGAAAGGCTGGATCCGTGAGGAGGGCGGGTCCCGCGCGAACCGGCAATTGTGCCAACGAACCTCACGACTGCGGGCATTAACCGCCAGTTCGCGCAAGGGTTGGGGCAGGTCAGGCCAGCGACGACAGTGCGTCGACCAGCGGCACAGTTGCGCGACCCGTCAGTCGGGACAGGTCGCCCGTGACGAAGGCCAATTCGCCGTCGCGGATGTTTCCGTCGAGTGCCACGAGGAAGCCGGCCGTTTGTTCGTCCAGCCCTGCACCCGTGAGGATCGCCAGGTGCTGGGCGGGATCCACGGCTTCGTAAGTGACCTCACGGCCCAGGACTGTGCCGATAGCTTGGGCAAGCTCTTCGAAGTCCCAGGCGACATCTCCGGTCAATTCGTAGACCGTGTTGTGGTGGCCGTCGGTGGTGAGGACGGTGGCCGCGGCGGCGGCGAAGTCGGAGCAGGCGGCACTGGCCACTTTCCCGGTGCCGGCACTGGCCACAAGCTTTCCGGTGTGGCGGGCCTGCTCCAGGGCAGCTGCATAGTTCTCGGTGTACCAGCCGTTGCGGAGGATTGTGTAGGGAACACCGGAGGCGATGAGTGCTTCTTCCGTGGCCTTGTGTTCAGGGGCCACGACCAGGGTTGTGGTGTCTGCCTTGGGTGCGCTGGTGTAGACGAGTTGGTCGACGCCGGCCTTGCGGGCTACGTCGATGACGTTTATGTGCTGTTCCACGCGCTTTCCCACCTCGGTGCCGGAGACCAGCAGGACCCTGTCGCCGGTCTGGAAAACTGAACCCAGAGAATCTGCATCATTGAAATCGATCCGGGCAGTCCGCACTCCCTTGGGCTCATACAGGTCCGTCAGTTTTTCCTGGTTCCGGCCTCCGGCTACAAGTTCCTCCGGAGCGATGCCGAGGTCAAGCAGGCTGTCGATAACGAGTTTTCCGAGTTGTCCGGTAGCACCGGTGATGACGATTGACATGTGCGTCTTCCTTTTTTGATGGGGGCTTATTCAAGCGATCGAACCGCTCGATCACTTCTGATAACCGCGGGTATTTCCGGTACATTCCAAAACATCTGTACGCACTTTTTGGTAAGTTCGTTTTTATGCCCCTCAACCAATTGCCAAATGCCTTGGCCGTTCCCGGCACGGAGAGCATCATCGAAGGCTTTGGAGACAACGTCTTTGCAGCGCAATGCCCCTCAAGGACTTTGCTGACCCATGTCACCAACAAGTGGGGAACATTGGTCATTTTGGCCCTGTCCACTGGCACGCTCCGGTGGACCGAGCTTTCGCGCACAGTAGGCGGAATCAGTGAAAAATGCTGGGGCAAACCCTCCGTACCCTCGAAGCCGACGGCCTGGTCCGCCGCGACGTCAGACAAGTGGTCCCGCCCTTCGTGGAGTACAGCCTCACGAATAGCGGGTCGGAACTGAGTGAGCTTCTGATTCCGCTGGTCCGATGGGTAACGGGCCAGGTCACAGAGAACCAGCCGGCTGAGTAGTACCTGATGAGGGGATGTGTCCCTGCAGAGGCGCGCCTGGAACCTGTCCGCCCATCTCGGGAAGATGTGGAGACCCTCCGGGAGCGGGGTGTCCGAAACTAGTCCGCACTGTCGGTACAGCGCCACCCGAAGCGCCAAATAGCACCCGTGAAAAAGTCGCCGTTTATCGCCGAAAACCACAGCGGGTGTGCCAGAAACGGCGTCCAGCAGAGTCGGAGTTTTGATCATGTCAACCTCATTCAGGACCACCAGGACGGCTTGACCCAGGACCACCAGGACGGCTTGACCCAGGACCACCAGCGATCGTGCGTGTTGTTTCTTAAGCGGTTCAGTCTGACGCGAATGCCGTCGTTGCTGCCGCTGCCGCGGTTCCGAACCCGATCAACCTCCATGGCATTCAGTCGCCTGGCGAGGGAAGTGACGCCCGTCACGATCCGATGCCCGGCGTGTCTTTAGAGGTGAACGGACATTCCGCTCTGAGTCGTGATTGGGGAACGCATGAAACTCATGCCACTATCCATGTTTACTGCTGCTTCGGTACTAGCCATTTCACTTGTAGCGCCTGTGGCAGCTCATGCCATCGAGCTTGGCGTTCCCGGGGCTGAAACTGCTGAGGTAGCAGCAACGGCAATCCAAGAAGCGGCGGAACCTGCGGGCCAAGACGCAGCAGCTTCGGTGCAGCCGGATGCGGAAACATCCGCTCGACGCCGCCGTTAACAATGCCGCGGGCGGAGGCCGACCGCCTGCTTCGCTGGCCGAGTGGACCAGCGAAGCAGTTCGACAGCGCGATCGCGGTCAATCGCCCCAGATGGTGCAGCAATCGTGAACGTGTCCTCGACCGCAGGCGAGCAGGGCGTCGCCGGACTGAGGGCTACGTGGCCAGTAAGTTCGGCGTCGGATTCCTGACCCGCGCCGCCGCTCTCGACTACGCGGCATCAGGCATCAGCGTCAATGCAATCACGCCAGGCCCGATCCTCACCGACCGGCTTGCTGAGGCGGGAGGGGCCGCTCAAGCCGGTGCAGCGGCAGCCGTGCCGCTCGGACGGATCGGCCACGCCGAGGAGGTCGCCGAGGCCGCGCTGTGGCTGTGCTCTGACGAGCAGAGCCGCTCTGCGCGAAACGCCCGGCTCAGGCAGCGACCTGGGCGGCGATGGCCTTGCCCTTGGCCTCAGCCTCCTCGCGGGATTTGCCGCGGGACTGCTCGAAGAGGGGGATCAGCTCGGACATCGCCGGGTTGACCGGGGCCAGCGTCAGCTCGGGGGTGATGAAGTCGATCTTCATGCCGAGCAGGCCACCGAGCACGGCCTCCAGGTAGTTCTGGACGTAGTCGTTGCCCTCCTGCGGGGTGCCGGGGGCGTAGGAGCCGCCCCGGCTGGTGACGACCGTGATCGGCTTGCCCGCGGCGGTGCGGTGCTCGGCTAGGATCGTGCGGGCCGCGGCGGAGACGTGGTCAATCCACGCCTTCACTGTGGAGGGCACCGAGTAGTTGTACATCGGGGCGCCGATGACGATGGCGTCCGCCTCCTCCAGTTCCTCGATGAGCTGGATGCGCAGAGCGTAGGCGGCCTGCTGCTCGGGGCTCTGCTCGCCCTCGGAGGTGAACCACGCGTAGTGCGCGGCGGTGTCGATGTGGGGCAGTGGCTCGGCGGCGAGATCGCGGTAGATCACCTTGCCCTCCGGGTGCTCCCTCTCCCACGCCTGACGGAAGAGGGCGGTGAGAGCGCGGGACGCGGAGTTGTCGTTGTCGTTGATGGAGGAGTCGAGGTGGAGGAGGGTGGCCATGTGGGGCTCCTTGGTCTTTCGTAGGGCAACAGATTCGTGCGGCTGGTCAGGGTCCAAGCGACCCGCTATGCTATGTAACATACCATAGACGCGCGATTGGAGAGCCGCGGCCCGATGAGAAAGGATGGTCCGTATGGCAGAGAGCGTGCGCGAGGCGATGATCAAGGCGGCGTGGTTCCTGATCGCCGAGCGAGGACTTGAGGGCATGTCGACCCGCGAAGTACTTGCGCGTACCGGGGCGCCGCGCGGCTCCGTCTACCATCACTTCCCCCGCGGCCGCGTCGAACTGGTCGAACTCGCCCTCGACCACTCCCTGCAGTGGATGCAAGACCGGATCAACGAGATTCCTGCGCGGACTCCGCAGGAGGTGGTCTCCGGCTATATCGACATCTGGCGCAGGGTGGTCGAGGGAACAGACTTTCGTGCGGGCTGTGCGATGGCCGGGGTCACGACTGGTGGACGCGACCCCGTGATCCTGGACCGGGCCCAGGCTGCTTTCACCGCCACAGGCGAGGCGCTTGCCGCTCGGCTCGAACAGGTTGGAGTCGAGCCGGCCGAGGCGGCGCAACGCGCCACGCTCCTCGTGATCGCCGCAGAAGGTGCCGTCATCCTGGCCCGCGCATGGCGAAGCAGTGACCCGCTCGACCTCGTTGAAGCACGCCTCAGCTGACAGGGGCGGATCCCGCGGGGCGTGGGCGCCGTGCCGCGCGAGGGATCGGAGTTGAGCATGTTCGATTGCGCGAGAATAGATACTGCTGTAGTATCGAAATATGCCCGGCGCGAATACCCAGTTCTCCATCGCCGTGCATGTGCTGGCGGCGATAGCGCACTTCAACGGAACGTTCACGTCTGAACATCTCGCGGGCAGCGTGAACGCGAACCCTGTTTTCGTCAAGAGAATCCTCGTCAAGCTGTCGAAGGCGAACCTGGTGGATTCGACTGTCGGAAAGTCCGGCGGGTACGCCTTGGCGAGGGATCCCGAAAGCATCTCTCTCTTGGACATCTACTCTGCTGTCACGCCGCCGGAGCCGTTTGCTATCCACACCTATCCCGCGAGGGGCGACTGTGTCGTGAGCCGCAACATCAAGGACGTTCTGGGTGAAGTGCGGGCTGAAGCGCAGGTAGTCCTCGAAGGAGAACTGCGGAGAACCTCACTGGCGGACGTGGTCGCGAAGATCAGGGCTCGGCCCATCTAACCCCTGATCCGACCGAGGCACGCCTCACCTATTTATTTAACCAATTTAGTTTTTTTAACCAATTTAGATACTTGTGTGGTATCTAATACACATGAAGGGAACAAAAGATGTCCGGAATGAACAGAAGTGGCGGAGCGAGCGGCGCGCCTACTGCGGTGCTGATTGGTGTGACCGGAGGGTTCGGTCATGCGCTGGCCAGGCTTCTGGCAAACGAGGGCTTCCGGTTGGTGCTTGCCGCGCGGAGTGAGAACGATGCCGCAGCACTGACGGGTCGCAAGGACGGTTCGGCCATCTATGTGCGCGCCGACGTCTCCGATCCGGCGAGCCTCGAGAAGCTCGCGGCCAAGTCCTTCGATCACCTCGGCCGGATCGACGCGGTGGTGAACCTCGCGGGCATCTCTCCGCGCAAGGCAATCGACGAGTACACGCCGGCAGATATCGATTCGCTGCTCTCGGTCAACGTGAAGGGGCCGATTTTCGCGACCCAGGCTTTCCTGCCGGGAATGCTCAAACAAGCCGGCGGCAGTGTCATCGTCCACCTCGGCGGCGCCATGGACGGCCGGGTGGGGCTCCCGATGATGAGCGCCTACGCAGCAACCCGCGGCGCGCTGGCAGGCTACGTGCAAGCATCCAACCGCGAGCTCGCCGGGACCGATGTGTCTCTTTCCTTCTTCGGCCCGGCGCCCGCCAACACCGAGTCGGAGTCGGCATTCTTCGACATGTGGCGCAAGGCGGGGGTCTCTCTCGTCGAGCCCGAGCAGGTTGCGCGCGAAATCCTCACCACCATCCGAACCCGACGTCCGTTGCACGTCATGGGCGGCGGAATGCTCCGGATGATGTCGGCGGTGAACGCCGTATCACCAACCATCGCAGACGCGATCGGTCTCCGACGCCTCGGGAAGCTGGTCACACAGCATCACCCGCGCTGAGCCTCAGCCCGGGGCGTCTTTCGCCCCGGGCACCCCTTTCCGCGACGAGTCATCTGCGTTTGTAGGATTCTCCCCGGGCATGCGTCGATCTTCTTTAGCGGGTCTGAGCGATGGCGCGAACTCCGCGCAACGCCGGACCACATGGACACCGTCAACGGCGGCGGCGAACGCGGCGCTGAGTTTGCTCACCCTGGTTCGTGGGGCGCTGCAGTGGAGTCCCGTACGGCCGTCGCGGCTTCTCGCCGGAAACGATCGTTTGTGGGCATGTCGAGGCTTACGCCAAAAGCGATCACAGAACGCCGCCAAATAGCGATAATAGCCACACCTCCTTGCCTTTCTGCCTAATGTCAGGTTGGGGTGTACCCCAACCGGGCAGTCGGTATGGCTGATTTGTCGTCCCGGCTGCTGCAAAGCCCGAACCTTACAGCTATGCGTCCCTTACCAAGGGGTGCTCCGCCTTGTACATCTGCGCGGCAGGTATTCGCAGCCGACAACATCCGCTATAAGTGAAGATCTCGATTAGACATATCTGCCCACGCGGTCGTCTGCACCCGACGTCTGGATCCCGTCCGTAGATCAAAATCTTTCTGATTAGTATTTTCAGCCACGGTTGTCGTGCCGGGGCCCATCTAGGGCCCGTCTGAACGCAGGGATGGTGGGGTGCTTATCTGGCGGAACAGGCTGATGGCGCCGAGGAGGACGGTGACGATTCCGTAGGCGATAAGTGCCGGGACCAGGCCTACCGAAGGGGTCAGTAGTCCCACCAGGATGACGGGGATGCTGAAGGCACCGTAAGCCAGGATGTACACCGCTGCCATCAGTCCGCCCCTTTCCTGTGCTGCGGCGAGAGGCATGAGCAGGCGCAATGCCGCCGCGAAGGCTGCCCCGAAGCCAATCCCGCCCACCACTTGGCCTGCAACCATGAGCACCAGGCTGCCGGCCAGTACGCCGGACAGAATCCCTGCAGTCCCGACGATCAATGCTATGACGCCGAGGATCATTCCATGACGGGAACCAACCCGCATGAGTGCCAGGCCCGTAACCGCAGAGGCGGCCGGTCCAACAAAAACCGTGAAACCGATGAGGAGGCCACTGTCGATCTGGAACACGTGCCGCACGATGGACGGGGCCAGGCCCAGGGACAGGGCTCCAAGCATCCAGCCGGCGGCGACCGCGGGAGCTGCTCCGAGGAACTCACCGCGGGCTGCCGCCGGGACTGTGATCCGGGGGAGAAGGGAGCGAAGGGCGCCCTGCCTGCGCAGGCCGCTTTCGGGGGCAAGGGCAATGACCACTATGCCAACCACGGTGATCGCGGTCAGGGCGATAAAGACGGGCACATCCGGCCGTGGCACATACTCAATGGCCAATCCTGCCAGCAAGGCCCCCACGGCCAATCCGCCTCCAATGCCAACACTGCCAAGGACGGTCCCCAGCTTCTTCTTGCTGGGTGGGGCGAGCTCCACCAGAGCGGCACTGAAGGCGCTGGTGGCGGCTCCGGTGGCCACTCCCTGGACAATACGGGCGGCGATGACTGCCCCGATATCAGTGGCAGTGAGGAACATGACCATCGATGCGAGCTGAACGAACAGGGCGCCGAGGAGGACGGGGCGGCGGCCCAGGTGGTCCGAAAGGGACCCGGCAGTGAGGAGGGCAATAAGGAACCCGCCGGAATAGACGGCAAATGCGAGCGTCAGCAGGGGCACGGCGAAGTTCCATTGCTGCTGGTAGTACGTCAAGAGCGGGGTGGGCGCTCCCCCAGCAACATAGAGGCTGACGAAGGCTGTCGCACTTCCAGCGAAGGCGAAACCCTCAGGAAGACGACGGACTGTTCTCCTGGCTTGTGTCCGCGGATCAATAACGCTCATGTTGTCGAGTCGCCATTGAACATGATGATCTGGCGAATGGCCCTACCGTCTGCCAGCTGATCCATTCCTTCGTTGATGTCGTTGAGTCCGATCCTTGAAGATATGAGCTTTTCCACGGGTAGTTTCCCTTCACGCCATAGCTGGGCGAAGATCGGTATGTCCCGTGACGGAACTGCGGAGCCCAGGTAACTTCCGATGATGGTTCTGGCCTCTGCTACGAGCGCGAGCGGGGAAATTGCTGAGGTTGCATCAGGTGCTGGCAGGCCGACTGTTACGGTGCGTCCCCCTGGTGCGGTCAGGGCAACGGCCGTTTCAAAGGCTCGCGCATTGCCCGCCGCCTCGATGACCACAGATCCCCTGATTTTGTGGTCCAGGATGTCTTGCGGAGAATACGCCGCTGATGCTCCAAGCTCCCGGGCCATCTGCAGTTTCTCCGGTAGTCCGTCGACGCCGATGACTTTGACGCCGTCTTGGGCAAGAGCCGTAATAAGTGCGGCCATCCCGACACCGCCCAATCCGACAACGATGACGGTTTGTCCGGGTTGGGGTCTGCCCGCGTTGATAACAGCCCCGCCGCCCGTTAATACTGCACAACCCAGTACGGCAGCGATGTCCGGGGGCACATCATCATCTACCGCCACAACGGAATGTCGGTCAACGACGGCATGTGTTGCAAAGCCGGATACACCGAGATGATGCTTGATTTCCTCGGATCCGCGGTGCAGCCGGACGCCTCCTGCGAGCAGGGTTCCCGCGGTATTGGACCGGCTGCCCCGTTCACAGGGCATTAGGCCGCCGGTGCCGCAACCGGCGCAGTGATCGCACCGCGGGAGGAAGACCATCACGACACGCTGCCCCAGCTGCAGATCGTGGACATCCTCACCAAGCTGCTCAATTCGTCCGGCAGCTTCGTGACCGAGCAACATTGGGAGAGGGCGCAACCTGTTGCCGTCCACTACTGACAGATCCGAGTGGCATAAACCTGCTGCTTCAATTTTGACCAGGACCTCCCCTTTACCGGGAGCGTCCAGCTCCAGCTCAGCAATAGATATTGGTTGCGATGCGGCGAATGGCCGTGCTGCTCCGCTGACTTCGAGTACCGCACCAAGGATTTTCACGTTCGTTCCTTCCGCCCAGGACGCCCTTTGGGTCTTGCCTAAGCTTTGGTTGTGTTGAGAAGAGAAATGCTTTCAGGCGAAAGCGCTGAATTTGCCCGACGGCGTGCGTGGGATCTCCTGCACTTGCACAAGTTGGGTAGGAGCTTGAAGTAGGACAGAAGCTATGCACACCGCCCAGGATCGGCTCGCACGATTTGTGGTCGGGCTGGAAACGATTCAACACCGATGGCATCTAACGCTGCTGCATTCGGAGCCCGCTTTCGCACGGAAAGCGGGCCCCAGACGCGACTAAATCAGGCTCTAGTGAATGCCGCGGTCAGCTCCAGCAACGACCTGACTGGTTCCGGAATGGAGACCGGCCTGCCCGCCGCAGGGTCAACATATACATGAACCCAGCGCCCCAGCGCAGCCACCGCGGGGTCCGGGTCTCCATCCCGGACCGGGCTGAACAGCCCTAGTTCATAGATGACGCTGCTCCGCCCCAGGTGTGCGATACGTATGCCAATGACGATCGCATCGGGAAACCCGACTTCCCGGAAAAACTTGCAGCCGGACTCCGCCACAACCCCGCGGGCCGAAAGAGCTCCTGTCGTCACTCCCGTGGCTTCCAGAACCCACCCATTGATGGCCGAATCGAAGAGCTGGTAGTAGACCGCGTTGTTCAGGTGACCAAACATGTCATTGTCCGCCCAGCGGGTGTCAGCGCGACGGACAACGGCAAAGTCATCGATCGTCAGGGACCGGTCAACATCGGAATCAGGCATAATTCGCTCCTCTAGAGACTAACGGACCGGTCGGCTTAGCTTCGAGGAAGGGGTTTTGCTGCTCATCGTAACCTCCAGTGTGGTTGGCGCGGCTCCGAACGAGGCGCCACTGTTGCAACGCTACGGATGAACAACGAGTCCCTATAGGAAAATCGCGCCCCTCAGTCGCATATGCGCGTCAGAGCTATTCGATTCCTCCTTCGAACGGTCGAAGAGACAATGTCGCATTCCGGGTTGGCGCAGATATCAAGAAGTGGCGTACGCCACAAACCTCATGGGGACTGTCCGTTGGCATGGCGGGCGTGTCAGCCCCGGACCATCTCCCGGGGATCTTTTGGGCCCGACCGGATGGACGATCGGGAACAGTGTCCGCAGTCAGTTAAGCGGTTTGGCGTCGCGAATCGAGTTGATCCGTGTAGCCAAAGGGGACTGCATCGCTGAGGCCGACGACGAAGTGTCCGTCTCCGAACCGGGTCACCAAGATGCCGTTCGTCCGCTGCCGCCTGGCACTCTCGATCATCCGGTCGACCGCCGCAGTGATGCAGCGGTCCATGGAGGCCCTGTCTCGGACCTTGATTTCGATGGGTTCCACATCCTGCATGATCATGACTTGCGCACCTCGCCGGGTCGGATAAGTAGGGCGTTATAGCCCTGCGCTTTTTCATACAGGGTTCGAGGTTCGACGCCGTAGGGTTCCAGCCAGAGAGCGTCTGCAGTAACGGTTACGTCCTTGACATGCCCGGTCCGGATAGTTCGGCCTTCTTTCTGAACGTGGACCTGCCTGCCGGCCAAATCCTTCCAATCTGCATGGTCTCTCATGGTGGCGCCTTTCGTATCGCAATTCATTGTTTTGTTTGTGCTGCAGCTTTTCCCCCGGGAATTTCCACCCATCGGTCGACTCGGGCCAGCGCCAATTGAGAGTAGGTGCGGGTGGCTTCGTAGGGGAGGGGCGGCAAGCGGTGCGGTCGGTCCGAACTGGCAGGGTCCCACTCGAACACTGCCCGAACGAAGTGCCGCTGGTCACGCCAGCATAGGAGGCGCCGCGCGCCGCGACATAGGTCAAACCTGCCGGACATCGGTACGGAAGCGACGCGATCCGACCACCAGCGACGCGACGCGAGTGCGTGCAGCGCAATCATCGGCGACACCGCCCGGCTCCTTGAGCGCGGCACCGATCGCGAACCCGGCGCGGCAGGTCAGGGTTCGCGATGAACGGACGGCCGAACGCGGGGGCGTCCACGTAGCAGCAGGAACGCGATCGACATCGAGAGAAGACGATATCCAAGCGGTGTTGGGCCCCGAGTAACTTCTCCCTGGCTCCTGCCCAGTGCCCCGTGCCCCCGCGGTCGCATCGAACGGGAATAGACATTGACGTCGGTTTCAGGTTAGGTTCAGTCATGGACTCGTTGGGATCAGCGCCGAGACGCGACGGCGGTTCGGCAAAGGAATCACCCCGTACCGCGCGCGGGGCTCGCACGCGGGCAGCCCTCGTGGCGGCTGCGCGCACTGTCTTCGAGCGTGACGGATACCTCGACGCACGGCTTTCTGACATCACCGCTGAGGCCAAAGTGGCGGCAGGATCCTTCTACACGTACTTCACGAGCAAGGAGGAGGTCTTCGCGGCTGTCCTCGAGTCCGTTCAGGAGGAGATGGTCCACCCGCAGGTGAGGCGGATGTTTCCCAGCGACGCTCCGCTAGCGGTGATAGAAGCCAGCAATCGGGCGTATCTGACCGCATACCGGCGAAATGCGAAGCTGATGCGGCTGTTGGACCAGGTCAGCGCAGTCGATGAGGGGGTTAGGGCGCTCCGTCGTGCCCGCGGCCGCGCCTTCGCGGAGCGCAACGCCCAGAGCATCAAGGACCTGCAGGCGCGCGGGATTGCGGACCCCGAGGTGGACGCCTTCCTTGCCGCGACCGCGCTGTCGGTCATGGTGAGCCGGATGGCCTACGGCGCCTTCGTGATGGGCGACCCGTGGGGCATGGAGGAGTTGGTCGCCTCCCTGACCCGGTTGTGGGCTAACGCGCTGCGCATCACCTGATCCGCCGGCGTCGCCTGTCGTCCGCGGCCATTGCGGCGGGGTGCGCTGGAATTGAATACGAAATTCGCGCGCAGGTTCGACTGCAACGGGAACCGGCCAAGGCCTAAAGCACCGCGTTGCCGCAGAGGCGGCGCCAGGACCTCCGACCTGGTGAGACGATAGACTCTCCAGGTCCGGAGTTCTCGCCTTGCCGGACGTGGACGAGGCAATCTGGCAGCCGGTGAAGGAGAAGGACGTTCGTGACCAAAGATACCGCTCGCAGGCCACCGCTCTCGCAACGAGGCATCCGCACCCGCCAGGCGTTAGTCGACGCTGCGCGGGTCGTCTTCGAGCGCGACGGTTACCTCGATGCCCGGCTGACCGACATCACGGCCGAGGCCAAGTGCGCCACCGGCACCTTCTACACCTACTTCCTGGACAAGGGTGAGATTTTCGCCGCAGTCATGGAGGCGACCAAGAACGAGATGCTCCACCCCGGGATGGAGCACGTTGACGGGGTCGATAATCCCGCCGCGATCATCGAGGCGAGCAATCGTGCCTACCTGGAGAGCTTCCGTCGCAATGCGAAACTCATGCAGCTGCTGGAGGAGGTCGCGAGTATCGACCCCAAGGTCCGGGAGTTGCGGCGGGCCCGCGGCTGGGTCTTCGTCGAACGAAATGCCCGCGCGATCAAGGACCTTCAAGCGCGAGGTCTAGCCGATCCCGACGTCGATCCTGTGATGGCCTCGCGCCTACTCTCCGGCATGATCAGCAGGTTCGCGTTCGCCACATTCGTACTCAACGACGGAGGCGACTTCGAGGAGCTCGTCTACACCGCGACCCGGCTTTGGTGTAACGCTTTACGCATCGAACACGACCTCACCATGCCTCAAGCCGCCGACAAGAAATGACGACCGGCTAAGGCCGGAGCCCGGGCAGAGCGCGTCTTCGCGTCCTTGGCGACCACGACCACTCCACCCTCGGATGTGGTTCGACGGAGTGGTGCGCCCGCCATCAACCGCACTGTCACGTAGGGTGTGGCTTCGCCTTGCACCGGGGAAGCGGCCCCATCCGCAGCGAGCAGTGGCGCGTTCTCCGTGTGGTATCGTATGCCTATGAATATGAGGGTGAGTTCAAGTTCATATGCCATCCCTTCGCGCAGAGCGCGGACTCATTGCTTCGCCCGAGTAGCCGACACGCTGCGGCAGGTGGTTCCCAGTGGTTGCTGAGGACAGCCGCCTTGTCGGCGACGAGGTTCTGACCGAAGTCACCAACGGCGTCGGCACCATCACGCTCAATCGCCCCGATCGCCGCAACGCACTCTCGGGCGCGATGATCAAAGGACTTTCGGCCGCCTTGAACGAGATGGAGTCGTTGCGCGAGGTGGGAGCGATCGTCCTCACTGGCGCGGGCGGCGCATTCTGCTCCGGAGGGGACATCCAGGCCTTTCACGCGAAGGGTGGCGAAGGAGGCGGCGCCGCCGAGATCGACCGGGCCGCCGTCGATATGCAGCGCCGCGATCAGGAGGAGACGGTCGGCCGCATCCACCGGTGCCCAAAGCCTGTGCTTGCGTCCATCTCTGGAGCGGCCGCCGGCGCGGGCATCGGACTTGCCCTCGCTGCTGACTTGCGCATCGGATCGCCGCGGACGGTGTTCGCGACCGCCTTCGGTGCGGTCGGGCTGGCCGGTGACTTCGGCGCGGCGTGGTTGCTGGACCGGCTGGTAGGGCCCGCCAAGGCGCGGGAGCTCATGTTCCTCTACCCCAGGATCTGCGGCGAGGAGTGCTTGTCTCTTGGGTTGATCAACTGGCTCGCCCCAGAGGACGAGCTCGAGCAGCGCACCCGCGAGATCGCCGGACGCCTGGCCGCCGGACCCTCCCATGCCCTC
This sequence comes from Arthrobacter sp. BE255, assembly GCF_031457335.1. Lineage (NCBI taxonomy): Bacteria > Bacillati > Actinomycetota > Actinomycetes > Micrococcales > Micrococcaceae > Arthrobacter > Arthrobacter sp. BE255. Next base: position 83,049 of record NZ_JAVDWK010000004.1, on the reverse strand, counting down.
GAAGCGATGAAGCAGAACCTTCTGCGGGCACCCCAGGAGGATCTCACTTCCTCGATGTACGCCGAGGTGCCCTTGCACAAGGCCACCGGCCTGACCGACGAACACGCCGCGGCAGTGGGCGCCTTCGTCGCGAAGCAGACCCCAAGCTTCCCCGTTGGCTGGCACGGGGGTAACAGGACGATGACGGCCCAACGGGTTGCCGACACGACCTAAGGACCCGCCGGCGCGACCGCGCCGCGCGACACCACGATTTTGCCCAACAATGAGACGAGGAATTGAGATGGACTTCGAGTTTTCAGAGCGTAGCCGCGAATACCAGGAGAAGCTGCTCACCTTCATGGACGAGCACGTCTACCCGGCGGAGGGGATCTACGACGCACAGATGGCGGAGTCGGGCAACCCCTACTTCCACCCCCCGATCCTGGAGGAGTTGAAGACCGAAGCGCGCAAGCGCGGGCTGTGGAATCTCTTCCACCCGCACGAGGACGAGGCGTGGGGATCCCCGGGCCTCAGCAACCTCGACTACGCACCCCTCGCCGAGATCATGGGACGAAGCCCCAAGCTCGCCCCGGAGGCGACCAACTGCAACGCGCCGGACACCGGCAACATGGAGGTCTTCCAGCTCTTCGGCACCGAGGAGCACAAGCAGAAGTGGCTCAAGCCGCTCCTGGCCGGCGAAATCAACTCGGCCTTCTGCATGACTGAGCCTGACGTGGCCAGCTCGGACGCCACCAACGTCGAGCTCTCGATGGTGCGGGACGGGGGCGAATACGTCCTCAACGGTCGCAAGTGGTTCGCCTCGAACGCCCTCCACGCGAACTGTAAGGTCCTGATCGTCATGGGCAAGACTGACCCGGCCGCGGAGGTGCACCGGCAGCAGTCGATGATGGTGGTCCCGATCGACACTCCGGGCGTCACGATCGTCCGCGGCCTGCCGGTCTTCGGCTACATGGACCGTGAGGGACACGCCGAGATCCTGTTCGAGGACGTCCGGGTTCCCGCGACGGCCCTGCTCGCCGGCGAGGGTGACGGGTTCATGATCGGTCAGGCTCGCCTCGGACCCGGTCGGATCCACCACTGCATGCGCTCGATCGGCATGGCCGAGCGTGCCCTCGACCTGATGATCCAGCGCGCGCAGACCCGGGTGACCTTCGGTGAACCCGTCGCCAACCGCTCGAACATCCAGGACTGGATCGCGGAGGCGCGGATCGAGATCGAGATGGTCCGCCTCCTTACACTGAAGACGGCGTGGCTGATGGACACCGTCGGCAACCGGAAGGCGCGCGTCGAGATCGCCGCGATCAAGGTCGCCGGTCCTCAGATGGCACTCAAGATCATCGACCGCGCGATCCAAGTCCACGGTGGCGGCGGCGTGACCGAGGACTTCCCTCTGGCCAGCTTCTACGCGCACCAGCGCACCCTCCGGCTCGCCGACGGACCCGACGAGGTCCACAAGCGCACCATCGCCCGGGTCGAGCTCAAGCGGATGCGGGATTCCGTCGTCGCACGCTGAACTGCTGAAGTGCCGCGACGCCGCGCTGTGGATCACCACGGTGCGGCGTCGCGACGCAGATCAGAACAGAAAAAGAAGGGAACGTTCACGGCGAAGCGGATCGGCCTTGGCCAGTCCAACCTCACCTACGAGCTGACAGACGAGGTAGGCAACCGCTGGGTCGCACGCCGGCCCCCCTTGGGAAATCTGCTGGCGTCCGCCCACGGCGTCTCACGCGAGCACAAGATCCTCTCCGCTCTGGCCGGGACGCCGGTGCCGACACCTGGAGTGGTTGCCCTAGCCGAGGACCCTGCGATCTGCACGCTCCCGCGCTGATCGCCTAGTACGTCGACGGGCTCGTCGTGGACCGGATGACGGCCGCTGAGGCCCTGACCCAGGAGCAACGGCACCAGATCGGTCTCGAGCTGGCCCGGGTCCTGGCGCGGCTCCACGCCGTCCACCTCGACCGCGTCGGACTGAGCGCCCGGGCAAGCCACTCGCCGCGTACGCCCAGCAGCAGCTGAAGCGCTGGAGTCGCCAGTGGGATGCCAGCCGCACCCGGGACCGTCCGACCCTGGACAGGCTGACCGCGCCTGCAGAACAACACCCCCAGCGAGACCTCGCTCGCCGTGGTCCACAGGGACCTACACATCCGCAACGTCATCCACGACCCGATCACGGCCGGCCTGCGGACGACGCTCGACTGGGTGCTTTCGACCTTGGAGGACCCCCTGGCCGACCTCGGTTCAACGGTGGCGTACTGGCCGGAACCGTCCGACCCGCCGAGCGGCCTGTTCGAGGCCTCCACACTGGAGGGATCCGCGTCGCGGCAGGAGATAGCCGAGACTTACGCGGCCGAATCCGGTCGCAAGCTCGGTGCGCTGACCTTCTGGGAGGCGCTCGGGATATGGACGATCGCGATCATCGCCGAAGGCGACGGCGCGCCCCGGACGAGCCGGTGAACCTGGCCGAGGACGGTCCGCCGACGGCCGAGCTGATCGAGCCATCGTCGCGACGGCCAATAAGCGCGCCAGTAACAGACAACAGACAACGCACCGACCTCCTGCCACGGATCAACGTGTGGAGAGTCGATGCTCTGTTATCTGTCGCGCTCGAACTCACGATCCGTTGCCGGAATGCCAGGACGGGCCGGCCCTCACGCTGCGCCGTGCAGCGTCGCCTGGATGATCTGCTCCAGCGTGACGTTGGCAGCCTCGTCGGCCAGGACCATGCGACCCTGGTCGATGATCACGATATCGTCCGCGATCCCGTTGAGGACCGCCTCGACCTGCTGCTCCACCAACACGATCGCATAGCCCTCGGCGCGCAGGTCGCGCACGATGGCGAACACCTCATCGACGACGATCGGCGCCAGACCCGACGACGGCTCGTCGAGGCACAGCACAGACGGTCGCGACGACAGCGCCTGGGCGATCGTCAGCATCTGCTGCTGACCGCCGCTGAGCGATCCTGCCTGGGCGTCCGGCCGCTGGCCCAGTGCAGGGAACCGGTCGAACATCTCGGCCATGATGGTCTGGCTCTCCGTGCCCTTCGACCGACCGCTGAACTGCCCGAGCATGAGATTCTCACGGACCGTCATGGCGCGAAAGATGCGCTTGCCCTCGGGAACGAGTGCCAACCCGTGTGTCACACGTTCGTGTGCGGGGATGTGGGTGACGTCGGAGCCGGACAACGTGATCGTGCCGGCCCGGACCGGGAGCAGGCCGGCCACGGCATTGAGGAACGTCGACTTGCCTGCTCCGTTGCGGCCCACCAAGGCGGTGACCCGACCGGGCCTCGCCTCCAGGGAGATGTCCCACACGGCGATCATGTCGCCATAGCCGGCTCGGAGGCCGGTCACAGTCATCAGGGCTTCAGACATGGTCGCTCTCATCTGCTGGAGGGATGGTGGCCGACTCGGCGGCCGGGACGGGGGCGGTCCGGTTGCCGAGGTACGATGCGATGACTTCGGGATCGTTGCGGATCTCGTCGGGAGTGCCTGAGGCGATGACCTTGCCCAGACCCATGACATGGACGGCATTGGCGAAGCCGAGGACGAAGGGCACGTTGTGCTCCACCAGCACGACCGTCGCGCCAGCATCGCGGAAACGGACCAGCAGCTCTGCCAGGTCCCGCAGGCCGGTGTCGTCGAGACCTGCGGCCGGCTCGTCGAGCAGCACGACGCTCGGCTGGCCGGCGAACGCTCTCACGACCTCCAGCAGCCGGCGGGTGCCGAGTGGCAGCGACCGCGCCTCTTGATCGGCGTGGTGCAGCAGGCCCGCGAACGCGAGGGCGGCGAGGGCCGCCTGTGTGTCGTCGCGGCGGATCCTCCTAAAGTTCGACAGCCGGAGCAGCGTCGCGAGGGGCCCTGCCCTACGCATGTGCAGACGCCCGGTCCTCACGACCTCGAGCGCCGTCAGCTCCTCGGGGATGAGCGGGGTCTGGAACGTCCGGCCAATGCCCAAGCGAGCGGCACGGTGCGGACGCAGGCTCTGGATCTCTTCGCCCCCGACGAGGATCCTCCCGCTGTCGGCGCGTACGAAGCAGGAGACGGCGTTGAGCAGCGTGGACTTGCCGGCACCGTTGGCGCCGAGGATCGCGGTGATCTGGCCCGGCTCTGCCGCGAGGTTGACCCCTTGCAGCGCCTGGAGACCGCCGAACGCCTTGGTGACCCCCTCGACGACCAGTCGCTCACCAGGGCTGGAGGCACTGTCGTAGCCCTCGTCGAGAGTCTCCCCGGGCTGGGTGAGCGTGGCCGGGAGCCGGCGCAGGACACGGGTCATGGCAGTCCAGCCGAGGCCGGCGAGTCCCGCCCTCGCGACGACTGCCACCACGACAAGGAAGACGCCGTAAATGAGCAGGGAGTACTCCTGCGCCGCCGACGCCTGGAGGGGTCCGAAGATCAGCAGGGCCGACCCGATGGCGGCCCCGTAGATGCTCCGCGATCCGCCGACTACGGACGCCGCAAGGATCGCGATGGAGGTGGACAGCAGGAAGGTGTCCGGGTAGACGAAGCCCGACAGGTAGGCCCAGAGGACGCCGGCCACGCCTGCTGGAAGTCCGCCGACGACGTACGCGAAGATCCGCAGACGATAGACCGAGAGCCCGAGGGACTCCGCCAGGAGCGGGCTCTCGCGAAGCACGCTGAGCGCCTCGCCGTGGTGGGACAGCACCAAGTTTCTGATGCAGACGATCGCTACGAAGCACGTCGCGATGACGAAGATGAAGAAGCCGTCGGTGTCGAGCGTCTGGCCGAGCACCGTCGGGAAGATGATCCCCGACAGTCCGGTCTGTCCACCGGTGTACATGTCGAAGATCGCGATGACGTCGGGCAGCACGAGGACCAGGAAGAACGACGTGAGCGCGAGCGTGTGATGGCTCAGCCGCATTCCCGGTATGCCGGACACGAACCCGACGACGGCTGCGGCCAGGATCGCCACCATGCCGGCCAGCAACAGGTCCGTATGGCCGTACGAGTGCAGGATGGCTGTCGTGTAGGCGCCGACCGCGAAGATCGCCACTTGACCGAAGGCGAGCTCGCCTCCGAAGCCAAAGCTCAGGTTGAGTCCCAGGACGATCAATGTGTAGATCGCCACGAGCAGGATCTGCTGTTGGTCATGCACCCCGAAGATGCTGGGGCCGAGCAGGATGAACAGAAGGGCGATGATCGGGGGAATGACCCACCCATGCTTGAGCGCGGGTCGTGAAACGACCACCGGGCTGGTTGATTCAGACACTTCGCAGACTCCTCGCGCCGAGAACTCCCGTAGGCCGCAGCAGCAGCGTGACCAGCAGGAATGCCAATAGAATGATGAGCGGCAGGTCGTTACCGAATAGATATGTCGTGGCCAGCTGCAGCAGCCCGGTGATGAAACCGCCGAGGATGCATCCCACGTAGCTGCCGAAGCCGCCAACCGCGAGTGCGGCGAACGCCAACACGACGAGGTTGTTGCCCATGCTGTGGACGATGCCGATCTTGGATCCCACGAGTGGCCCGATTGCGCCGGCGAGAGCTCCTGCGGCGATGAAGGCGCCGGTGGTCACGCGTTCCACGTTGATGCCGCGGAGGCGGGCCACGTCGCTGTCCATGGTTGCCGCGGAGCCGGCGAGGCCCCACTTCGTCCGCTGGATCATGACGAGCAGGATCATGAGGCTGAAGGCCAGGGCGATGAGCACGAGGTCGATAGGAAGCACGCGTCCGCCCAGGAGGTCCAGGGCCTGCGCTGATTCCATGAACTTGAAGGTATAAGGATCGGTGCTCCACGCGACGATGATGAATCCCTCGAGCACGACGGCGAAGCCGATTATCGTGACGAGAACGGTGTGTCCGCGGCTTCCGCCCAGGGTGCGAATCGCCAGGCGTTCCTCGACGTAGCCAACGAGTCCGCCGATGATCGCGCACCCGAGCAGGACCAGAGGTAGCGGGACGCCCCAACGGTTCTGCAGCTCGTAGCCGGCAAACGCGCCGACCATGAGGAAGTGAGGCTGGGCGAAGTTGAAGATTCCGGTGTTCGAGTAGGTGATGTTAAGACACAGCGCCACGAGAGCGTAAACCGCCCCCAGGGATAGCCCGGCCCAGACAATGGTCATGCTGACTCCGATGGAAGATGTTGTGGATACGGACGCCGGCCAGTGCGTCAACTGCCCTCGGGGAGGAACAGGCCCGAGGCCGGGTCGTAGCCCGGGTAGCCGAGCTTCGCCACCGCGAAGTCCTCCGGGTTCCAGACCGGCTGGTGGCGATCAGCGGAGAAGCCGGGGTTCTCCGTGAGGAACCAGCCGGGGATGTCCTCGGCGGTCTTGAACGACTCGATCGCCTTGGCCACCTTGGTCCCATCGAGGGAGCCGGCCTTCTCGGCGCCGGCCCGCAGCATCAGGAGCGAGGTGTAGTTGAGCGCGGACACGAAAAGTGGGTAGTTCTTCGTCGCTCCCTCAGCGTCGACAGCCTTCTGGAAGGTCTTGAAGTTGTCGGTCTGCTGCAGTTTCGTACCCTTGACGCTGATCGCTGCCGACTGCACGAAGCTGCCGCGGATCTGCTCCTCGGTGCCATTCTCGATGCTGTTCGCGGCATTGGTCTGGCCGAAGTACGTCTCGATGTCCCAGCCGAGTTTGCTCTTGCTCTTCAGGAAGACGCCCAAAGTGGCCGGGCTCGTGAGGCCCTCGGTGATGAGGGCCTGGGGGTTGTCACGCTTCAGCCGCGAAAGCTCCGGGGTAGCGTCCACGGCCTCGGCGTCGATCTTCTCGAACGCGATCTCGAGTCCGTACTCCTTGGCCTGACGCGCCAGCGCGTCGGCGGCGATGGCGCCGCTCTCCTCGGCCGAGAGGATCGCGCCCACCTTTTTGACGCCCTGCTCGCTGAGGCGCTTGATGATGGGCTTCTCGTATTCGTCGGCCGGGGGCAGCAGGTTGAACGCGAACGGAAACTTCTTCGGATCGTTGGCCAAGGGAGAAGCCGACGAACCGATCGACAGGATCTTCGCCTGCGTGAGCAGCGGCATGAGGGGCACTGCTACCCGGCTGGTCTGACCGGGGAAGACCAGGTCTGGCGGGTTGTCGGAGCTGAGTGACTCCTTCAGGATCTGCTGCGCAGTGACCGGATCGAAACGGTCATCCTTGAAGGTCAGCTTGACTTGGCGACCGAGGATGCCGCCCTCTTTGTTGACGACCTTTGCCGCCGCCGTGAATGCGTCCTTGCCTGTCTGGCCCAGGGTGGCGGCTGGTCCGCTCAGGGGAGTGAGCACCAGGATGTCGACCGTGCTGTCATCGCTCGAGCCGGTCGACCTGCCACCGCATCCGGCGAGGATGAGGCTGCTTGCGAGAGCGAAACTGATCAGCGCCGTGCAGCGCCTTCGTGTGGACATGGTGGGGCCTCTCCAGTAGATGTCTCGTCGCCGGCTCGCGCAACGAGGCAGGACTCCCGGGCCAAGCCCAGAAGATGTGATCGTTTCGACGTGTAGTCCGCGACCCGAGATCAAGGGCCGGAAGATGAATCTGAGCCTGACGTCGAGCTCATGTCTACAGTAATCTCCGTCACACCGTCAAGACTCCATTCGGATCTGCTGTCTTCGCGCGCTTGGGCGGAGACCTGTTGACGTCCGCGCCTGCATTCGGCTAATCCTGAACTCGATCTCGGTGTCAATATACGCATCCCACCGAGCTGTCCGAGGACTGCACGCCCACCGCAAAGCTGATGAAGCGTGATCTTCTGTGACCAGTCTTGCGGTTAGGTCCGGACCGTGAGGAGGACCGTCGTCGGACTTTTACGCCGTCGTGAGTCCAATCGGAAGATGTCAACCTGTTTGGAACCGCTTGGCGGGGTCGTTGGTCTAGACTTCGATTGGCAATTGGGGTGTGGTGGGGCGCCGGTTGAATCGGGCGGGGTTGGTCCGCCAAGCGGTGTCGAGGGTGGCCTGGCGGGCTGTCTGTACGTCGATCCAGGTGCCGCCGAAGGCCGATCCGGGGTGTGCCAGACGATACCGCTGTGAGAGTGTGCGCTGTTGTACCAGTTGGATCCGACACCGGCGCACCCTCACATCAAGAACCACTGGTTCACAAGCAGGCTGACACAGAGGGAATGTGTCCGATTCGTGTCATTTTTGTACCGGTGTCGGGCGCATTCGGCCTATGTGACGCACATCGCACCCCCGTAGGTTCGAGATGACCGGCAGCACGTCCCTACTCGTGCGGCTCTCAGGTCGAACCCAGGAGGTATGTACGTCATGGACGTTGAAAAGCACTCGCCCGTAACCGTTCCGCCGATCCGCGCCACGTCGTTCGTCGGGCGGTGGCCCGACATCCCGGCAGATTGGCCGGAGATGATCAGCGGCAAGTTCTCGCCGACCAGCGCAACGCTGATCAGCGGCCCGACGGAGGCGATCCTGATCGATGCGCTGTATCTGAAGGAGGACGTCCGAGAACTTGGGGACTTGATCGAGCGCACGGGCAAGTCGTTGACGACGATATACATCACCCACGCGCACGCCGATCACTATGCGGGGCTCGGGCCGCTCCTCGAGCGGTTCCCGGGCGCACGGTGCGTGGCGCTGCCCGACGTGGTCGATGCCATCAAGGAAGGAATGGAGCTGCACAAGGAGCAGTGGAGGATGTTGTTCGGTGACGCCTGCGTGACACTAGGGCCGCTTCCGGAACCGATCGACGAACGCACCTTGTTCGTGGACGGATCAGCGGTGAACATTATCGAGGTCAAGCAGGCCGACATCCATCCCACCTCGATCGTGCACGTGCCCGAGATCGACGTCGTGGTGGCGGGCGACTCCATCTACAACGAGATCCACCCGATGCTGGGCCTCGCGACGCCCGAGGAGTGGTCCGACTGGCTGGAGACGGTGGATCTGGTGGAAAGCCTGAATCCTCGTATGATCGTGGCCGGACACCGTAGGCCTGACGGCGATGACCACGCGGTCGAGACCATGATCGCCCAGACGCGCTCCTACATCCGCGACTTCGCCGCTGCCTACGAGGTTGCCAAGGATGTGGAGGAATTGGTGACCGTCATGGTCACGAAGTACCCACATCACGGCAATCTCTGGAGCCTGCAGTTTTCCGCTGGAAGCGCACTGCAGTATCGCGAGACCGCTAAGGCAGCCGCGGACGCAGTCTGAGTCCAGGCAGATTGTGCCGTCGCCATAAGGCCGACAAGGCCAGCGGAGAAAACGCTCGATCATCCTGTGCTGGCCCACTAAAGAAGATCTGGGGCGCATCTTGACCTCCCGCTCCGGGGGTGCTCAATACGTCGTCGAGCGCACCGCGCGCGGGGCTGCAGACGGCCTGTGAGAACGGTACCTTCTGGGACTCGCTTGCCCAGGAGGGCGGTCAGGCCGAGGCGATCCGGGTCCCGCTCGCGGATGGAACCTTGTTCAAGCTGCCTGTCGCGCCCGACCCGGCTTTGATGCCGTCGCTGCTGACGTTGTCGGACGTTTACGGCACCGGGTATCACGCGGCGAAAATGGGCGGGGTGAAGCCGGGCAGCACCGTCACGGTGATCGGCGACGGCGCGGTTGGGCTGCTCGCCGTACTGTCAGCGAGACAGCTCGGCGCCGAGCAGATCGTGCTGATGGGCCGGCATAGCGCACGCACTGACCTTGGCCGCGAGTTCGGCGCCACCGACGTCGTCGCCGAGCGCGGCGAGGAGGGCGTCGCGAAGGTCCGCGAGCTGACCGGCGGGTACGGCAGTGAGGTTGTCCTGGAAGCGGTAGGCCATATGCCGGCCTACGAGCAAGCGTACGGAGTGGTGCGCCCCGGTGGCACGATCAGTCGTGTGGGCGTCCCCCAGTACAACAAGGCCCCGATTGGCTTCGGCAGCCTGTTCGGCGGCAACATCACCCTCAACGGTGGGCCGGCGCCGAGCCGTGCCTACATGGCCGAGCTCCTGCCCGGCATCCTCGACGGCACCGTCGAGCCCGGAAAGGTCTTTGATCTCACCATCGGGCTCGACAAGGTACCCGAGGGCTACAAGTCGATGGACGCGCGCGAGAGCCTGAAGGTTCTCATTACCCCCTGACCGGCATGACAGCAGACATCCGGTCGACACCAAGCGCCGACGAGGGCCAGGCCATCACCGTCCCTACTGCCGAGGCCGGCTCCCCGAGCCCGCCGCGCTGCAGCTCCTGGCGAGTTGGGCGCAACCGACCCAGAAGACCACACCTTAAGGGGACGGGAAGACCAACATCCAAGCCGAGGACGAACGAACATTCTGACGCAGTCCACCCGCCCCGACCGAGGCGTGGCGACCGTGCACGAAGGCGACCGGGCCACGATGCTCGTGTCCTTCGACCTCGTGTCCGCGTTCGCCGCGGTCGTCTCGCACGCAGACTCCTGCGGCTTCTGTATCGGCACACATCGTGCCATTGCCGGGTTGGCACCGGGCCTCGACAGCCTCGACGTCGACGAGTCATGGCGAGACGGCAAATTGGGGCCAGTGCGATGGCAGCGGCAGAGTTCGCCGACGCCAAGTGTGTTGGCGACACTGTACCGATGTGGGGCAGATTTCGCCTAGCCCATGGGGGAGAGCGGTCACTAACGTTGTCGACATGACAACAACAACAAAACGCATGCTCCGCCTCCGTCAGGCCACTCTCGTGGCGCAGGACCTCGACGCGGTCGTCGAGACGCTTCGCGAGGCGCTCCCGCTCGCCGATCCGTTCCGCGACCCCGTGGTCGGCCCATTCTTCGGTATCCACAACGCCGTCATGGCGCTCGGAGACACGTTCGTGGAGGTTATCTCTCCGGTCCAGGAGAACACGGCCGCCGGTCGGCACCTCGACCGGCTCGGTGGCGACGGCGCGTACATGGCAATGTTCCAAGTCGACGACCTCGCCGCCGCCCGTGCGCGCATCGACCGGCTCGGCCTTCGGGTCATCTTCGATTACGAGGTCGAGGGCGACACGGACATCCACATTCACCCGCGCGACGTTCCCGGCGCGATCATCACGCTCGACTGCATGAAGGAGCCGGAATCGTGGCGCTGGGCAGGTCCGGAGTGGATCGCGCAGGCCCCGGCGGTGACGGGTCCGGGCAGGGTGACAGGAGCGACCGTGACAGCCCTCGAGCCGACGAAGCTTGCAGCCACGTGGGCAGCCGCCCTCGGCACGGAAGCCGACGGTGACCGGATCGTTCTGGACGGCGGCGAGGTGCGCTTCGTCAGCGGTGAGCGAGACAACATTGCCGCCTTTCATATCGAGGGCCTGGAAGCCGATTTCACCGCCGGCGGAGTCGACTTCGTGCGCGCCTGAACCCTCATGAGCAAGGTGGACTGGCCGATGCAGCTCTGCGACCCGCGTGTGTCTGTCCCGGCACAAACGCCGAGCTGACCCCGAAATTCACGCCGTACCTGTGCAAGTCAGGCGGCGCCGAGAGCACCCCTACGACCCGAGCCCAGCCCGCCCCCAAAAACCGTTCGCGCCACCGCGCGACACCAGCGGCGAACCGCCGCCCAGAAAGGAATCACCATGCGCGCCACCCTGATATACGGAGCAGGCGACGTCCGCGTCGAGGACGTCCGCGACTCCAAGGTTGAGGCTCCTACCGATGCCCTCGTCCGCATCACTGCCAGCTGCATCTGCGGCAGCGACCTGCACACTTACCACTCGATGCGTGCCGAGCAGGGTCCCGCACATATGGGCCACGAGTTCATCGGCATCGTCGAGGACACCGGGTCGGAAGTTTCGACGCTGAGCAAGGGCGATCTGGTCGTCGCGCCGTTCGCATTCTCCTGCGGCACGTGTCAGTTCTGCCGCGCGGGGCTGCAGACGGCCTGTGAGAACGGTACCTTCTGGGACTCGCTTGCCCAGGAGGGCGGTCAGGCCGAGGCGATCCGGGTCCCGCTCGCGGATGGAACCTTGTTCAAGCTGCCTGTCGCGCCCGACCCGGCTTTGATGCCGTCGCTGCTGACGTTGTCGGACGTTTACGGCACCGGGTATCACGCGGCGAAAATGGGCGGGGTGAAGCCGGGCAGCACCGTCACGGTGATCGGCGACGGCGCGGTTGGGCTGCTCGCCGTACTGTCAGCGAGACAGCTCGGCGCCGAGCAGATCGTGCTGATGGGCCGGCATAGCGCACGCACTGACCTTGGCCGCGAGTTCGGCGCCACCGACGTCGTCGCCGAGCGCGGCGAGGAGGGCGTCGCGAAGGTCCGCGAGCTGACCGGCGGGTACGGCAGTGAGGTTGTCCTGGAAGCGGTAGGCCATATGCCGGCCTACGAGCAAGCGTACGGAGTGGTGCGCCCCGGTGGCACGATCAGTCGTGTGGGCGTCCCCCAGTACAACAAGGCCCCGATTGGCTTCGGCAGCCTGTTCGGCGGCAACATCACCCTCAACGGTGGGCCGGCGCCGAGCCGTGCCTACATGGCCGAGCTCCTGCCCGGCATCCTCGACGGCACCGTCGAGCCCGGAAAGGTCTTTGATCTCACCATCGGGCTCGACAAGGTACCCGAGGGCTACAAGTCGATGGACGCGCGCGAGAGCCTGAAGGTTCTCATTACCCCCTGACCGGCATGACAGCAGACATCCGGTCGACACCAAGCGCCGACGAGGGCCAGGCCATCACCGTACCGTTGCCCGCACGCGCCAGATGATGCGCCGCAACAGCAGCCTGGCGCACCCGAGGGTTCTCATCGGATCGACTTCCTCGCCATGTTCTGGACCAGGACTGGCGAGAGCAAGGAAGGCGTGGCGGCCTTCTTCGAGAAGCGGAAGCCCGGCTTCCGTGGGCGGGCGTCCACCATGCCCGACTTCTATGACGACATGGTGGCGGGACCGGGTTCCGGTTCCCGTGCACGGCCTACGAAATCGGGTGAGTCCGGCGGTGGCCACGCGTGTCGGTTCTGTACCGGTGTTCGGCACGTTCCACCTATATAGCTGGCGTCACTTACTCGTATGGTGGATGTGACCGGGAGCACACTTTCTCGTGCTGCTGGCAAGTCCATTACTGAGGGTCCGCACGAACCGCGTGCCGCACACAAGGAGCCGAGCGTTTCGGGCAAAGAAGCCGAGCGTTTCGGGCAAGTCCTGGCGGTGTGCCATTTCGCACTCACCCATCATCCAGAAGAAGGAGCACATCATGCCGTTGTGGCAGCTGTTCACCCCGGAGAATGCCTACACCCCTGAAGAAAAGGCTGATCTGGCCGACAAGATCACCAACATCTACTCATCTGACTGGTCGCGGGAGAATCTCGGCTTCGTGCTGCCGCGGTTCTACACCTCGGTGGTCTTCCACGAGATCAAGGCGGACGACTTCTACGTCGGCGGTGAGTCGCGCAGCAACTTCATCCAGATCGAGGTCGTCCACATTGCCCGTACGAACGAGGGGGCCGCCGCCCTTGCGGGCATCACTGTCGAGGAGATCCTCCGGCGGTACTTCGAGAACGTCAACGATTTTCTCAAGCCGTACACGGCTGACCGCGGCTACGAGGTGGAGTTCCACGTCGAAGCCGCGCCGTTCGAAACCTGGCAAATCGACGGTATGGTTCCGCCGGTGCCTCACTCAGAGGCAGAGCAGCGCTGGTACAAGGAAAACCGGAGCTCGCCGTACGTCGCCGGGAACCCGAGCGAGGACATGCGAATGTCGCCTGCATGAAAGGCACCCTCGCATCAACCTAAACCTTGAGGCGGGGTGCGTGCAGCGGCGCGGCACGCACCCCGTTCCACCTACCCACCATTCGTAACGTTTACTGACAAGGAGACTCCGATGCGCGAAGACATCGAGTTCGACGCTGAGGGCACTACCCTGCGCGGCTGGTTCTACAAGGCAGAGGGTGTGTCCGGCCAGGCGCCGTGCATCGTCATGTCGCACGGCTTCTCGTGCACCAAGGAGATGGGTCTGGAGCCCTTCGCCGAGGCGTTCAGCGCCGCCGGCCTTTCCTGCGTGGTCTACGACAACCGGGGGCTCGGCGCCTCAGATGCTGCTCCAGGCAAGCCGCGGCTGGAGATCGACCCGTGGGACCAGATCCACGACTACCAGCACGCGATCACCTACGCGCAGGGGCGGCCCGATGTTGACGCCTCGCGGATCGGGGTGTGGGGTTCCAGCTACTCGGGCGGCAACGCGTTCGTGGTCGCGGCGATCGACCGGCGTGTGAAAGCCGTGTGCGGCCAGGTGCCGGCTGTCGCGGGACGGCGCACCTTCGAAGCGAACGTTCCCAAGGAGTTCTGGCAGGCGGCGTGGGACGGGCAGGCAGCCGATCGCCTCGCGCGAGCGCGTGGTGAGGCGCCCGCGATGATCCCCGTGGTCACCGCGGACCCCACGCAGCTGGCAGTCCTGCCGACGCCCGATGCCTACGCGTTCTTCTCGGCCTACGAGGGGACTGCGTGGCGCAATGAGGTGACGCTGCGCTCGACGGAGCTGGGCTACGAGGCGGGCGAGTTCCTCAAGTTCGTCGCTCCCACGCCGCTGCTGATGGTGATCGCCAAGGACGATAACGTCGTGACCCCGGGCGAGTGGTCCGAGGAGGCGTACGACACCGCGGCGGAGCCCAAGCGTCTCGTGTGGATCCCGGGCGGTCACTTCGACGCGTACACCGGTGAAGCGTTCGAGATCTCGTCGAGTGCCGCGCGTGAGTTCTTTTTCGAGCACCTGTCCCATAAGGTCCCGGACTCGGCACTGGTCTGAGACACGATCCGCCAGGGCGGACCTGACGACACCCAAGGGCTGGCCCAGTGACTCACGCACACACGGTGCGAGGAGTGCTGGGTCGGCTGTCATCCAGAAACTACGTATACAAGGAGAACACCCGCACATGAGCACACTTGCAGGAGACCTGGCGCACGCGTTGGGCAATGTTGCCGCGATGCAGGAGCTGTACGCCGACGACATCACTTGGACGCTGCCCGTGACACTCGGTCGCATCGGCGGCACCCACGAGGGCAAGGAGGCTGTGGTCGCGTTGAACAAGATGTCCTTCGGGGCGTACGACCGGGCGGCTGGCACAGACGTAGACATCCACGAGGAGTTCGAAGCCGAGGGCGGCAGGAGCGTTGCCCGCATCCGGGCGCGTTTGACCGTGCGGGCGACCGGCGAGGGCTATGAGAACGACTACGTGCTCCTCGTGCGGGGCCGCGAGGGCAAGATCGTCGAGGTCGTCGAGTACCTCGACACACTCAAGGTCATGGAGTACGAAGGATTGCGGAAGTTCCTGCCGGCGATTCCCGGAGTGGTCATCTCGTGATTGTGTCGAACCAGAGGTGGCGCGTCGCAGCGATGCCCAGTGAGCACCTCGAGACCTCGCATTTCGAGTTGGAGAGCGTGGATCTGTCGGAGGTGCCCGACGGACACATCCGGTGCCGCGTGCTGTGGATCTCCATCGACGCCGCCCAGCGTGCCTGGTTCCAGGGCGTCGCATATCGCAGCACCCTCCAGGTCGGCGACACGATGCCCGCGTTCGCCATCGGTCAGGTGGTCGAGAGCCGCAGCAAGGACTTCGCGGTCGGCGACTTCGTCACCGGCCACCTTGGGTGGCAGGACTATGCCGTCGTCGATGCGGACGACCTACACCCCTTCGTCCCCACGCGGAAGCTGTCGTACTACCTGAGCGTCCTGGGCATCACCGGCCTGACGGCGTACTTCGGCCTCCTCGCCGTCGGTGAGGCCAAGCCGGGGGACACCGTTGTCGTGTCTGGGGCTGCCGGCGCCACGGGCACGCTCGTGGGGCAGATCGCCAAGCTGCACGGCTGCCGGGTGATCGGCATCTGCGGCAGCAAGGAGAAGCAGGAGTGGCTCACCTCCGAGCTTGGGTTCGACGCGGCAGTGAACTATCGAGACGACGACTTCCGCAAGTCGTTGAAAGAGGCCTGCCCCGATGGCATTGACGTTTTCTTCGACAACGTCGGCGGCACGACGTTGGACAACGCTCTCAGCGTCATGGCCAACGGTGGCCGGGTGGTCTGCTGTGGGGTCGTGTCGCAGTACGACACGACAAACCCGGCGCGCGGTGCGCGCGGTGTGCCGGGAATTCTGATCGGCAAGAGCCTCACGATGAGCGGGTTCCTCTATACCGACTTCGCCGATCGCAACGACGAGGCCTACCACGCACTGCAAGGGTGGCTCGACGACGGCTCTCTGACGGTGACCGAGGACATCCTCGAGGGGCTCGAGAAGGCCCCAGAGGGCCTGATAGGCGTTCTCAACGGGACGAACGTCGGCAAGCGAATGATCCACGTAGCCGACCCGGTCTGAGGACATCACCACCACCGCGTCCGGAACGACAGCGGAAATCCAGTACGTTTCCCATTAATTAGGAAGGCTTTCCATGCCTGAAGCAGTCATCGTCTCCACCGCCCGTTCCCCGATCGGACGGGCCGGCAAGGGCTCTCTGAAGGACATCCGTCCCGACGACCTCGCGGTCCAGATGGTTCTCGCAGCCTTGGCGAAGGTGCCTGAGCTGGATGTGGCCGAGGTGGTCGATCTCATGCTCGGTGTGGGCCAGCCGGCGGGGGAGTCAGGCAACAACCTGGCCCGTGCGGTCGCGGTGCTGAGCGGGCTGGACCACGTGCCCGGAGTCACCGTCAACCGCTACTGCTCCAGCAGCCTGCAGACCACCCGCATGGCCTTCCACGCGATTAAGGCAGGCGAGGGGCACGCGTTCATCTCGACCGGGGTCGAGACGGTCAGCCGGTATGCGCACGGCTATGCCGACGCGCCGGAGGCACGGAACCCGGTCTTCGCCGGCGCGCAGGCGCTGACCGGGCGGCGGTCGGGCGATGGCGCCGAGACGTGGGTCGATCCGCGCACCGCCGGGAACCTGCCGGACCTCTACATTGCGATGGGCCAGACAGCCGAGAACGTCGCGCAGGTCCTGGGCATGTCGCGCCAGGAGCAGGACGAGTTCGCCGTGCGCAGCCAGAACCTGGCCTGTGAGCGCATCGAGCAGGGTTTCTGGGCGCGCGAGATCACGCCGGCGACGTTGCCCGACGGAACCGTGGTCTCGGCCGACGACGGTCCGCGGCCGGGGACGACGATCGAGGGGGTTAGTGGCCTCAAGCCGGTGTTCCGCCCCGACGGCACCGTGACGGCCGGCAACGCGTGTCCTCTTAACGACGGCGCTGCGGCAGTGATCGTCATGAGTGACACGAGGGCCAAGGAGCTGGGACTCACGCCCCTGGCGCGGATCGTCTCCACGGCGGTGACCGGCCTGTCGCCGGAAATCATGGGCCTCGGCCCGGTCGAGGCGATCCCGGCCGCGCTGCGCAACGCCGGCATGTCCCTGGCCGACATCGACCAGTTCGAGATCAACGAGGCATTCGCGGTCCAGGCACTCGGATCCGCCCAGCAGCTCGGCATCCCGCTGGAGAAGCTGAACGTCAACGGCGGCGCCATCGCGGTCGGCCACCCGTACGGCATGACGGGTGCCCGCATGACCTCCACCCTCATCAACTCGCTGCAATGGCACGACAAGCAGTACGGCGTCGAGTCGATGTGCATGGCCGGCGGCATGGGCATGGCGATGGTCATCGAGCGACTGAACTGAAAGGCACGGACATGAGCAAGCGTTTTGACGGAAAGACAGCCATCGTCACCGGAGCGAGCCGGGGCATCGGCCTGGCCATCGCCGAACGGCTGGTCGCTGAGGGCGCGCGTGTGGTCATCACCGCGCGGAAGAAGGAGGCTTTGGATGAGGCGGTCCTCGGGCTCGGTGGGCCCGGGAGTGCGCTGGGCGTCGCCGGCCGAGCCGACGACCCCGACCACCAGGCCGACGTCGTGCGGCAGACCATCGAGACATTCGGGAGCATCGACTTCCTGGTCAACAACACCGGGATCAACCCGGTATACGGGCCGATCGTGGACCTCGATCTGGCCGCCGCCCGCAAGATCGTTGAGGTCAATTGCATCGCCGCGGTCGCGTGGGTCCAGCAGGTCTACCGGGCCTGGATGAAGGAGCACGGCGGCGCGATCGTTAACGTGTCGTCCCTGTCGGCCATCCGCACGGCGCCGGGCATCGGCTTCTACGGCGCGAGCAAGGCGATGCTCAACTCGCTCACCGAGCTCATGGCCGTCGAACTGGGTCCGGACATCCGGGTCAACGGTGTCGCGCCGGGCGTCGTGAAGACCCGCTTCGCCTCCAAGCTGTTCGAGGGTCGGGAGGACGAGGTCACCGAGGGGTACCCGATGAACCGCCTGGGTGTGCCGGAGGACATCGGCGGCATCGTCGCCCACCTGCTCTCCGACGATGCCGGGTGGCTCACGGGCCAGACTGTCGTCGTCGACGGCGGGCTCAGCCTCACCACAGCGGGGGAGTGAGTCAGTCGGTGCGGCACATTGATGCGATTCTCTTCGACTACGGTGGCGTGCTCACCACGTCCGTGAAGCTGTCGATCGACAGCTGGCTGGCTGCGGACTCGATCGTGCCGGAGACGTTCTCCCAGGTACTGCGCGCATGGATGTCGCGCGACGCAGAGACCGGAACGCCGGTCCACCGGTTGGAGACCGGTGAGTTGAGCATCGCTGAATTCGAGATGTTGCTGGCCGCCGAGCTGCGGAGCGTTGACGGCGCCGCCGTCGTGCCCGAGGGCATGCTGGGCCGGCTGTTCGCCACGATGCGGCCCGATCCCGTGATGTTCACGCTCGCCGAGGAGCTGCGAGAGGCAGGGCTCGCGGTCGGTCTGCTGTCCAACAGCTGGGGCAACACCTATCCCCGCGCGCGGATCGACGCGCTGATGGACCCGGTTGTGATCTCTGGCGAGGTGGGCCTGCGCAAGCCTGACCCCGCGATCTACGAGCTGGCCCTCGAACGACTTGGTCTTCCCGCCGATCGCGTCCTGTTCATCGACGACGCCGAGCCCAACGTCCTTGGTGCTCGGGCCTCGGGCCTGCGGGCCCTGCTTCACGTGGACCATCTGTCGACCCGCGCCGCTCTCGCCGAGCTGGTGCGCGACCCCAATCCCTATCCCCAAGGAGTCACCGCATGACCACCACCACGACCCGCACCGCCATCGTGACCGGAGCCGCACGCGGCATCGGCGCAGGAGTCGCCAAGCGCCTTGCCGCAGACGGCCTTGCCGTCGCCGTCCTCGACCTGGACGAAGCTGCGTGCCAGGCCGCCGTGGCCGAGATCGAGGCCGCCGGCGGCCGAGCGATCGCGGTCGGCGCCGACGTCGCCGACGAGGAGGCGGTCAAGGCCGCCGTCGACAAGGTCGTCGCCGGGCTAGGCGAGCCGACCGTGCTAGTCAACAACGCAGGCATCATCCGCGACAACCTGCTGTTCAAGATGTCCACCGCGGACTGGGACGCCGTGATCGGCGTCCACCTGCGGGGTGCCTTCCTGATGACCCGCGCAGTGCAGCAATACATGACCGAGGCGGGATGGGGCCGCATCGTGAACCTGTCCAGCACATCTGCGCTCGGCAACCGCGGCCAGGCCAACTACGCCGCCGCCAAGGCCGGGATCCAGGGCTTCACCAAGACGCTCGCGATCGAGCTTGGCAAGTACGGCGTGACCGCCAACGCCATCGCCCCGGGATTCATCGAGACCGAGATGACGGTGGCCACCGCGGAGCGCATGGGCATGACGTTCGACGAGTTCGCGGCGTTCGTGGTCAAGGATATCCCGGTCGGTCGTGGGGGACGACCCGCCGACATCGCTCATGCCGTGTCGTTCTTCACAGGCGAGGACGCAGGCTTCGTGTCCGGTCAGGTGCTATACGTCGCGGGTGGGCCGAAGGCATGAGGGTCTTCGACGGCATCGCCGATCTCGAGACCGCGGTGGGCACGCACCTCGGCTACTCTGACTGGCACACGATCGATCAGGCGCAGATCGACGCGTTCGCTACCGCCACGGGCGACCATCAGTGGATCCACGTCGACCCCGTGCAGGCGGCCGAGGGCCCCTTCGGTGGCACGATTGCCCACGGATTCCTTGTTCTGAGCCTGACGTCGATGCTCTGCTGGCAGGTCTACACGGTCGACGGGGTCTCGATGACCGTCAACTACGGCTCGGACAAGCTCCGCTTCACGTCTCCCGTGCCGGTGGACTCCCGTGTGCGCGCTGGCGTTGAGCTGACGGCTGTCGAAGCCAGCTCGGCGGGCTTCAAGGTCTCCACCCGCGTGACGTTGGAGCGCGAGGGCGGCGACAAGCCAGCGTGCGTGGCGGACGTGCTCTCGGTCGTGGTGGCGTGATGACCGAGATGAAGAGTCTTCCCGGCATCGACCTCGAAGCGCTCGGCGCATGGTTCGCGGCCGAGATCCCCGGCGCCGGTCCACGACTTCGGGGTTCGCTCATCGCCGGGGGACGGTCCAACCTGACCTACGCCATGACCGACGGGGTGCATGAGTGGATCGTCCGCCGACCGCCGCTCGGGCACGTGCTGACCAGCGCTCACGACATGGCCCGCGAGTTTCGCGTCATGTCGGCCCTCCAGGGCACCGAGGTGCCAGTCCCCAAGACGTTTGCGATGTGCACGGACGCTTCCGTGCTCGGTGCCGACTTTTACGTCATGGAGCGCTGTGCCGGCACGCCCTACCGCCATGCCGCAGAGGTCGAACCGCTCGGGCCTGAACGAACTCGGGCGATCTCCGAGCATCTGGTCGACACGCTGGCGACGTTGCACGCCGTCGACCCGGCTTCTGTCGGACTCGCCGACTTTGGTCGTCCGGACGGCTTCCTCGGTCGTCAGGTTGTCTTGTGGAAGAAGCAGCTCGACGCGTCGTACACGCGGGACCTGCCGATGGCTGACGAGCTGTACCGACGATTGGCGGACTCCGTGCCGTTCGAGTCGGCCGTCGGGATCGTGCATGGCGACTACCGTCTGGACAACCTGCTCGTCGATGACTCCGACGAGGTGACGGCGGTCCTCGACTGGGAGATGGCCACGTTGGGCGACCCGCTCACCGACCTTGCGCTGATGCTGGTGTACGCCGGCCTCGGCGCCTCGGGCATTGACGACGTCAGTGACGTGTCCACCGCGCTTGGCTTCCTCGACGCGGGTGAGGTAGTCGAGCGTTACTCCCGTGGCAGCGAGCGTGACCTCTCGGGCTTCGGGTTCTATATGGGCCTCGCGACCTTCAAGCTTGTCGCGATCATCGAGGGCATCCACTACCGGCACCTCCACGGCCAGACCGTCGGGTCAGGCTACGACGACGTCGGTGACCTGATCCAGCCGTTGCTGGACGCCGGTCTTGATGCGATGAAGGAGATGAATTGATGGACATCGGGCAGCAGGTAGAAGCCTTCTCAGCCAGCACGGCCCCCCACAGTGGAGCAGCTGCTGGTATTTCTGCTACCCGGTTCGTGGCCGGGCTCGCCCGGACGATATTGTGACGGATTTATACATGAGTTCTCGTAATGACGGCACAGATGCGCTCTGTGCCGACGATTGAAAGATGGAAGGGTAGGCACACATGCAGGCAACCAGCACCGCCAATGCTGCCACTGGCGAAGCATTCGAACGCGCGCTGCAAGCGCAGACGGTGTGTGAGGCATTTCAGATCACCGCGGCCGCCCGGGCGGGGCAGGTTGCACTGCGCACCCCCGACGGCAGCGTCTCGGTGACCTACGGCACCCTCGCCGAGCGGGTGCGCCGAATCGCGGCCGGTCTCGCGGCCCTGGGTGTCCGACGTGGTGACACCGTAGGCATCATGCTGACAAACCGGCCTGAGTTCCACATCGTCGACCTCGCCGTGATGCACTTGGGCGCTGTCGCCTTCTCGGTATACAACACGTCGGCACCGGCCCAGATCGCATACATGTTCGCGGACGCCGGGAACAAGATTGTCATCACCGAGACGGACTTTGTCGAGCGTATCGAGGCGGTGCGCGACGACGGCATCCCGATCGATCGCATCATCGTGGTCGACGGCGAGCCGAACGGCACCCTCGGCCTCGACCAGCTGGAGAAGCTCGGCGATCCTGACTTCGACTTGGAGGCGGCGTGGTCGACGATCACCCCCGATGACCTCCTCACGTTGATCTACACATCCGGCACGACGGGCTCGCCCAAGGGGGTAGAGCTCTCGCACGGCAACATGATGAGCGAGATCCGCGGCTTGCAGCGGGCGTTGCCGGTAACGCCGGGCGGTCGCACAGTGTCGTTCCTGCCCGCCGCGCACATCGGTGACCGATGGAGCGGGCACTACTCGCCGCTGGCCGCCTGGGGATTCACTGTCACGTGCTGCGCGGACCCCCGGGCACTCATGGACGTCGTGAAGCAGGTGCGCCCGACGATGTTCCTGCTCGTCCCGCGCATATGGGAGAAGGCGAAGGCCGCCTTGGAGGTCCAGATCGAGACGGATCCCGGCATCAGTGGCACGCTCATGCGATGGGCCATCGGCACCGGGATCGAGAACGCTCGGGTGGTCCAGGCGGGCAAGACTGCCCGCCCCGCTCTCGCGCTGAAGGCGAAGATCGCCTCGAAGATCATCGGCTCGAAGATCCGCGAGGAGCTCGGCCTCGACCAGGCCGCGTGGTTCCTCACCGGATCGGCACCGACGCCGCCCGATGTGTTCCAGTTCTTCGCCGCCGCCAACATCCCAATCTGCGAGATCTGGGCGATGAGCGAGTCCTCGTGCCTTGCGACTGTCAACCCGCCGGAGGGCATCCGCGTCGGCACGGTCGGGGTCCCGATCCCCGGCGTTGAGGTCAAGGTCGCTGAGGACGGCGAGCTCCTCATTCGTGGAGGGACGGTCATGCAGGGCTACCGCAACAAGCCCGAGCAGACCGCTGAGGCTCTCGACGCAGACGGCTGGCTGCACACGGGCGACATCGGCGCGATCGACGCCGACGGCTACGTACGGCTTGTCGACCGCAAGAAAGAGATCATCATCAACTCGGCGGGCAAGAACATGTCGCCCGCCAACATCGAGACCTGGCTGAAGTCCTCCAGCCCTTTGATCGGCCAGGCGGTGTGCGTCGGAGACGGCAGACCTTACAACGTTGCGCTGTTCACGCTCGACCCTGATGGAGCGGCGGGGCGATCGATAGATGATCCCGACACGATCGCCGAGGTCGCGGCCGGTGTGGAGCGTGCGAACACGCAGTTGTCACGTGTCGAGCAGATCAAGAAGTTCAAGATCGTCGCCCAGGAGTGGCTGCCCGGCAGCGAGGAACTGACTCCCACGATGAAGATCAAGCGCAGGAGTATCATCTCGAAGTACGCCGAGCAGATCGACGAGCTCTACGCGCCGAGGTGAGCGTCCGCCTGAGCGTGGCTGGCCGGTCCCGAGGCGAGCGCCGCATCGATCAGGGTCTCGGCCGGCGTTCGGGCGGCACCCGAGGAGTCGCGATACAGGACCGCGGCCGCCGGTGCGCCGTCGAGCAGCGAGATCAGCTGGGCGGGCAGTCCCGACGGATCGGGACCGCCGGCCGCGGCCGCCAGCTCAGCGAGTTGCGTCCGCCACGACGCTCCTGGTAGGCAGCCCCCAACCCGTCCTTCGAGCCCACGTTGCTAAACAGCGACATGATCGGCGTGTGGGACGTCTCCATGATGCGATTGATGCCCAAGGCGCGGATGCCCTCATGGAAGAAGAAGCCGTCCGCGGCCTGTAGGAGGGGCTCCAGTGACGGCACGTCAGTGGGTCATGGCACCATCATAGCGAGCACTATCTCCCGGTTGACAGGACGATCGTTGCGACGACGCGTCCCGCCGCGCGTGGCGTGGGGCGCGGCCGAAACTAGCACAGGAGTGCGTTCCGACAGCGGCCACGCCCCACTCCGGTGGTCCACGCGCGCGTATCTGGTGGTCGCTCGTCAGACCAGTTCGCGAGGATCGTCGATCAGTGCGCCGACAGTGTAGGGCGAGCTCCGGATGTCATCGAGACTGTGCGGAATTGCATCGAAGTCGCCGCTGATGCCCACACAAGAGGCCGGAGTGTGTCCGTGCGGAACGACCGTCGCAGTCGCAGGTCCGCGGGTGTTCCTTCTAAAGGGCTGCCGGCGCGGTGGTGGCGGCGTTATCTGTGGTTCCGCCGAGAGTTGCCGATAATGCAGCTGCCCGGACGAGCAGGATGTCCCTGATCTCCTCGGCGCGTGATTGATCTGTCCGGCTGAGAGCTGCGATGACTCCGAGGGCGCCCATGAACCTATGGTGTACGCCGAAGACCGGAACCGCGATGGCAGCTGCCTGGGGGTTGCGTTCCCCCATGGAGATGTAGAACCCTGCCTGGCGGACGTTGTCGTAGAACTCTCCGGTGCCGGTGGTGTAGGCGGTGAGGATGTGACCTCCTGCGCCGCGGTCCAGGGGAAGTTCCGCGCCTTCATCCTGGTGGTGGCGCAGGGACTGGCGGGATTCGTGGCGGTAGAGGCAGATCCGGTGTTCGCCCTCGCGGATGTAGTAGGCCGCGGTTTCATCGACCTGCTCGGCGACGTCGGCCAGTACCGGGCGGACGTAGTCCGCGAGTTTAAAGCTGCGCTCGTAGAGGGAACCCAGCCGCCAGAGCGTGGCCCCGAGGCGGAACTGGCCCTCCGCGCTGCGAGTCAGGTAGCCGTTGCGCTGAAGCGACCCAGCAAGCCTCAGGATGGTGCTCCGGTACATGTCAGTTCGCTCTGCCAGCTGTGCGAGAGACAGGCTTTCAGAACCGTCGCTGAAGCAGTCCAACAGGGCCAACGCCCTTTCGACGGCTTCCACTCGTTGCTCGGCCATTTAGTCTCCTTTGCCCGTTCCGCCAGTGCGCGGACCGATCCTTCGATTGTAGGTGAGGGGTCTGAAGAGACTCCGACACTTGACGTGGCGCTGTGACGCCTCTTACACTTTCTATCAGACGCACTATCATTCTGCACAGCAGAAAGGTAGCTGTAAATTAGAGGTTACGACGCCGGGAGGCATCATGAGCAGCAGTTCAGAGATCGACGTTCTCGTTAGTGAGGTGGGGCCCCGTGACGGGTTGCAGAGCGTTGACCGCATCATGCCCACGACTGCAAAGAATGCCTGGATAGCGGCTCTGGCCGCTTCGGGCCTGCGTGAAATTGAAGTGGGTTCCTTTGTCTCTCCGAAAAGGCTGCCGCAGATGGCGGACGCGGCGCAGGTCGTAGCCCACGCGCTCACTCTGGATGGGCTGAATGTTCTGGCGCTCGTGCCCAATCTTCGCGGGGCGGAAGCCGCGATCGGAGCCGGCACTCACGCGCTGACGATGCCTGTTTCCGCTTCCAGACTCCACAGCATGGCCAATATCGGCAAGACGCCTGAAGAGGCGATCGAGGAGGTTGCCCGTGTTTGCGCTTACCGCGACACCATCGAAGGTCGCCGGGTCAGTGTTGAAGTGGGTCTGTCGACCGCCTTCGGCTGCACCATGGAAGGCCCGGTCTCCGAAGATTGGGTCTTGGAAATGGCGGTTCGTTGCGCCGAAGCCGGCGCCGACACCGTGGGACTCTCGGACACGACCGGCTACGCCAACCCTGAACAGGTGAAGCGGATGTTCACCCGGCTGCATGCCGAGCTCGGGACCAAGAGCGGAGGTGCGCACCTGCACAACACCCGGGGACAGGGCCTCGCTAACGTCGTCGCCGCACTCGAAGCCGGCGTCACGGTCTTCGACTCATCCCAGGGCGGCCTGGGCGGATGCCCGTATGCACCCGGCGCGAGCGGCAACATCGTCACTGAAGACCTCGTGTACATGCTCGAATCCATGGGGCTCCGAACCGGGGTGGACATTGAGCGCCTAATGAAGGCCCGGCCACTCATCCTCAAGGGTCTGCCTGGTGAGGCGCTGTACGGAAGCGTTCCCGACGCTGGCCTGCAAAAGGGCTTCACCTACGCCACCGCGGGGGTGCCAGCATGAACCGGCTGCCGCTCGAAGGCGTGAAGGTCATCGAGTTCTCCCATATGGTGATGGGTCCGGCGGCGGGCCTGGTCATGGCCGACCTGGGCGCCGACGTCATCAAAATTGAACCGGTCGGCGACGGCGACAAGACGCGCCGGCTTCCCGGCTCAGGGGCCGGCTATTTCCCCATGTTCAACAGGAACAAGAAAAGCCTGGCCGTTGACCTTAAATCGGCCGAAGGCCTGGGCATGGTTCGCAAGCTCATTGCCGGCGCAGACGTGGTCACGGAAAACTTCCGAGGGGGTGTGATGGAGAAGCTGGGGCTGGGATTCGAGGAACTCCACCAAGACAACCCGGGCCTGGTCTACCTTTCGATGAAGGGCTTCCTCAAGGGTCCCTACGAGGACCGGGCGGCCATGGACGAAGTTGTGCAGATGATGGGCGGGCTCGCGTACATGACAGGACCTCCCGGCCAGCCGCTGCGCGCCGGAACCTCGGTCAACGACATCATGGGAGGCGTCTTCGGCGCCCTTGCCGTCGTCGCCGCCCTGTACGAACGGGGCCAGACCGGGAAAGGCCAACTGGTCCGCAGCTCCCTGTTCGAGAACAACGTCTTCCTCGTCGGGCAGCACATGGCCCAATACGGGGTCACTGGCAACGCAGCCCGGCCGATGCCCGTCCGGCTCTCCGCCTGGGCCGTCTACGAAGTCTTCGACACGGCCGATGACGAAAAGATCTTCATCGGCGTGGTCAGCGACACCCAGTGGACGGCCTTCTGCAAAGCCTTTGATCTGGCCGACCTCGGAGCCTCCGAGGAGTACCGCAGCAACGCCGGGCGGGTCGCTGGCCGGGACAACCTGATCCCGGCCATCCGGGCGAAAATCGCCACGATGACGCGGGACGAGGCGGCAGTACGCTGCGAGGACGCAGTTCTTCCGTTCGCACCCATCAACCGTCCTGAGCAGCTCTTCGATGATCCGCAGCTTGCTGTTCCGGGTGCCATGACTCCCGTAACCCTGGCCAACGGTCAGCGACTGCCCCTTCCGGCTCTACCGATGGAATTCGACGGTGAACGCCTCGGACTCAGGCTCGACCTCCCCCGTGCCGGCGAACACAGCGGATCCATCGCAGAATCACTGGGATACCCACCGGAACAGATCGACCAGATGTTCGAAGACGGCATCATCTCCTCCGACGGCGCAGCCGTCCTCAGCCCCTCCCACGGCTGAACCCTGCCCCACCACTCCGCGTTCGCGGACATCACCGAGCATCGTTGCCAAAGGGGTCAACATGTACCTAGACAAGCAGCCCACCGTCATTGACGCAGGCGTCTTCACCACCATGCCGGACAAATTCCGCAAAGCCGGAACGGACTCGCAGTGGGCCGCCGCCAACAAGCCCGGCCACGACGTGGATTCCTTCATCGAGGGACCGGCCTTTGACAGCTCCGGCAACCTGTATCTGGTCGATCTGGCACACGGACGGATCTTCCGGATCACCCCGGGCGGAGACTGGAGCACCGTGGCCGACTACGACGGGGAGCCCAACGGGCTACGAGTCCACCCCGACGGTCACCTTGTCGTCGCCGATTACCGCCGGGGGCTGGTGACCGTCGATCCGGAATCCGGACGGATTGGAAGCCTGCTGGCCCGGCGGAACGCCGAATCCTTCAAGGGCTTGAACGACCTCACGATTGCCTCCAACGGAGACATCTACTTCACCGACCAAGGCCAAACAGGCCTTCATGACCCCACCGGGCGGGTCTACAGGCTTCGCCCCAACGGGCAGCTCGACACTCTGATGAGCAACCTCCCCAGCCCGAACGGGCTTGTCCTGGATCTGAAGGAACGCGTCCTGTACGTGGCCATGACCCGGGACAACTCGGTCTGGCGTGCGCCGCTGACAGCAGACGGAGGCGTCAGCAAAGTCGGCCGGTTCTGCACCATGTTCGGAACCAGCGGACCCGACGGACTGGCGCTCGATGAAGCCGGGCGGATCCTCGTCGCCCACGCCTCCCTCGGCCAGGTCTTCATCTTCGCCTCGGACGGCCAGTGCGTCGAACGGATCCGCTCCACCGCAGGGCCCACATGCACCAACATCGCGTTCGGTGGCGATCACCGGAGCGATCTCTACATCACCGAATCCTCAACCGGCACGGTACTCCGGGCGCACCTGGACCTACCGGGAGTCGCGGTCCCGCGAGCCGGTTGGCCTGACTCCATCACGACGGAGCGCTGACATGACCCGCACCGAACCCGCCAGGACACTGGCACCCACATCCACCACCAGAAAACGGAGCACTGACATGAGCGTACGCGCGCAGGCGGTCCCAACAGACACCACCGGCGGCAGACACGCCCTGGTGGTCATGGACAACGTCAACAAGCACTATGGGGACCTTCACGTTCTCAAAGACATCGACCTGAAAATACACGCCGGCGAAGTCGTCGTCGTCATCGGCCCCTCAGGCTCAGGCAAATCAACACTGTGCCGCACCATCAACCGGCTGGAACCGATCGACACCGGCACCATCTCCCTCGCCGGACAGCCGCTGCCGAGCGAAGGCAAAGACCTGGCCAAACTCCGCTCCGACGTCGGCATGGTCTTCCAGTCCTTCAACCTCTTCGCACACAAAACCATCCTCGAAAACGTAACTCTGGGCCCGATCAAGGTCCGCGGCACGAACAAAGCAGAAGCCGAACGCAAGGGCCGCCAACTCCTCGAACGCGTCGGCGTCGGCAGCCAGGCCGACAAACTCCCCGCCCAGCTCTCCGGCGGACAGCAGCAGCGCGCCGCCATCGCCCGGGCACTGGCCATGGAACCCAAAGTCCTGCTCTTCGATGAACCGACCTCCGCCCTGGACCCGGAGATGGTCAACGAAGTCCTTGAGGTCATGAAAGAGCTGGCCGCCAGCGGCATGACCATGGTCGTCGTAACCCACGAAATGGGGTTCGCACGCTCCGCCGCCAACCGGGTCATCTTCATGGACTCCGGCCGCATCGTTGAGGAAGCCGCACCGGATGCCTTCTTCTCCCGCCCGGAATCAGAACGGGCCCGCGATTTTCTCTCCAAAATCATCGCCCACTAACCCTTGGGCCAGCCGGACGGCTCCACCCCACTTCAACTCACCAGAGGAATCCCTAAAATGCATCAGCACCGCTTTATTACAGCCGCCAGTGCGGCCGCCGCGATCGCCCTGCTCGCCACCGGCTGCGGAGCAACCGAAGCCGGACCGGGCGCCAGCGCCGCGCCCGTGGCCCAGAACGTCTCGTTCCCTGCCGGCACCACCATGGACCAGGCCGTCAAAGACGGCAAACTGCGGGTAGGCGGTAGGTTTGACCACCCGGGCCTTTCGCAAAAAAACCTTTCCGGCACCCAGGAGGGCTTCGAGGTGGCCATGGTGAACTACATCGCAGGGAAGCTTGGCCTCAAGCCGGAGCAGGTGGAATGGACCGAAACCAACTCCGCCAACCGCGAACAGTTCCTCCAGCAGGACAAGGTGGACATCGTGGTCTCAACGCTGTCCATCAATGACAAGCGTAAGCAGGTCATTGATTTCGCCGGGCCCTACGCCGAAGTCCCCTATGATCTGCTCATCGCCAAGGGCAATCCCAAGGGAATCAAAGACCCGGTTACCCCGGCGGGAACCACCGTCTGCTCCACCGCCGGAGGCGCCGTCTCAGCGTTCATCCGCAAGCAGTACCCCGACGTCAAGCTCGTCGAATTTGATGTCTCCTCCAAATGCATTGAAGCCCTAAAAAACGGACAGGTCGATGCTCTGTCCACGCAGGGACCGATTGGAGCGGGCTATGTAGCCGAGGACGAGGAAAACCTGGAAATGCTCGGCGCGGACCTCGGGGACCCGGAGTACTGGGGAATCGGTATCAAAAAGAGCAACACGCAGTTCTGCGAGTTCCTGAACAAGTCCCTGACCGAATTCAGCAGCGACGGATCCTACAAGAACGCCTGGACCACTTACCTGGGCGCGTCCAAAGAACAAAAGCTTCCCGCCCTGGCCAGCTGCTCCTGATCCTCCTCCCTGTCAGCGCGCCGGTCCCCCGGCCCGCTGACACGGAACCTATCCACCTGTTGAAGGACACCGATGTTAACCATCATCAACAACCTGGGGATTTTCTGGTCCGGGTTCCTCATGACCCTTGCGCTCGTAGGCGTATCCTCTCTTGCCGCCGTGCTCCTGGGGGCCGTCCTGGCCACCCTCCGGGTATCCCCGGTGCCGATCCTGCGCACCGCCGCCACCGGCTACGTCGAAGTGGTCCGCAACGTGCCCGCGACCGTCATCTTCTTCTTCACCCTGTTCGCCCTGCCGCAAATTGACGTGCGAATGGACTTCTTCGCCGCTGCCGTCACTGCCCTGAGCGTGTACTACGCGGCGTTCTTCTGCGAAGCCATCCGGTCCGGTATCAACGCCGTCGCCCCGGGCCAGGCCGAAGCAGCCCGCTCGGTCGGCATGACATTCAACAAGTCCCTGGTCCACGTCATCCTGCCCCAAGCATGGCGAAGCGTCATCCCGCCGCTGATCAACGTCTTCATCGCTCTGGTCAAAGCCTCCGCCGTCGCCAGCGCCTTCGGTGTCGCCGAGCTGTTGAACGTGATGGAGCGGGTCATTAACTCCGATGCCAGCGCCGTCATCCCCATCCTGCTCACCACCGCCATCCTCTACCTGTCCATCACCATTACCGCCGGCATCGTCGCCGGCCACATCGAACGAAAGGTGGCCGTTTCGCGATGACTACAGTTCTTTATGACGTTGCAGGACCGGTGGCCCGCCGCCGCACCGCCTACGGCACCGTGGCCGGAGTGCTCTTCCTGGCCGGGATACTCGCCGTGGTCCTGTTCAAGCTCGGCACCAACGGCCAGCTCTCCCCCCAGCTATGGGGCGTCCTGGCTAAACACGACCTGCAGACCCTCCTGGTCAAGGGACTTGTAGCCACCCTCCAGGTGGCCCTGACTTCCCTGGTGTTCTCCCTCGCCGGCGGTGTTGTCCTGGCCGTGGGCCGGCTCTCCCACCGCCGCTCGGTCAGGAGCATCTCCCGGGCCTGGGTTGAAGTGTTCCGCGGACTCCCCCTACTACTGCTCATCTTCTTCGTATTCCTCGGCCCGTCCTCTTTCGGAATCCATGTCTCAACCTTCTGGGCACTGGTCATCAGCATCTCCCTGTTCAACAGCGCAGTCATCGGTGAGATCATCCGCGCCGGAATCCAATCACTTCCCAAGGGACAGGCCGAAGCCGGGTACGCCATCGGTCTGTCCCGGATAGCCACCCTCCGGCTGATTCTCATTCCGCAGGGAATCCGCATCGTGCTGCCGTCCCTCGTGGCACAGCTCGTCACCCTGCTGAAGGAAACCTCCCTCGGCTTCATCATCGGATACGAGGAACTCCTCCGCAGCGGACGCATCGCGGTGGAATACCTCGGAGGCAAATACGCCATCCCCGTTTACACTGCCATCGCCCTCTTCTATCTCATCACCAATCTGGCCCTGTCATGGGCGGCCAGAAGGATAGAGCGACGGACCAAAACCAAAACAGCGGCCAAAGCGGCACCCGAAGTCAAGCCCGAATGACGTCCGCGAACACGGAGAGGGAGCCGGCCCCTTGCGGCCCGCCCCAGGTTCCGCCCGGCAATATCGATGTGGCTCAGTGGACGCAGCTGAGCCTAGGCGACGGAATCCGCGTCCTGGATCAAAGAGGGGTCCTAATCCAAGGCCTCATCGACGCCCGCAGCACCGACGGGCAGACCATCTGGGTCACGGGAGGCAGCCTTCGCAGCCGACGTCTCTTTCACATCAGCGACGACATCCGGCTGCAGCGAACAACCCGGGCGCTGAACCGGACATGACCCACAGCTAATAAGCAACAAGTAGCCCGTCCGACCCAAAGCGAAACAGACCGCCGCATTCCGTCTGTTCGACAGACCCAGTTAGGGGACCCGAGTGTCTGCCGTTCCGTGGTCCTTCGGGTTATCCACCTAATTAATGCTCATGCAGGCAGCTTGGGCGGGTTCCAGGCTGATGACCGGGTACGCAGGCATAGCCGCCGGAGCCGACGCGTTCATGCTCGGCGTCATGGCTGCATTATTCGCGGTCCCCGCTATGGTGGCCGCACTCCCGGCCGGGAGGTGTCGTCCCGCATAGGGACTGGGGCTTTTGTGGACGCGTCCAACTGGACACCTAATACGCCTGGTCATCAGGCGCTGAACTGCTCCGCCGCCACCCCCGCGGTTGACCGCGTCGCCGCCTTCACCGGCTGCAGCATCAACAAGACGGCCGCCTACACCCTCACCGCCGCTTCCCGCGGACCTATCTTCACACTCAGCAACCCGCACCGTCATCGCCGCAGGGGCGGGCCCACCAAACTGGGATTCACGGCGCAGACCTCCGGCTCCCGGCCGGCGTCGCCTGGGAGCGGCGGCGGGCAAAGTTGGACGCTAATTCCGGTTGTGCCCTGTCTGGCGCGAAAGCAGTGCCTTCTTGAAGTGGGTTTCGGCGGTGTCCACCTGAGCGGCGGGAGCGCTGGGGGAGAAGACCCGCAGGATGCTGAACTGGAAGTGCCGTGCATGGCTGGCGTCGGCGCCGGCCAGTTCGCGGAGGGCGACATTGCCGCCGTGGCCGTTCCTGGCATAGTCGCTCCATCGGCCCAGGAAGCGCTCGGCACCGTCGGCCTTGCCGACATACAGCTTGCCGTTCTTGGTGTCCGCGATGAGGTAGATGCCCTGCACTGAGCTGAGGGCTGTCCGCCATTGGCTGTAGCGGTCATCAGCGATCACGGCCTGGAGTTCGTCGTAGCTGATGAGGAGCGAGTCGAAGCCGGGGAAAGGCTGGGTCTGCGGATCGGCAATCTCGACCACCGCCATGGGGCTGGCTGTCCTGCCACCTCGCCGTGGTTCTCGAAGGCGGTGATAAACCGGGCCCGCCGTCCGCTGGTGGCCTGAAAGTTCAGCCAGATCCTGGGCGGCGTTTTCCCGATCTTGTTGTTGTGCCCCTGTTCGCGCGTATAGGGCAAAAGATTCGGCCCAAGGCGTCAGCCGGAGTTTCAAACCACCAGGATTGAGCGTGTGCCGGATAACAACCACATCATCCGGAGCAAGCCCGGCAGCCTGGAATAGGTGGCCTAGTCTCAGGTCACCGGTGATGTCGTCGATCATGCACAGCCTTCGCGTAGTCCCACCCGCCTGCATCTCGGGCGTGCGTCTTAGCGTAGGCCCTGGGGGCAGTCGTGACCGGCAGCCCGGTAGGCGTTCAGCCGCCAGCTGCTCCTGCCGGCGCTGTTCTTCAACTTCGGAAGCTGAGGGCCGGCAATCTCCAGCGGGTCGACTAGGTTCGGGGGACAGCTTGCCGCCGAGTGGTCCGGGGAACGCTCCTTCCCTTTCGGTGAGCTATTCGTTCAAAAGCTACTCCGCAAGTTACCCACAACCAGCGCTTCTCGGCCTCGGACTCCGGCGGCGGGGTCCGGCGATCTGCCATGTCACGAATGGCGCGGTTTCCACGTGTAACTCCACTTGGTAGCCAAGGTCCGCGACGTACGGCTTGCGGACCTGATTGTCCAGCACGAGGTACGACCACAACGATTCCTCGATCGAGATCCCCCAGATGTCGGTGATCGCGTTGGCCAGCCGTTCTTCTTCTTCTTGCATACTGGGCAATCTCTCTCGTCAGAAGGGTGCGCGCTGTCTCGCGCACTCCCGTTCCGGCGCCGGCCGGACGACGGACGGGGGATGAAAGGCACCTGTTGCCTCATTGCAATACCTCCGGGAAGAGTGTTGACATTGAGGTTGAGGTCGGTTTCAATTATGAGTGAATCGGTGTTGGCCCAGACGTGCCAAAGACGGCATGCCCGCCCTTCGGTGGACGGTAGACGCGAACTCCGTGGCGGCTGGCGCGGGCGACACAGGAGCAGAGAGTGGCTATGACAGTAATGACGCTGCACACCGCCGACCAGACCCCCGGCCAGCAGCTGGACGAGCGCGAGGACATGTGGGAGAGGGCCATGCGCGAGCGGCTGAGTCCCATGGGGATCCGGCTCTCCCGAGACGACTGCGGTGCCGGCGGGGTGCAGTCGGCCGACCTGGCCGACCTGGTGCTGACTGACTGGGACTGTCCACCCATGGACGGGTACGTGCAGCGCAGCTCGTTGCAAGCCGTGTCCGACCAGGACGTGATCTTCGTACTCGCCGGATACGGCGGGGAGGAGCGCTTGTCGTCCGCCTGGAACGACACCGTGGTCGATCGGGGGACCCTTCTCATCATGAGTGGCGGCGCCTCGGGCCGCGGCAGCTTTAGCGTGCCTCACAGGATGCGCAAGCGCACACTCGTCCTTCCTCGTCCCGCCCTCATGGCCGCCGGTAGCGGTCTGAGAATTCCCCAGTCTCTCGCCCTGGGACCAGATCGCCCCTTGGTCAACATCTTTCACACCTTCCTGGACCAGGTGTGGACCGGACTGCCCGACATGGCCGCCGCTGAACGGGAGGCGGCGCGGACGGCGTTGATCGCCCTGATCGCGGGTATCGTCCGATCGGACGGAGTCGGCGTGAACGAACAGTCTGCTCTGCCGGCACTGCGGGCGCAGCTCGATCGTTCCATCGCCGAACGACTGAAGGATGGCCCCGTCCGCCTGGAGGAGCTGGCGGCCGAGCACCGGGTCTCGACCCGTACCATCCACCGGGCCTTCGCGTTGACCGGCGACACCATGAAGTCGGTGGTCCGCGCGCAGAGGCTCGCCGCAGTGCGGCAGGACCTGCTCAACACCAACCTGACGATCGCCAGGATCGCGCACCGCTGGAACTACTATGACGCGAGCCACCTCGGCCGGGAGTTCCGCGAGGTCTTCGGCCTCTCGGCCGGCGAGTACCGCGAGAACTACGCCAGCGACACGGGTGGAGAGATCCGGTCGGCCTTCGACCACAGCGTGCTCGCGGCGTCGACGGTGGGGGAGGCGTCGTGACTGCCTGGCGGACGAGCGACGCGCGTCGCTGCTCGTGGGCCCTAATAGCGAAGGCCGAAGACTGTGAGGTGTGGGTTGAACCTCGGCAGCTTGGAGGCGCACCGGCTTACCGTCTGACGACTTCTGCTCTGTACGCTGCAACTCCCTGAACGTGGAGCCAGGAAATAGTCATATGAAGCGATCAATGTTCAAGTCCAAAATCCACCGTGCCACCGTTACGCACGCAGACCTGCATTACGTAGGTTCAGTCACCGTTGACCTGGACCTGCTCGAAGCCGCCGACATCCTGCCCGGCGAACTCGTGGCGATCGTCGACGTGACTAACGGCGCGCGACTGGAGACATACACTATCGCCGGCGAACGGGGTTCCGGCGTAATCGGCATCAACGGCCCAGCCGCGCATCTTGTGCACGAACACGACACGGTCATCCTCATTACTTACGCCCAAATGAGCACCGAAGAGTCCCAAACCTACGAGCCGCTGATAGTCCATGTCGACCAGAACAACCGCATGGTCCAACTCGGCAACGACCCCGCCGAGAGTATCAATCCCGGTCTCCTGCGGCCCCCGTTTGCCCTTTTCGGTGCCCAGCACTAGTTCGGTGCCCAGTACTAGAAGGACAAGGATTCCAGGACACCCTGCGCATGCCGGTGGCCCGGGAAACAAAACACATGTCGATGAATCCACATCTTTGCCCGCCCCGCTGCGGGTGGTGTTCCCTGTGGAGGGCAGCAGCACCGTGTGGCGGCCCCCGCCATGGTGCGGTTGAGGCTGGCCAGCGTATCGGCGACCAGCCGCCGCGCCGCGAGGCTGTTCCGCGAGGTCAATAAGGACTCGTTCTACGTCGGCGGTGAGCCGCGGGACCAGTTCGTCCAGATTGAGGTCGTCCACATCGCCGGTGGTGCAGAAGACGACGGGCGACCCGTCAACGACCAGGTCGCGGGAACCATGGGAATGACGGTCGAGGATCTTATGGAGGGCTACTTCACTGTGGTCAATAGGGTGCTCAAGCGTGGTCGAGGACTGTGGCTACGAGGTGGAGTTCCACGTCGAGAACGCCCCTGCGCGTGGCCAGCCCACCACATGCCGTTGTCCATGTCGCCGTGGCCCAGCACCTTGTCCCTGTCGCGCACCCCCGATGCGAGGTTCGCGACTTCGGCGAACGTTGCAGGGGGACGACGGTTCTCACTTATCCCGAAACCGTCACGCTGGCCGACTTGCTCACCAGCCCCGGGTCCGTGAACAGTTCATCGATACACGCGGAGCGAATGTCGACCAGAACACCCTCCACATCCTCGTAAACCGGATCATCCCCGAGGCCCGGGACTCGATGCCGTGGCGTTCGGAGGAGTGGGTGCCGCGCGGCGACGAGTTCGGCACTTGTATTGTCCAGTCGCGGCGTCGGTCGTCGATCCCCTCGGGCTCGTTGTCATGCGGCCGACGGAACGGCTGAATTGATCTGATACACAACGGCACGGGCGGTGGAGTAGTCAGCCCTTCCGTTCGACCTGGTGGGCAACCTGTCGAAGCGGACCCGTGCCGGGGCCGAAATTGGTAGCGCAAGCATTCCGGTCGAGGTAGTCCGGCATGTCCCGGGCTTCTTACCCCGCGTCCTTCGCCACTGTTGCTCTTCGTTCCACCAGGTAAACAGCTCGCGGTCTATCAGATGGCGTGAGGCCCGGCCGGCGCGGAGGAGCAGGTGACGAGGCCCATCCGGGCTCGATTCGGCGCGACGGTAGGGCAGAGAAGCGAAGTTCATGGCAACGTCACCTAACATGGCGTGCGCGTTCAATGGAAGATCGTGCTCACGGCAGCAGCAGCCATATTCCGGCGGCAGCCGCAGCGCAGAGCGCAAGCATGGCCACGACGGCCGGCGCGGCGCGCCGTTCGCTCGGCAGAAAGCGGAAGAGCCTGGACAGCGCGATCAGCACTGCGGCCGGTGGTGCGGATAGCCAGAAGTCGCGCATGGCCCCGCGCCCGGCGGCGTCGAGCGGGGCATCCGAATACGCCGCTATCCGGGTGATGGCGCGTATCGTCTGCCCCACCTTCGCCCGCGAGGGTGCCCGACCCGCGACGACGGCACGCAGCGCCTCCTCGAGCGGCTCCAGGATGTTCGACCAGTGTGCCCGGAACACGATGGTGCCCGAGGGGTCGATGAGGTACGCCGAGCTGGGGCGGGTGCCGAACGCGCGGTGCACCGTGCCGTCGATGTCGTCGACGGCGACCTCGAAGGCGAAGCCGTGGTGGCTCTCGAGAGAGCGCGCGTTGCGCATCTTCTCCTCGATCACGCGTGGCTGCGGAATGTTCGCGCCAGGGTGCGCCTCTCGTACGTTCACCGCTACGAACCGGACCGCGTCACCGTATGTGCGGTGCAGGTCGGGCAGCCGCCGCCCCGCGCTCTCGGTGGCCGGGCAGGTTAGTGAACCGAAGACGAGCAGGACGGGGCGGCCGTCCGCGGCGATGCTGTCGCTGCTGAACCGCCCTCCCTCGGTCGTGGGCAGGTCGATGTGGGGAATCTTGTCTCCAGGTCCCAGGTCGTCCTTGGGAATCCACATATCGCGCATGATGACCGAGAAGGTCGGCCGGTCTATGCGGTAACGGGCACCCTCGTCATGGGTCGTGCTAGCTGTGCTCAAGGGTTCTCCTTACATGGGGCGCCCGGAGATGGAAGAGGTCCCGGGGCACAACTGGGGCGCTCTCGCCAGTCGCGTTCCAGTTGGGCCTCCTGCCGACGTCGTGCGGAACCGCTCCCAGGCCTCGGCCGCGGGCATCATGTTGACCAATCTTCCGATCCTCTTGGAGTGGTCCGCTGCAGGTGGCATGACCTCGGACACACAACCTACCAATGCCCGACTGGCGGCTCATAGGACGATTGCGCCGCGCCCCGGTACGGGTGCGCCACCGCCTGTGAGCAGGCAGCCAGGCGAGTCCGTGGGCTCGGCGGGTAGTCGCCAAGCGAGACCGGACATACTGGTCAACCACCACTACAGCTTCTACTGCGTCGACGTGAACCGGCCGAGCCCTTGCCCAGCCGTTGGGCGAGGCTGACCGGACGTGTCCTTCGTGCAGACGGTGGCCAGCAGTGCGCTCAGACCCCCGCACCCGGAGTAGCCGTAGCCGGAGCGCTGCTTTTATAGCCGTGGACCTCGATAATCGTGTCGTCCACGTCAACGAGCGTGTATTCCCCGGCGCTGCCGTCGATCAGCGGTCTCCCGTTCCGTCTCGGTAAGTTGCGTCACCGAACGGCAGGACGTGGATCTGTTACCGGCACGTCGATGTCGTGGCCCTGCGCCCGCAAGTACGCTATATGGCTTGCTGTTTCAGAGACTGCCAGGCGCAGTGAAAAGGCCTGCAGGGACTTCCAACCGCGGGACCACGTCAGGTGCTGCGCGATGTCCCATATGGTTGCAGGCCGGTGGTCCTCCAGGACCTGGAGGACCTCGACGGAGCGTTGGCGGTTGTGTTCCAATAGCTGTGCGACCCGGCGCTGCATCCCGGTGAAACGGTACTCGTGCGCCGGGCAGACCTCCATCTCATCCTCGAACGCGATCAACTCCAGCGACGCGTAGTACTCCGCCAGCGGGTTGGCCGGCCCCGGCAGGTCCAGGGCTATATGCGGGGAGATGCGCGGCAGTACGTGGTCACCGCTGAATATCAGGCCGCGGGGCTCATCGACCAGGCAGATATGCCCCGGTGAGTGGCCGGGAGTGTGGACCACTCGCAGGTCCAGCCCCTTGGCGGGCACCAGGGCGCCGTCGGTGAGCCGCAGGTCCGGATCCGCGAGGTTATGCAGATGGATGAGGCCGGGGAGGTCCATGGCCACCTCGGCCAGCCTGTCCGCCGGAACCCCCCACAACGTCAACTCCTCGCGGTCGATGCGCAGGACAAGGTCATGGTCGTCTGAGGCAGTGCGCCGGCGCACTTCCTGGTCCCCGAGGGCAACCCATGCCCCTGATGCCATCCGCAGGCGAGCAGCCATGCCCAGATGGTCCGGGTGGAAATGGGTGGCGACGATTCCCGTCAGATCGGTGAGCCCGAGGCCGGCTTGCCGCAGGCCAGCGGTCAGATGGTCCAGACCGGCGTCAGTGTCCCAGCCCGGATCGATCAGGACGGCGTCGCCGTCGCCCAGGAGCAGGTAGCTGAGGGTGTAGCGCATGGGATTGCCAGGGAATGGGACGGGGATGGACCACACCTCCGTGCCGATTTGTTCAACGGGCGGCAGTACCTTGTTCTGCCACGCTTCCTTTTGGGCGTGACCTGTGAGGGTAATTGGTTCCAGACTTGGAGAGTTCACGCCGCATCGCCTGCCCGGGCCGGGATCCGTTTAAGGGTTTCGGCTGCAATCGGTTCATTAACTACCCCCCGGTGATGCAACCCTCCATCCAGCCGGACCTCGACGATCTCGCCAACAAAGGACTGCGACTGGTCCGTGCGGCGCATGCTGGCACGACCAGTATCTTGGAACCTCATGAGTCAATCTCTTCCTTCTCTAGTGTCGGCCATTTTGTGAGTTGATCACTTCTGTCCAAATCCGGAGGCTGTCTGGCCAAGACCCTTTAGACGGTGTGCTCGGCGCCGGGGACCTGCCCCGGGATTCGAGGCTTCACCCTGGGTTCAATTTGGGCCGTCGATGGCGACTCCGCCAATCCACAGCGCGCTTATCTCGTCTGCGACCTTTTCGAGATTGACGGAAACGCCGGAACTTCTGACTACGAACGCGGAGAACGCATACTGCTCGGCCATCCCACCGAGGAGCGCGGCCGAGAGGGCGCAGTCCACTTCCTCCCGTACTTGGCCGGCCGCTTGGCCGCGCCGGAGGCTCCGTTCGATACGGCGGTAGAACATGTGCCGGGCGTCATCCATGATGCGGTTGACGTCGGGGTCGGTCAGGAAGGTCTCGTAGGCGAGACGGTAGAGATCCGCATTCATGGAATACCCCTCGAGGTACAGGAGAGTGGTCTCCCGCACCGAATGACCCGGGTCGTCAGCCCGCCAGGGTGAGCGGGAAGATTTGTAAAGTGAGTCGAAGAATTCGGCAAGGATGGCCAGCAGCACCTCACGCCGGCTGTCGAAGTAGCGGTAGAAGGCGCCCAGTGACAGTCCCGCTCTCTCCGTAATGTCCTGAATTCGAGTGCCCGTGTAGCCGGTCTCGCCGAAACACACACGGGCCGCTTCGAGAATGGCGTGGCGGGTTCGCCGCCCTTTCGCGGTCCGCGGCAGTTCGCGTTTCGGCATCGCTGACGCGGCGCTTTGCGGGTCGACCTCGTGCTCCTCCATACCTGCCCTCTCCGGTTATCCGTGACCGCTGTTGCGGAACATCATTTATAGGCTATCATTTTCGTAAAAGTGATGTAGCTTTCACTTTTTGGGATCTTGCAAAGGAGCAAATATGACGCCCGTAAAACCACGAGTAGAACGCGACGGCGACGCTCGTCGGTGTGCGTCGCCGACGTACTCATCCGCTACATTGCTCCCCTGGAGGTTTGATCATGGCATCTAGAATCCTGTCCCGGCGCGACCTCGACTTCCTGCTCTTCGAGTGGCTTAAGGCCGATGAACTTTCGGCTCGCCCACGATTCACGGATCACTCGCGCGACACGTTCGACGCGGTGCTCGACCTTTCCGCAGAGCTCGCCGAAGAGACGTTCGCATCGCACAACGCCCTGAGCGACGCCAACGAGCCCCAGTTCGACGGTGAGCGCGCGCACGTGATCCCCGAGGTGGGTGAGGCGCTGCGGGCGTTCAACAAGTCGGGCCTGCTCTCCGGCGCGATGGACGAGGAGGTAGGTGGCACCCAATTGCCGCATGTGGTCGACCGAGCGTGCTTTGCCTGGTTCCAGGCCGCGAACATCGCCACGTCGGCCTACCCGATGTTGACAGCCGCCGCGACGCGGGTTCTGCTCGCATTCGGGACGGAACGCGATGTCGAGCGCTATGCCACTCCGATGATCGAAGGTCGCTTCTTCGGGACCATGTGCCTCTCTGAACCGGATGCGGGATCGTCGCTTGCAGACATCGCCGTGAGGGCCGAACTGCAGCCCGACGGCACCTTTCGGCTGTTCGGAGGCAAAATGTGGATCTCCGGCGGGGACCACGAGATGAGCGAAAACATTGTTCACCTCGTGCTGGCGCGCGCTGTGGACGCGCCTCAAGGCATCAGGGGCCTGTCGCTGTACGCAGTGCCCAAGTACCTTGTCGAACCGGACGGCTCCATCGGCGAGCGAAACGACGTGGCACTGGCAGGTCTCAACCACAAGATGGGGTACCGCGGAACGACCAACACGGTGCTCGACTTCGGTGGCGGCCGCTACCGGCCTCGGGGGCAAGCGGGGGCGATCGGCACGCTCATCGGTGAGGAGAATCGCGGTCTTGCCTACATGTTCCAGATGATGAACGAAGCGCGCATCGCGGTCGGCGCGGGGGCCGCCGCGCTCGGTTATACGAGCTTTCTGCATGCGGTGGACTACGCACGGACACGCTCACAGGGCCGTCCCGCCGACGCCAGGGCTCCGGAGTCGTCACCAGTGCCGATCATTCGGCATGCCGACGTGCGCCGAATGCTGCTCACGTCCAAGGCATACGTCGAAGGGGCCATGGCACTCGTGCTCTACGCAGCACGGTTGCTCGATGAAAGCGAGACCGGCGAAACCGCCGCGGATCGCGATCGCGCCACGATCCTGCTGGATGTGCTCACCCCGATCGTGAAAAGCTGGCCGTCCCAATGGTGTCTGGCCGCGAATGACTTAGCCATTCAGATCCACGGAGGATATGGGTACACCCGCGATTACCCCTTGGAACAGTTCTACCGCGACAACCGCCTGAACCCCATCCATGAGGGCACCCACGGCATCCAGGCGCTTGATCTGCTCGGCCGGAAAGTGCGCATCCACGGCGGAACAGGATTGGCGCTGCTGCTCGAAGCGATCCGGGCCACAGCGGCCCAAGTAGCCGATTCCGACGAGTTCGCCGGCCCCGCCAGAACGCTGACGGCCGCAGCGGCCAGAATCGAGGAGATCACCGCGTTGCTGTGGGCAGACGGGGAACCCACAGCCGCGCTAGTGTCGGCCAGCAGCTATCTCGAGGCGCTAGGTGACGTCGTCGTCGGCTGGCTCTGGCTGGAACAGGTGATCGCATGTGGTGACCGCGACGACGACTTCTACCGAGGAAAACGGTTGACGGCGAGCTACTACTTCACAGACATTCTCCCGCGCATCCGCACCGCTCTCGACCTGCTCGAGGCCCGTGATCAGACTCTGGTTGAACTTGACGATTCGATTCTGTGAGGCCAGCGAGCACTCAGACAGCCGCCGCGCAGGCCGGGCTACGCGGTATGGCGCCCTAGCGCTCGGCCAGGGCAATCCCGACCGCCTGTGCGCGTTATCCGCCGCAGCGACAATCACGGACGCCGATGGCGGCACATTTTGGGAGCAACGAGGCGACATAAGGAGATGTCAATGAAGATTATCGTGCTGGTGAAGGAAGTCCCCGACACGTACGGGGACCGCAAGCTCGATCTCGATACGGGGCTCGCGGACCGCGCGGCGGGCGAGGTAGTGCTCGACGAGATCGGAGAACGTTCCCTCGAGGTCGCGCTCTCGTTCGCTGACAAGAACGCGAACACCGAGGTGGTTGTGCTGTCGATGGCGCCGGAGAGCGCCACAGCGACATTGCGCAAGGGCCTCACTATGGGTGCGACATCGGCGGTGCAGGTGGCCGACGAGGGCCTGAGCGGGGCGGACCTTGGGCTGACTGCAGAGGTGCTCGCCGCCGCGATCCGGCGCACCGGGTTCGACCTCGTGATCGCGGGCAACCTGTCCACGGATGGGACGGGCGGGGTGCTGGCAGCGATGGTCTCGGAATTGCTCGGTGTGCCGCACGCGACGTCGCTGACATCGATCGAAATCGCTGCAGAAAAGGTGACCGGTGTTCGCGTGACGGAGGACGGCACGATGCAGGTGAGCGCGGCGATGCCTGCCGTGGTGTCGATCACGGAGGCTTTGCCGGATGCGCGGTTGCCGAACTTCAAGGGGATCATGGCGGCGAAGAAAAAACCGTTCGAGACTCTTTCGCTCGCCGACGTGGGAGTCGATGCGGATTCCACAGAGTACGCGCGGTCGATCGTGACTACGGTCTCCGAGAAGCCGGCCCGCGGCGCGGGCCTGAAAATAATTGACGAGGGCGATGCCGGCGACAAACTTGCCGACTTTCTCCTGCAGAACCGCCTGGTGTGAGGAGCACAATCATGGCCGAATATGAAGCGGATTCCATCCTTGTCCTTGTCGAGCTCACGCCCTCCGGCGGACTCGCGGGCAGCGCGGCGGGCCTGCTCGGCGCCGCCGCCCAGGTCGGCACTCCGGTCGCACTGGTGGTGACCGCCGCGGGCGCAGGTGCCGCCGCGGCGGATGCCGCCGGCGCGCTGGGCGCCGCGAACGTGGTCGTTGCCGAGACGGCTGATGCGGGCGTCCTGACACAGCCGGAAGTCGATGCGCTGATTGCCGCCGCAGACGCCGTGCACCCCGACGCGGTGCTGATCTCGAACTCGATCGCGGGCCGGGACGTCGCGGGCGTGTTTGCCGCACGCACCCGATCCGGCCTG
The DNA here is from genome assembly GCF_031457335.1 of Arthrobacter sp. BE255. Lineage (NCBI taxonomy): Bacteria > Bacillati > Actinomycetota > Actinomycetes > Micrococcales > Micrococcaceae > Arthrobacter > Arthrobacter sp. BE255. The sequence continues at coordinate 39,806 of NZ_JAVDWK010000004.1, read as the reverse complement.
GCGGTCGACGCGGTCGGCGTCTCCCGGGATGCAGAAGGCATCGTCGCCCACCATTCGGTCTATGGCGGTGCGTACAACGTCCACTCCGCAGTGACCTGGGGTGCGCCGGTGATTACGGTGCGGCAGGGCTCCATCGACGCGCGCGCCGAGGCGCGCGTGCCCGTCGTCGAGACACTGCCGGTGACCGTATCGGGCAAGCCCGCGGCATCCATCGTGTCCTTCGACGAGGTCCTCGAGGCATCGAGCCGTCCCGAGCTGCGCGGAGCGGCGAAGGTCGTCTCCGGCGGGCGGGGCCTGGGTTCCGCGGAAAAGTTCGTCCTCGTCGAGCAGCTCGCAGACGCCCTCGGCGCGGCGGTCGGTGCCTCACGCGCTGCGGTCGACGCCGGGTATATCCCCCAGTCGCATCAGGTCGGGCAGACCGGCGTTTCCGTGACCCCGCAGCTGTATGTGGCGCTCGGGATTTCCGGGGCGATCCAGCACCGTGCGGGCATGCAGACGGCCAAGACCATTGTCGCGATCAACAAGGACGCCGATGCCGCGATCTTCGAGATCGCGGACTTCGGTATCGTCGGCGACCTGTTCACCGTTGTGCCGCAGCTGATCGCTGCCCTCGACGCGAAGAAGGTGTAGCGGGCGATGGCGACGTATGAGCGGGCAGTACGCCGGGGCCTCCCGCGCATCCCCGGCGGTGAAGCCTGGCCACCCGCCGGAGATGCGCCGCTCACGGCGGCTGCACCCGACGGTGACGCGGGGGCACCCGGGCATTCCTTGGTGGTGCCGGCCCATGCAGCAGCGACCGCGTCGTCGCTAACCCGGGAGAGGGCGACGGGCTCCAAGGAGGCGGAACCGGATGGGGCGGGGCCTGTTGCAGCTGCCGCTCCCGCCGGGGGCAGCCGGCCAATCCGCCGTGGGCTGCCGCGGGTTTCGGGCGGTAAACCGTGGCCGCCTGCCGGCGCGGTGGACGTGCCCGCATCCGTCCCCGCTGCGGGGCCGCACGCGGCTACGTCCACTCCGGCCGCCACGCCGGACAGGGCCCGGCAGGTTCCCGCCGCCGTGACGACTTCTGCCGCTCCCGCAGGGCCGGCCGGAGCTGCTACGGCTGCCGCAACATCTGATCGTCCGCTCCGTCGCGGCCTGCCGCGCGCGAAGGGGGCCGGGCCGTTCGCGGGTGCGGGGACGGCACCCGGAACCATGGCTACCGAATCCGGGGGAACGGCGCCGTCGGCAAAGGATGAAACCGCACCCGCCGAAGCGGCATCCGTTCCCACTCCCACAGTCATCGATGCTGCCGCACAGCCTGTGCGCACCCAGCCGGTACGCCCCACCACGCGTGCTCGCCCAACCACGCCGGCGTCCCTGCCGGCTCAGGCCCGCTCCGCATCGACGACCGTGCCCGCACGGGAGCCCGGACGGTTTGGCGCCTACACCCGCAAGCAGCTGCTGGGATTCGCCGTCATCGGCGGGTTCGCCGTGCTGGGGGCCGCTACGGTCGTGGTGGCCGCCGCGGTATGGTTCCGGAACCTTCCGTTCATGCAAGACTTCCTTACCGCCTATCCCGGCGAATACCACCTGCCGGGGGAGGCGACCCCAGGGTTCCCGGCATGGGTGCAGTGGCAGCATTTCTTCAACGTGTTCCTGATGGTGCTGATCATCCGCTCGGGGCTGCACGTGCGCAACGAGAAACGGCCAGGCGCGTTCTGGACGCCGAAGTGGTCAAAGAACGGGAAGGGCAAAATCAGCCTGGCGCTATGGTTTCACCAGGCACTTGACTTCCTATGGCTGGTCAACGGCGTCGTCTTCGTCGTGCTGCTCTTCGTCACAGGGCACTGGATGCGGATCGTGCCGACAAGCTGGGACGTTTTCCCCAACGCGTTCTCGGCCCTGCTGCAGTACATGTCGTTGGACTGGCCGACCGAGAACGGCTGGGTGAACTACAACAGCCTGCAGCAGCTCATGTACCTCCTCACGGTTTTCCTCGCCGCGCCGCTGGCGGCCATCACGGGGGTGCGGATGTCGGAGCTGTGGCCGAAGAACACGAAGACACTCAACAGGGCCTACCCCGTCGAGTGGGCCCGAGCGGTCCACTTCCCCGTGATGCTGTACTTCACGGCATTCATCACTGTGCATGTCGCACTGGTGTTCGCGACCGGCGCGCTACGGAACCTGAACCACATGTACGCCGGTACAGAAGTGGTCAACTGGGCCGGATTCTGGATCTTCTTCGTCTCTCTGCTCATCATCGTCGGTGGCTGGATCGCGGCCCGGCCACTGCTACTCGCCCCGATCGCGAAGCTCTCCGGCAAGGTCACGGGACGCTGATCGTCAATGTAAGACCATAATGCGCTACTAGAAAAGAATAAACGATATCCGGCCGCGGTAGCTGAACTCTGTCCCCGGCCGGTTGCTGAAGAAAGAGAGTGAATGTGACACGTATTGGCATCGTGGCCGAGTTAGGTCGCGAAACGAGGGTGGCGGCGACGCCTGTCACCGTGAATCAGTTGTTGGGTTTAGGTTACGACGTCGTTGTTGAGAAAGGCGCCGGGGAGGCTGCTTCCTTCAAGGACGAGGCCTACGCTGCGGCGGGTGCCCTGATTGTAGGCGCGGATGAGGCGTGGGGCGCCGAAGTGGTGCTGCGGGTCAATCCGCCCACTGAGGAGGAGATCGACCGCCTGGCTGAGGGTGCTACCTTGATCGGATCGCTGAGCCCGGGGCTGCGGCCGGAGCTGGTGGAGGTCCTGGCCGCCCGGCCGATCACCGCGTTGGCGTTGGATGCTGTGCCGCGGATTTCGCGGGCGCAGTCGATGGATGTGCTCAGTTCGATGGCGAACATTGCCGGGTACCGGGCTGTCATTGAAGCAGCGCACGAGTTCGGCAGGTTCTTCACGGGCCAGGTGACGGCGGCGGGCAAGGTCCCGCCGGCGAAGGTCCTGGTCGCCGGCGCCGGGGTGGCCGGATTGGCGGCGATCGGTGCCGCATCCAGCCTGGGCGCGATTGTCCGGGCCACGGACCCGCGGCCTGAGGTGGCCGATCAGGTCAAGTCCATTGGCGGGACCTACCTCAAGGTCGAGGTCGGGGAGGAGATGAAGTCCTCTGACGGGTATGCGAAGGCCACCTCGGAGGCGTATAACGTCCGCGCGGCGGAGATCTACACGGAGCAGGCTGCGGATGTGGACATCATCATCACCACGGCCCTGATTCCGGGGCGTCCGGCACCGAAGCTGCTCACGGCCGAGGACGTCGCCGGCATGAAGTCCGGCAGCGTGATCGTGGACATGGCCGCCGGGCAGGGCGGGAACGTGGAAGGCTCGGTCGCCGGGGAACGCATCGTGACGGATAACGGTGTGGTGATCATGGGCTATACCGATCTGCCGGCGAGGTTGCCGGCGCAGGCGTCCCAGCTGTACGGGACGAACCTGCTGAACCTGCTCAAGCTGCTCACCCCGGACAAGGACGGCCAGCTCAGGATTGACTTCGACGACGTCGTGCAGCGCTCGGTGACGGTGGTCCGGGACGGTGAGAAGACCTGGCCCCCGCCCCCGGTCCAGGTCTCCGCCGCACCCGCGGCCCAAATGGGCGCGACGCGTGCCGGGGAACGCTCCGCCGACAAGGAAGCAAAGAAGAAGACGGGCCTCAGTCCTGCCGGTAAGGCCGGGCTGTTTGCCGCGGGCATCGCGGCATTGTTTCTGGTCAACGCGGTTGCCCCGGCGCCTCTGCCCCAGCACTTCACGGTGCTGATGCTATCCGTCGTCGTCGGGTTCTACGTCATCGGGAAAGTCCACCACGCCCTGCACACCCCGCTGATGTCCGTCACCAACGCGATCTCCGGGATCATCGTCGTCGGGGCCCTGCTGCAGGTCACCTCGGACAACATCGTGATGCAGGTCCTTGCCGCGGTCGCGGTGCTGCTGGCCAGCATTAACATCTTCGGCGGCTTCGCCGTCACCCGCCGCATGCTCGCCATGTTCTCCCGTGGAGACGGGGCCCGTAAATGAGCGCCGTCACCGAAGCAACCGGAACTTTCTTGAGGAGCCTTACCGTGTCTGACACCGTCTCCGGTCCGTTGACCGCCGACTCCATCGCCGGGGCCGCGTACATCGTCGCGGCCCTGCTGTTCATCCTCAGCCTTGCCGGGCTCAGCAAGCACGAAAACGCCCGCGCCGGCGTCGTCTACGGCATCACCGGCATGGTCATCGCCCTCGCGGCCACGATCTGGCTGACCCTCCAGGACGCCTGGGGCACAGGCCACGGACTGACCGGACTGGGTCTGCTCGTGGCCGCGGTGCTGGTCGGCGGTGCGATCGGGCTCTGGCGCGCCCGGGTCGTGGAAATGACCGGGATGCCCGAACTCATCGCCCTGCTGCACAGCTTCGTTGGGCTCGCCGCCGTACTGGTCGGCTGGAACGGCCACCTCGAAGCGCCGACGTTGTCTTTGGACCTGATGGCGGTCCACCACGCCGAGGTGTTCATTGGCGTCTTCATCGGCGCGGTGACTTTTACCGGCTCTATCGTGGCGTTCCTGAAGCTTTCGGCCCGGATGAAATCCACACCCCTGATGCTGCCGGGCAAGAACGCGCTCAACCTTGGCGCCCTCGCCGCGTTCGTGGCCCTGACCGTCTGGTACGTCAACGACTCCCAGCTCTGGCTCCTGATCGTCGTCACCATCCTTGCCCTCGGGCTGGGCTGGCACCTCGTGGCCTCCATCGGCGGCGGCGACATGCCCGTCGTCGTGTCCATGCTCAACAGCTACTCCGGCTGGGCCGCCGCCGCAGCAGGTTTCTTGCTTAATAATGATCTCCTGATCATCACCGGCGCCCTGGTCGGCTCCTCCGGTGCCTACCTGTCCTACATCATGTGCAAGGCCATGAACCGGTCCTTCATCTCCGTGATCGCCGGCGGCTTCGGCATCGCCGCCCCGACCACCGGCGGCGACGCGGACCAGGGCGAGCACCGCGAAATCACGGCCGAAGCAACCGCGGAAATGCTGGCGAACGCCTCGTCCGTGGTCATCACCCCCGGCTACGGCATGGCCGTCGCGCAGGCCCAGTACCCCGTGGCCGAACTCGCCCACCAGCTCCGCGAGAAGGGCGTTAATGTCAGGTTCGGCATCCACCCGGTCGCCGGGCGCCTGCCCGGGCACATGAACGTGCTTTTGGCCGAAGCCAAGGTCCCGTATGACATCGTCCTGGAAATGGACGAAATCAACGACGACCTCGGCGACACCTCCGTCGTCCTGGTCATCGGCGCGAACGATACTGTCAACCCCTCAGCGGCCGAGGATCCGGGCAGCCCCATCGCCGGGATGCCCGTCCTGCGGGTTTGGGAAGCCGAAAACGTCATCGTGTTCAAACGCTCCATGGCAGCCGGCTACGCAGGAGTCCAGAACCCGCTGTTCTACCGCGACAACTCCCAAATGCTCTTCGGCGACGCCAAAACCCGCGTCGAAGACATCCTCAAAGCGTTCTAACGAGAGAAGAGACCATGCCCAGACGCCGGGTTCTTCCCGATGACACCAGTCAGAAGGCATTGCCGTCGGGCGGGCCGGAGCGGGCTCCCCTCACGGAGAAAGCATCCGCACCCCGGCAAACCGTCAACATCGACGACCTTGCCGCATCCCCCTGGGTCGGTCTCCACTACCGCCATGAGTTCCTGCTCCACCACCGGCACGAGCTGTTGGAGCAGCACAAGGACTGATGTCACGTGAAAACCCGACGCCCGGTAATTCCCAGCTCTGCAGCGTGACGAAGGCGGCGCGCTTGAATAGGGCCTCGATTTGCGGTGGAGCACCGGAAGGTCAGCCGGATCATACCTAACGCAACGCTATTGGTGCTCCACCGCAACTTAAAACCTTTGATCACCCGCCAATCGGCTCCCGCCACCCCGAGCTTCCGCGTGCTCCACAACGCAAGCTCTTCCGGGTGCATTTCCAAGGGCTAGCCTCGATTTTTCATGATGCTCGCTGATGGCGGCATATTTGTGGCCGCGTCTGAAGGGCGGTTGTTTTTTGTCAGCCGCCGCGCCAACTACGCTCAGCTGTCCTCGTCCCTCGGTTCGAAAGGGACGCTGACAGGAGTCCGGCATGACGTAGCGATGCTCCCGGCAGCGGCCCGGAGAAAGTGCCAAATGATCGGTCTTCTACGTCCGAACGCTTATCGAGGCCGCTCTGAATCCGCGGTGCCGGGCATCCGTGGGTTTTTCCCGGCGGGGAAGGGCGGGAGGATGCTGCGGTGGGGACCGGCTTACAGCACATCTCCTTGATGTTGGGTTCCAAAAGATTGGGCGGCGTGGATATTGATGGTGAATGCCTGGCGCCGCAAGGTTCCGCTCGCGGCTAGCCCACGTCGGATGAGCGCAGGGCGTGCAGGCCCTGTTTCTGGCGGCCCGGCACCTCGGTCAGTCCGTCCGGCGCAGCCTGTCAAGTTCCGCGAGATCGGCCAGCGAAGGCCGCATTCCCCGGTGGAGCACTATGTCCTCGGGCAGGCCTTTGACTTCCACCCGGGACCCCGACACGTCGAACGAGAAGCGGGCCTCGCCCAGGGCCACGTTTTCGGCGTGAAAGTCCCCCCATGATTCGGGCAGGACGGGGTCAATCCACAGCCCGCCCAAGGAGAAGTGCGCGTCGTAGCGCAGAAGGCTCCGCATCACCATTATCGGGGTCGTAGCAGCCCAAGCCTGGGGAGAACATGCCGTCGGGTAGGGAAGCGGTTCGGGGCAGTCGGAACGACTGAACCCACAGAACAGTTCGGGCAACCTGTGGTCGGTATATTCGGCTGCCTCCATCAGCGCCGAGGCAAGACGCTGGGCCTCCTCCACGAACCCGTAGCGCATCAGCCCGGCAACTATCAGCGCGTTGTCGTGCGGCCAGACGGAGCCGTTGTGGTAGCTGACCGGGTTGTATGCGCCCATGTCCGTTGCCAGCGTGCGCACGCCCCAGCCGCTGAACATCTCGGGGGACATGAGCCGGTCGGCAACCCGGCGTGCCTTGTCCTCATCGACGATGCCGGACCACAGGCAGTGGCCCATGTTGGACGCGCAGGCATCGACCGGGCGTTTGTCCCGGTCCAGCGCGATCGCGTAGTACCCGCGGTCCGGCAGCCAGAACTGTTCGTTGAACCGTTTTTTCAGCGCCGCCGCGCGGTCCCGCAGTTCGGCCGCCAAGGCCCGGTCGCCGGCGTCATGTGCCATCCACGCCCGGGCTACGTAGGCGCTGTAAACGTATCCCTGCACCTCGCACAACGCGATGGGGGCCTCGGCAATGCGGCCGTCGGCAAAATTTATCCCGTCCCAGGAGTCCTTCCAGCCCTGGTTGATCAGGCCCTGGTCGTTGAGCCGCTCGTATTCGACGAACCCGTCGCCGTCGCGGTCGCCATAGTCCCGGATCCAGTCCAGGGCCCGGTCCGCGTGGGGGAGCAGTTCAGCGATGTCCTCCGGGGCAAGCCCCCACCGGCTGGCTTCGCCGAGAAGGGTCACGAACAGGGGAGTGGCGTCGGCGGTGCCGTAGTAGGCCGACTTCCCGCCCAGTGCAAGGCCCGTGCCGACACCGAGCCGCACCTCGTGCAGGATCCTCCCGGGCTGTTCCTCCGTCAGCAGGTCCACTGTTGTGCCCTGCCGGTCGGCCAGGGTCTGCAGCGTCCCCAATGCCAAAGGCGGGTTGATGGGCATCACCATGAACGAGGCCAGCAAGGAATCCCGACCGAAGAGCGCCATGAACCACGGCGCCCCGGCAGCGACGACCATCCGGTCAGGATGCTGTGGGTCAATGATGCGCAATGCGCCGATGTCAGCGTAGCTGCGCGAGGCGATTCGCTGCAGGGAAGGGTTCCCAATCCGGACGGGAGGGATGCTCGCAACCCAGGACTGCTGCCGCCTTTCCTGCGGTGAGACGGTATCGGGAGGGGCGTGGAGGGGGGGGCGAGGCCAGATCGGCGTCGTCCAACACGGGGGCCACGGTAGCCCGGACGCTCCACTCCCCATGGGCAGGGACGACGGCGCGGAAGAGCAGGCCGTCCGCGCTGGCTTCGCCGCCCGGAGCCCTAACGGTGACGCCCTTCCGCACATTCTGCCAGGCAGCCTCCATCCGCACCGAATCGTTCTCGAACCGACGCGTCTGATTCCATTGCCGATGGAACCGACCGTCCTTGACCTCAAAAAGATCCGCAAAGTCCGCGTCCACGGACAGCGCGACGTCGCAGCGCGCCGGCTCGAGGGCGTAATTGTGGATCGTGATGTCTTCCAGAATGCCGGCACCCAGCTGGCGCTTGCGCTCGACCGTCAGCGGGCTGTCGGCACGGCCGTCCTCACGCACCGCCCTGCCGATGTAGGTGCCCTGATACGGCGACGGCGTCCATGCACCCAAGGGCTCCAGCGGCTGGCCATTGATACTCAGGGTCCAGCGGGACAGAATTCTGGTGTCCTGATGGAAAACTCCGTGCGGGTGATGGGGAAAGATGTCCCCGTTCTGCAGCGAGATGCAGAACGATGATCCTTCCACCAAAGTGACCGCACCCTGCCCGGTAGGCCCCGCAGCGTTATCGGCATTCCAACCGGCCATCATAGGATCCATCGAAACCTCCCCGCCTCACACTGGCTTGAATCTACGCCCATCACTGAATGCGTCCCAGATCAGTTTGTGCCGCGCGGTCTCCTTTGAAAAGGCCCTGGGTCCGGTGCTCAGCTCCGGTCCGGGGGGCTACCGTGGACGGGGCTCGCGGCTGCAGGGGTGGACATACCCCGGCAGATCACTACTTCGCCAAAAAGGTCGCCATTTGCGACCTCGCTACCCCCACTCTCACTCGGCTGCAGGCTGAGGCCGAATAACACTTCCAGAGCTGCGGCGTAGTCGTCCTGGCGTCCTGCTTCAGCCAGTTCCCGGCTGGGCACAGCGAGAATGACCGATGTCGGGGGTCTGACGTTGAGGACGCCGTTCCATTCCATGGTGTCGATCTCGTCCAGACGGTCGAGCAGCACATTCGTATCCAAAATGGCGGCGATGGCGTTGCCTCCGTCCCAGCGCGCGAGTTCACGCCGAATGGCCGCCACCTCGGCCCTGAGCCGGCCAAGAGTTTCCGCAATCTGCGCCACCACGAAAATCCCGGACCGTTCCACCTGGCTCGGCGAGATTCAGGGTCGAGAGCGCCCAATGCCGGGGCGTCGTAATGAGACAGTCAAGCTCGTCCGGGAAAACACGTGCTCGCCGGGTACGGCCGTTTCCTTGTCAGGGGACGCCCAGGCGAAGGGGTCGGACCAGAACGCCTGAAGGTCGCTGAGGAGCAGAACTGTTGATTGAGCGCCGTCCTCTTCCAGACGACCAGCAAAGGCCGGACCGGCTTCGGAGAGTCTGACTCCGACAATTCTCATGTAAGGCCCTTCAGTCTTCGACGGCGGGGGCTGCTGTGAGCGGGACCGGCACCAGTTCCTGGAGCTCCTCCAGGGTGCAGCCGAAGGTTTCGCGGACCTGGACGCCGTCGGGTCCGGTGAGGAACACGGCCTTGTCGGTGTAGACGCGGGTCACGCAGCCCACGCCGGTGAGCGGGTAGGTGCAGGCCTCGACGATCTTGGAGGCGCCGTCGCGGGTCAGGAGCGTCATCATGACGAAGACGTCTTTGGCGCCGGTGGCGAGGTCCATCGCGCCGCCCACGGCCGGGATGGCGTCCGCCGCACCGGTGTGCCAGTTGGCGAGATCGCCCGTGGCAGAGACCTGGAAGGCGCCGAGTACGCAGATGTCCAGGTGGCCGCCGCGCATGATCGCGAACGAGTCAGCGTGGTGGAAGTAGGACGCGCCCGGGAGTTCGGTGACGGGGATCTTGCCGGCGTTGATGAGGTCACCGTCGATCTGATCGCCCCCGGCCACGGGGCCCATGCCCAGCATGCCGTTCTCGGTGTGCAGGGTGATGTCCTGGTCCTCGGTGAGGTAGTTCGAGACCAGGGTGGGCTGGCCGATGCCCAGGTTCACGAACGAGCCGGGCTTGATGTCCTTCGCCACGAGCCGGGCGAGGTCGTCACGGCCCAGCGGCGTCGCGGACGTCTGAATGCTGGTTGCGATGCTCATCTCAGGCCACCTTCACAATGGTGTTGACGTAGATTCCGGGGGTGATGACGGTTTCCGGGTCCAGTGCGCCGGTGGGGACGATGTCGGTGACCTGGACAATGGACTGCTTGGCGGCGGCGGCCATGATGGGGCCGAAGTTCCGGGCGGTCTTGCGGTAGACGAGGTTGCCCTTGCCGTCGGCTTTGAGCGCCTTGATCAGCGCGACGTCGGCGTGGATGGGGGTCTCGAAGACCTGGCCGCGGCCGTCGATGATGCGGGTTTCCTTGCCCTCGGCCAGCATGGTGCCGTAGCCGGTGGGGGTGAAGAACCCTCCGATCCCGGCGCCGGCGGCACGGATGCGTTCGGCGAGGTTGCCCTGCGGCACCAGTTCCAGTTCGATCTGCCCGGCCTTGTACTTGGCGTCGAAGTGCCAGGAGTCGGACTGCCGCGGGAAGGAGCAGATCATCTTCTTCACCCGGCCCTCCTTGATCAGCAGCGCCAGGCCCTGGTCGCCCTGGCCCGCGTTGTTGTTCACCACGGTCAACTCGCGGGCTCCGCAGTCCATCAGCGCGTCGATCAGCTCGAACGGCTGCCCCGCGTTGCCGAACCCGCCGATCATCACGGTGGAACCGTCCTTGATCCCGGCCACGGCCTCGGCCACGGTGTCTACAAAATTCAGCATCTCTCTCAGCCCTTCACACCAGCAGTGACGTTCTCCAGCACCACGGCCAGGCCCTGGCCCACGCCAATGCAGATCGCCGCGACACCCCACCGCTGCCCGGAAGCCTGCAGGGACCGGGCCAGGGTGCCCAGGATCCGGGTCCCGGACGCCCCCAGCGGGTGGCCCATCGCGATCGCACCGCCATGGGCGTTCACCATCTTGGGGTCGATGCCCCAGGCGCTGATGCACGCCAGGGACTGCGCGGCGAACGCTTCGTTAAGTTCGACGGCGCCCACCTGGTCCCAGCCGATGCCCGCCTTCGCGAGGGCCTTGTTCGCCGCCTCCACCGGCGCGTAGCCGAAGAACTGGGGGTCGTTGCCGTGCGCGCCGCGGCCGGCGATCCGGGCCAGCGGTTCGAGCCCGAGCAGCCCGGCGGCACTTTCGCTGCCGATCCAGGCCGCGGAGGCGCCGTCGGACAGCGGGGAAGCGTTACCCGCGGTGACGGTGCCGTTCTCGGCACGGAATACAGTCTTCAGGCCGGCGAGCTTCTCGGCTGAGGAACCGGCCCGGATGCCTTCGTCGCGGACCAGGTCCGTGCCCGGCACCGGTGCCACAAGGTTGTCGTAGAAACCCTCGTCCCACGCGGCGGCGGAGAGGTTGTGGGAGTTCGCGGCGAACTCGTCCTGCTGTTCACGGGTGACGCCGTACTTTTCGCGCAGCCGCTCGGTGGCCTCACCCAGGGAGATGGTCCACTCCCTGGGCATGGCCTTGTTCACCAGGCGCCAGCCCAGCGTGGTGGACGCCAGTGTCATGTCCCCGGCCGGGTAAGGCTTCTCGGTCTTGGGCAGCACCCAGGGGGCGCGGGACATCGACTCCGCGCCGCCCACGAGCATCAGTTCGGCGTCGCCGGCGTTGATCTGGCGTGAGGCGATGATCGCGGCGTCCAGCGAGGAGCCGCACAGCCGGTTCACCGTGGTGCCCGGGATCGAGACCGGCAGGCCGGCCAGCAGGGTGCCCATCCGGGCGATGTTCCGGTTTTCCTCGCCGGCGCCGTTGGCGTTGCCGAAGACGACCTCGTCGATCCGCTCCGGATCGAGGCCCGGGGCCCGCTTCACCGATTCGGTGATCACGTGCGCGGCCAAGTCATCCGGACGGACCCCAGCGAGACCCGAGCCGAACTTACCGAACGGGGTGCGCACGGCGTCGTACACAAAAGCCTGATTCATGGTTCTTCCTTCGTTGGCGCGAACAGAGGTTGCCGGGTCTAGGCTGCCGCAGCCGCGGCCTTGCGCGGAGTCGGCTGGTAGGCCAGGAACTTCCAGCTCTCGCCCTCTTTGATCCATACAGAGAGTGCACTGTTGGCAAGTGTTTTGTGAGTTCCGTTGACCGTGAGGTCCGCGTTCATCTGTCCCAGTACGAGCGCAGTGTCCCCAATCAGGACGATGTCTTCGATGGGGTGGTCGATCCGGTGGTACCTGTAGAAGCCCTTGCGAAGCTTCTCCAGGTAGCTGCTCAGCGTGTCACGATCACCTAGTGAATGGGTGTAGACCAGGCGCTGGTGGCACAGATCCTCGAAGGCGTCGTAATCACCATCGACCACGGCTTGGTAGCGCTTTTCTTCCAAGGCTACGATCTTGTCTTTTTCGGCTGCAGTGGCGTTATCCACGTAGCACTCTCCTTGCTCAAAATGTTGGCGACTATAGGCCACGAGTCTGATTCCGCCTGGTGGCCACGCCCAACGCTGCTTCTTCACGACGTTGAGCGGGCCTTCGTTAGGGAAAGCCAAACCTGAGCTGATGATTCTTGGCCCGGCCTCATTTCAAGGTAAGCGACACCTAGCTTCTTCGTCAACTGATAGTTGACACAATTCAAGTGTCTGGTTGCGCGACAGAGCCTGGGACCAGCATCTTCTTACCGCGTATTCGGGTGAGGAACGGCCTTAATTTGCACGAGAACGCGCTTTCTGGGGACTCCTCCGTGGCGCGTTGACCGACGGCCTTTGGTTTACAGAAATAGTGCACATGTAATCTTTTACTTGACACCTGTGTGTTGGATCACTTAACGTTGTCCTCGAACCAATCAAACGGAATGAGGTCAACGTGGTCCTTAGTACCGAGGTCCTGCTTTCTGTGAGCAGGATCAGCAAGAGCTTCGGCGGGGCGAAGGCGCTCAACGACGTTTCGGTGGACTTCCGGGCGGGTGAAGTACACGCGTTGCTGGGAGAAAACGGTGCCGGAAAGAGCACCTTGGTCAAAGTGATAGCCGGTGTAGTTACCGCCGATGCCGGCGAGGTGACATTCCCGGGTGGCCGCGAAGCAACCGATGTTGCCATGGTGTTCCAGGAACTCTCAGTGATCCCCGAGCTGTCCGTCCGGGACAATATGGCTCTCAGCATGCGCGGGACCTCAGGTCTGTTGGTGCGCAGGGAAAAGCTGCAGGAGCGGATGCAGTCCGCGCTGGCGTCTGCGGGTCTTGAAGACCTGGATCTGGACATGCCCGTGGAGGCATTGCCGCTGGCAAAACGCCAACTGCTGGAGATCGCCCGCGGGCTCGTAGCCGATGCCCGCACGCTGATCCTGGATGAGCCCACCGCCACCCTGTCGGACATTGAAATCTCACGGGTCCATGAGGTCGTGAGGTCGCTTGTGGCAGGTGGACGGTCAATCGTCTACATCACGCACCGGATGGGCGAAGTCTTCCGGCTGGCTGACCGGATCACCATCATGCGTTCCGGCAGCGTGGTGGCCAGCGGCCCGACGGCCGATTTCACCATGGATTCGGTTGTTACGCACATGCTGGGCGAAGAACACACAGCGGGGGAGGCAGTTCACGTCAAGGAAAACTTTGCTCCGGAAAGCCGCCGGAAGCTGAACATCCGCGGACTGGCCTCCGGACACCGCTTCTCGGACGTCTCTTTCACCGCGCAGGCCGGGGAGGTCACCGCGCTCTTTGGCCAGATTGGCTCCGGAGCTGATGACGTTGTTCGAGCCCTGGTCGGTCTCATCCCCGTGACCGCGGGGGACATTCAGCTGAACGAGATTCCGCTTTCAGCCCTGACACGACCCAAGTCCCAGAAACACGGGATTGCCTACGTTTCCGCGGACCGTGTCTTGGAGGGTGTCTTCCTCAGCGGCAGTGTCGCCCAGAACGTCAGCTCCGGTGCACTGGCCGGCGTGAGCCGGCTGGGCACTGTCAGGGCTGAGCTGGAATCTGACCTCGCACGTTCCATTGCCTCAAAGGTGGCCTTCGACCCGTCACGCATTCGGGTTCCCGTCGGATCCCTCAGTGGTGGAAACCAGCAGAAGATCGCAATCGGCAGGGCCCTTGCCACTCAACCCGATGTTCTGGTCCTGAACGAGCCGACCCGTGGCGTGGACATCGGTGCCCGCGCGGAAATCTATCGTGCACTCCGGCAGCTTTCCGCGAATAACGTCATCGTCATCGTTTATTCGAGCGACATCGTCGAGCTTCGCGAACTGGCCGACCGGGTCATCACCATGTTCCGCGGCCGCCCGGTCAGCAGCAACCGTACAACCGATGTCACGGACTCCCAGATCCTCACCGAAATCCTTCACGGAGCCAAAGTATGAACACAAAAATCGCGGCACGGTCGACGGTACAAAAGCCGTCATCACTGGCCACACCCGTTGCTGAAACGGTCAAACGGATCACGACGGACAGTTCAGCCATCATCGCGGTGACCACCGTCCTGCTGTTCATCCTGGCTTGCATTTTCGTCAACGAGTTCGCCACGGTCACCAACCTGCGTGCCCTGTTCCTCTCCGTTGCCCTGGTGGGAATTGCCGCCGTCGGCCTGAGCATTATCACCATCGTCGGCAGGCTATTCGCTCTGTCCGTCAGTGCGATGGTCGCGGTGTCCACCATCGTCTTCGCCTCCCTCCTCCACACCGGTCCATGGACCGCCATGGCGGCCGCAGTCCTGTTCGGGGCCCTCGCCGGTGCAATACAGGGGTTCTTCGTTGGGCGCCTCGGCACCGACCCCATCGTCACCACCATCGCAGCCGCAGCGATCCTTATTGGCTTCGCGCAAATCGTGACCGGTGGACGCAACGTGCAGGGGGCAGGTGATGCCAGCGTCTTCGGGCAAACCATCTTCGGCGTCATGCCCGTCCAGGTGCTTGCCTTCTTCGTCCTCACAGTGCTCGCCTGGTGGACTCACCGCTACACCGTGCTGGGTCGGCGGGTAACACTCGTGGGCCTGAACGAAAAAGCAGCCCTTGTCTCAGGAATGCGCGCCTGGCCGGTGGTCCTGTTTGCCTTTATCGCCTCGGGCGCCATGGCAGGCCTGGCCGGCGGGCTGCTGTCCTCTGAATCGGGACAAGGAAATCTCCAACTGGGCGGCACCTTCGGCTTCGATGCCATCACGGCTGTCGTTGTCGGCGGCGTCAGCGTCAAAGGCGGAACAGGCAATCCCGTCGGCGCCGCAACCGGGGCGGTCCTCGTCGGCCTGCTCGGCAACGCACTGGTCCTGCTCGGGCTCAGCTATGAGGTCCAGCTCATCTTCAAGGGCGTCCTTGTCCTGCTGGCCGTGGTAGCAACCGGCATCGCATCCAACCGTCAATCAGGAAGAAAGCGCTGATCCCGTGGTTAGAATCTATTGGCACTTCCGGACTCTGCTGGCCTGGTCGCTGGCAGTCGTGGCCTTCATCGCCTTCGCACTGACCAACCCGGCCTTCCTCAACGCCGGCAACCTCTACTCGCTTCTGCAGTCTTTCGCCGTCCTGGCTCTGGTCGCAACCGGTCTCGCGATTGTCATGATCGCCGGTGAATTCGATCTCTCCATTGCCGGGAGCATTCCCTTGGCCGGGCTCATCGCGGTCAAGGTAGGTGAAACCGCCGGGATTCCCCTCGGTGTGGCTGCCGCTGTAAGCGTCGCCGTCGCCGTGGGCGTACTGAATGGCTGGCTGACTGCCCACTACGCCGTACCGTCGCTGGCAGTCACCGTTGGGACCCTGGTGCTGACCATCGGACTGGGTTTCGCCGTTGCGGGCGGCAAGATCGTCACCCTCACCGACTTTGCACCCGGACTCTGGCTGGATCAGGCCATCGCCGAGATCGTCTCACCCCGTGCACTGCTGCACGTGGTTCTCGTCGTGGCCGCGGGATGGTTCATGGCCAAGACGTGGTCGGGCATGAAAATCCGGGCCGTCGGAAGTGACCGCCAGCGCTCCTCAGCGTCCGGTCTTCCGGTGACCCGTGTCCTGATCCTGGCGTTCGTTATCTCCGGTCTGTTCGCCGGCGTGGCAGGCGCCCTTCAGGGACTGACCCTGGCATCAGGGGCGCCCGGATCAGATGAAGCGACCCTCCTGCAGGCCGTCACCGCGGCGATTATCGGCGGCGTCGCGCTGACTGGCGGCAAGGGCAGCATCCCGGGCGTCGCCGCCGGAGCCATGTTGCTGGCCGTCGTCGGCAACGGCCTCAGCCTGCAAGGCACATCAACCGCCATCATCCAGCTCATCAACGGCGGAATTCTCCTCCTCATCGTTGTCATCGACCGCCCGCTGAACCGCATCGTCAACAAGTCGGTCGAGAACAGCATGTCCACCTCCCAACACCGCGTACCAACCAACCACTAAGGATCACCATGAAAACCACCTCAATGAAGAGACTGGCTGTCGCCCTTTCCCTCACCTCTGCACTGTTCCTGGCAGCTTGTGGATCAACGCCGGCAGCGGCCCCGAACGCCGGCGGCGGTTCAACCGACGTCAAAGGCAAAAAGGTGACCCTGTTGACCGTCGCCCAGAGCTGTGATTACTGCGCCAAGCACACCGAAGAATTCAAGAAGGTCGCCGAAGCCGCAGGCGTCCAGGTGACGGTCGTCGTCAACGACTTCAACGCCGCCGAACAGGCCCAGCAGGTCACCCAAGCCATCAGCACGCGCCCTGACGCCGTTGTATTGTGGCCCGCCGATGCGACCGCCATCATGCCGTCCCTGCAGCGGCTCAAGCAGTCCAAAATCCCTGTCGTGGTGACCAATTCGCACCCGCAGTCCGACGATGACAGCCTCTGGAACACCTTCACCGGGCCCGATGACTACGCCAACGGCCAGGAGGCTGCCAAGGCCATGATTGCAGGCTTCAAAGAAAAAGGTTTCGGCGATTCGGGCTCGGTCGTTATCGTCGAAGGTGTACCCGGAACCCCGCCGGCAATCAACCGCACCAAAGGCTTCAAGGACGAACTGGCAAAATTGGCCCCTGGAATCACCATCGCCGGTTCACAGCCGGGCAACTGGGACCAGACCCAGGCAACATCCGCAGCTGCCAGCCTCATCACCCAGTTCGGCAACAAGAACCTGCGCGGCATCTATGCCCAGGCAGACAACATGCTCGCCGGCGCCATCGTCGCCGCTGACCGGGCCGGCCTGAAATCCACGGACTTGGCCATGGTCGGATCCAACTGCTCCACCGAGGGTTACACCGGCATTGAAAAGGGAGTCCAGTACGCCTCGGTTCTGCAAAGCCCCATCGAGGATGGCGAGTTCGCCGCCAAGGCTGTCATTGATGTCCTCGAAGGCAAGAGTGTGGAGAAGAACAACTATCTGACCCCCAAGACGATCACCAAGGCCAACCTTGCTGACTGCGCCGCAGCAGTAGGCAAGTAAAGGAGGAATTTATGACTGACTGGACACTCACTCTTCCCGACCATGTCATCGTTACGGGCACAGCCAGCGGATTGGGCCTGGAATGCGCAAAGGCACTGCTGTCAGCGGGAAGCCACGTCTTCGGTGTTGACCTCGGAGGCAGCCCCGCAGAGCTGACGGACCACCCCCGGTACCAACACATCGTCGGCAACGTCGCAGAAGAGGCGACCTGGCAGGAAGTAGCCAAAACGGCCACTGCAGGCGCCAACGGATCACTGGGGCTGATCGCCGCAGCAGCGATCCTTGGTGTCGGCACGCTCGAGGAAGAAACGCTGGAGTCCTGGAAGCGGACCTGGGAAGTGAACGTCCTCGGCAACGTCATCGCTCTCAAAACGCTGATGCCGCACCTGCAGAAAGCGGAGCACGCCTCCGTGGTCGTTGTCACTAGCGTGGACGCCCACTTCGCGGAGCAGCAACTGGCGTCCTATGCGTCGTCCAAGGCCGCCCTCACCGGAGCCGTCCGAACCATTGCTTTGGACTACGCCCGCACGGGCATCCAATTCAACCTGCTGGCACCGGGGCCCATGCGGGCAGGACTCTTCGAACGCCACCTGGCCTCGGCCAGTGACCCGGAGAAATTCCTCGCCACCCGTGAGGCGCGGCAGCCCCTCGGGCGCATCACCGGAGCGGACGAAGTCGCCAATTCGGCACTTTTCCTGCTCTCCAAGGAATCCTCAGCCATCTTCGGCACCACCGTTGTAGCTGACGGGGGCCTGACCACCGGTTTTGATTTCCGGACCGGCTCCGAAGGCTCTTCCGCGCATCAGAACTAAAGCACCACAGGAACACCGAACCACCGAAAGGTACAAACTCATGGAACTGGAACTAACCGGCAAAAAAGCCGTCATCACCGGCGCTGCCTTGGGTATTGGCCGTGCAACCGCCCTGCTGCTCACCGCCGAAGGAGCCACGGTCGCAGCCCTGGACATCGACAAATCGGCCCTGACCGAACTTGAGGAACTAGCCGCTGATCACCCTGGCCGGATCGTTCCGACCGTCGTTGACTTCACCCAAGGCGAAGCAACCAACAACGCTGTTGCCGCCGCTATCGACCAGCTCGGCGGCCTGGACCTTCTCATCAACAACGTCGGCTCTGGAGCAGTCCGGACCTTTGAGCAGATCACCGACGAGGACTGGGCCCTCACGATGGAGCTGAACTTCATGAGTTACGTGCGCGCCATCCGCGCCGCTCTGCCCGCCTTGCGCGAGTCAGCGGCTCCGTGCATCGTCAACAACGCATCCGACCTCGCCCGGCAACCTGAGGCCCAGCCTGTCGACTACTCCGCCAGCAAGGCAGCTGTCCTGGCCCTGACGAAGTCCATCGCCCGCGCTGAAGGCCCGAAGATCCGGGTCAACGCCGTGGCCCCGGGACCCATCTGGACGCCATTCTGGACCAAGCCAGGCGGGTTCGCAGACACGCTCGCCACCGTGCACGGCATGGACCCCCAGGCAGCCGTTGAACATGAAATGAAGCTCCGGCAGCTTCCTTTGGAACGGTTGGGCACTCCGGAGGAAGTTGCGCGCATTATCGCGTTGCTCTGCAGCCCGGTGACTAGCTTCGTCACTGGCTCCGTGTGGGGCGTGGATGGCGGCAGCATCCGTGGACTCATCTAACCTCCAGCCTGCCCCAGGCCGGAAGGAGCATCACGTGCATGATCATCATTCTTCGGACGAACAGGAGATCCTGTCCCTCGAAGACCGCCGTTACGAGGCGGTGCTTAGGTCTGACTTCGACGCATTCGCCGAGCTTTGCCATCAGGACCTCGTCTACTCTCATTCAAACGGGGAACGTGATGACCTGGGCAGTTACATCGATAAGTGCCGACAGGGAGTGTATGTCTATCACCGGATCGATCATCCGGTGGAGCAGGTCAAAATAGTGGGCGATGTGGCCCTCGTGATGGGAGATATGCACGCCGAACTGACCATCCGGGGGAAGCGTACCGAATTGGACAACACCGCCTTGGCGGTGTGGATCCGCGGTGGTTCATCTTGGAAGCTGCTGGCCTACCAGCCGACGCCGAAGCCTGTGCAGGCTGCCTTCGGTCAGGAAGGCACAACCGCTTCCGCGGGCTCAAATGTCTAAAGGGCCCCAGGCCGCAAAGCCAAAAGAGTGCCGGCGACACCCGTCGCGGGCACTCTTTTGACGTCTACCGCCTCCACGTCTTAGCAGGCGGTGCCCAAGGCGAGGAGCGTGCCTGCTTGTATTGCCCCGGTTGACACTCAAAAACGAGCTCTTCCTCCCTGAAGGGGCACGACACGTCCATGCCATGAAAGGGGAGGAATGCTAAGAGTGGGAGTGTTCCATCGCCGCGGAGTCCTCACCGTTCGATCCCTGTCCGGCCCTGGCCAGGTCGAGGGGATGGGCGAAGCCCTGACGGCCGACCACGGCCCAGATGGCGACACAGTCTTCACCGGAGGTGTTGCTGAGACGGTGCGGCACGTTCGAATCGAAGTTCATGCTGTCTCCAGGCCCGAGAACATCGCTATCAAAAGCGACCTGGACGTTAAGGTGGCCGGAAAGAATATGGATGTACTCCCATCCGGGGTGGCGCATCAGGGCGTCCGCGGCGCAGGACTCGCTCCCGGGCGCGTACGTCACCCGCAGGAACTCGACCAAAGGGTCGGCCCGTTCGGTGAGGCGTTCCCAGCGGACGCCTCCCATGTTGATCTCGGGACGGTCTCCGGCTCGCTGGATTCCGGGGATTGCCGTGCCTGCAGACGGGGCAACGACGGAAAGGCTAGCCAGCCCGCTAACGGTCGCATCAACGGCCGCGCCATTTCCTTGCGGGCCGGGAGCCGAGTGTTCACCACTCATCAGCGAGTCCAGGGACAGCCCCAACTCCGAAACGATGGTATACAGGGTTCCGATGGAAGGGACGGCACGTCCCAACTCGACCTGTGACATGAAACTTGCGGAGATACCGACCCTGCGGGAGAGCTCCCTAAGGGATATCTTCGCCTTCGTCCTGGCAGCCCTGAGCTGACTGCCCAACTGGGCACGACCCTCCTGGGTCACCGGTGCAGTGGCTTCAATGCTCATCCTCGGCCTTTCCGGCGATCCATCCCGGCAAAAGAAGGGACCGCTGATATGTCTGTCCACCCGAGGGCCGGGGAACCAGCCACGGTGTACAGTGCGCGTACACACAAGTTTAGCTTCTCTACCGCATCATTGCCCAGACTTCACAGTTATTACGCCGGAAAGGATCATGGAAGGGTGCGAGTGACCGAA
Organism: Arthrobacter sp. BE255; assembly: GCF_031457335.1. Taxonomy (NCBI): domain Bacteria; kingdom Bacillati; phylum Actinomycetota; class Actinomycetes; order Micrococcales; family Micrococcaceae; genus Arthrobacter; species Arthrobacter sp. BE255. The sequence continues at coordinate 19,228 of NZ_JAVDWK010000004.1, read as the reverse complement.
TGTAAAGTGGTTTGTGCTGTATTACTTGACAGTGTGCGGTGTATCACTTTACATTTGAGGGGTGATGAAGCCGCGAGGGCTGATAAGGGCGGGGATCTCCCCGGCCGGTCGGCCGCAGCGGCCAAAGCTTCCGGAAGCGCCCGGACTCGAAGTCGAGGACGGGCAGCACCGGAGCCAGAGTTCCACTGTGTATGTCTACCTTCTAATTAGGAGCAAATGATGGTGCAGGATCGCAAAGGCGCCTCCGCATTCAAACTGAGCCGCCGTCACATTGGTGTCGCCGTGCTCGCAGGCGCCACGTTGGCGCTCTCCGCCTGCGGCGGGGGTGCGTCATCGGGAAGTGGTGATGCAAAGCCCACCGTTGGCTTCTCAGCCGGTGTCCTCGACAATCCGTTCACGGCAGGTCTGGTGGACTCCGTCGTTACCGAGGCCAATTCGAATGGCCTGAATATGCTGCCGGCGTCCAATGCCGAGGGTGACCCCGCCAAGCAGGTGACCGACATCAACACCCTGATTTCCCAGGAGGTGAAAGGCCTGGTGACGATCCCCCGGGACAGCGATGCCATCATCCCGGCCATCCAGGCCGCTAACGCGGCAAACATCCCCGTCGTGACCGTGGACACCGCAGCCAATGGCGGCAAGATCTACATGAACATCAGGGCGGATAATGTTGCCATGGGCACCAGCATCTGTGAACAGATCGGTAAGTTGACTGGCGGCAAGGGCACGGTTCTGGAACTGCACGGCGCGCTGTCAACGACGTCCGGCTTCGACCGAGACAAGGGCTTCAGCGACTGCATGAAGTCCAAGTTCCCGGGGATCTCAATCATCAAGAAGGATACCAACTGGGAATCCGCGAAGGCTGTGGAAAACGCCCAGACAGTTCTGAGCACCTCCAAGGTCGACGCTGTCTTCCTCGCCAGCGACTCCGTCATGCTCTCCGGTGTGCAGACCGTGATGGAAGGCCAGGGCAAGTGGGTTCCCGCCGGTCAGCCCGGCCACATCCCGCTGGTCACGATTGATGGCTCGAAGGGATCCCTGGATGCCATCCGCTCGGGTCACGTTGACGCGGTTGTTTCCCAGCCCGTGGACCTCTACGGCAAGTATGGCGTCCAGTACCTCAAGGACGCCATCGCCGGCAAGGAATACAAGGTCGGTCCGTCCGAGCACGGCAGCGAAATCGTTGATTACAAGGGCAACCTTGCCGACATGCTTCCGTCACCGGTCATCACCAAAGACAACGTTGACAACCAGGACCTCTGGGGCAACAAGAAGTAGCCTTGTCCCGGCCGAGTAGGGCCAGGGTGAAGACTGAATTTGAGAAAGGGTGACATCGTGGTCACAGTCAATATCCAGAACGCCATCGAGATCCGAGGGCTGCAGAAGTCCTTCGGATCGACCCAGGCGTTGTCAGATGCCAACCTGATCGTCCGTTCAGGCGAATCCCGGGCCCTTCTCGGCCGCAACGGCGCCGGAAAGTCCACCTTGATTGCGATGCTTACCGGTCTGGTGACTCCGGACGCCGGCAGCATTCACATCCAAGGCGCCAACGGTGAAATCACGGAAGGCCCTGGCTCCGATTCGATAGCCTGTGTGTATCAGAAAAGCACGCTGGTGCCGGAACTGACGGTGGCGGAAAACATCAGCCTGGGTTCCTACCCACGTAAACGGTGGGGGAGCGTGGACTGGCCCGCGATCCGCAGGACGGCCACTGACCAGCTCAAGGACTGGGGTTACGAGCGCATTGTCGACAAGACCGTCGCTGACCTGGAACCGCTGGAAAAGAAGATCGTCGAAGTATGCCGGGCACTGTCCCGGGGACCGCGGATCCTCCTTCTGGATGAACCGACGGCCGGCCTGGATGAAGGGGCCTCGCATGAACTCTTCGCTCAGATCAACAGCTTGCGCCAGCGCGGGGTCACCGTTATTTACGTGTCCCACCATCTGGAGGAAATCTTCAAGGTCTGCGACTCTGTCACCATCCTGCGTGACGGACGCGACGTCCTGACCGCCCAGACGGCGGACCTCACCGTCAACCGGATCGTCAACGTCATGGCCGGGGTGAGCGAGGAAGAGGCTGCCGCGGCAAAGAAAGAGATCGCCGCCGAACACCGCCGCCAGGACCAACTCGGTGAAACCCGGCTGACCGTATCCGGGGCCCGCATCGGCCTCCGAGTGCTGGGAGCCAACCTGACCGTCCGCGCCGGAGAATGCGTCGGGCTGACCGGCCTCGATGGTGCCGGTCACGTCCAACTCGCACAGGCCATCGCCGGCCAGCTGGCAATCGAACAAGGCACCGTTGAACACAACGGCCACACGCTCGGCCAGGGAAACGTCATCAAGACCATCAACGCCGGTGTGGGATTCGTACCTGAAGACCGCCACGTCAACGGCTACGTCCCGGAACTGTCTGTCGAAGAGAACGCCACCCTGACCATCGTGGACCGGCTTCGCGGCCCTGGCGGCCTCATCAACTCAAAGCGCCGCCGTGAACGCTACACAGAGCTCTCCGGGGCCTGGGCCATCAAATGCGACGGACCGACGCAGGCCGTCGAAGAGCTCTCTGGAGGCAACCAGCAGAAGGTCGTGCTTGCACGGGCCCTGGCTTCCAACCCGGACACACTTGTCCTCGTCCACCCCACCGCCGGTGTGGACGTGACGGCCAAGGAATCCATCTACGAGTCACTTCGGGCACTGCGCGACAGCGGACGGTCCTTGCTGATCGTCTCCACCGACGACACCGACCTGGAAATCTGCGACAGGGTGATCGTCATGTACAAGGGCGAAATCCACGCCGAACTCAACGCCGGCTACGAAGAGTGGGAACTCGTAGGCGCCATCCAAGGGGCGGAGGCAGCGGCATGAAAATGTCCACGCCGTCCCTGCAGCCCACGACCACAGAGTCAAATAACCAAGGAGAACGTCCAATGTCCACGCATACCCCGACCGTTGCGGGTACGCCGACCAGCCGCCGGCCCCTCAGCATCATTGATCAAGCCCGCTCGTCTGGCTGGGCCCGTGAGCTCGCGCTGCTGCCCGCCATTATTTTGGCGATGGTGGTCGGGGCCATCCTGTCCCCGCAGTTCCTCACGGCGAATAATCTCCTGAACAACGTCCTTGTTACCTCTGCTGTGCTTGGGATCGTAGTGATCGCTGAAAGCATCATCCTCATCTCCGGATACTTCGATCTCTCCCTCGAATCCGTCGTGGGCCTGGCCCCGATGCTTGCCGTGTGGCTAGTCCTGCCCGCCGCGGTCGGCGGCTCCGGTTTTGGATGGTCGCCCTGGGCCGCGATCGCGGTCATGTTTGTCCTCAGCATTGTCATCGGATTCACGAACGGGTTCCTTGTCGGCAAGCTGAAGCTCAACGCCTTCATGGTCACCCTCGCCATGCTCACCCTTCTCCGAGGCCTTACCATGGGCCTGTCCGGCGGCAAGACCCTCTCCGGCCTGCCCGCTGAGTTCCTGGCCCTCGGCAACACCAAGTGGTTCGGGATTTCCATCCAGATCTGGCTCTTCGTGATCTTCCTGGTAGTGGCCGCCATCTTCATGCGCAGCCACCCGGTCGGCCGCAAACTCTACGCAATGGGCGGAAACAACGCAGCGGCAGCGGCAGCAGGCATCAAGACGCTGCGCCTGACTATCGGAGTGTTCGTCGCCGGCTCGGTCATCGCCGCATTCGCCGGTCTCATGCTCACCGGCCGCATCGCTTCCGTGACCGCCAACCAGGGCGACGGCCTCATCTTCACGGTATTCGCCGCGGCAGTCATTGGTGGCATCAGCCTCAACGGCGGCAAGGGCTCGATGGTCGGCGCGCTGAGCGGCGTACTGCTGCTGGGCATCATCCAGAACATCCTGGTCCTGTCCCAGGTGCCCTCATTCTGGATCAAAGCCATCTACGGCCTCATCATCCTCAGCGCCCTGATCTTCAACTACTTCGCCGGATCCCGGAGTACCCGCCGCGTCGTCTAGTCAGTCCCGCCCACCCTTGAAAACAAGGAGCACACAGTGAGTTCACCATCCTTTGACGGGAAAGTTGCCATCGTCACCGGCGCGGCCAGCGGCATCGGCCACGCCACGGCAATGGCACTGGCCGCACAGGGTGCGACCGTCTACGGAGCCGACATAGCCGCCGCCGACGACGCAGCAGACGGGACCATCCAGTGGCGGCGCCTCGACGTCGCCGAAGAAGACGGCTGGAAGGCACTCACGGAAGAAGTGCTCCAGGCCCACGGCCGGATCGACATCCTGGTCAACAATGCAGGCCTGGTCGGATCGTACGAATCGATCACGGATATCGACATCCAGGACTGGCACCGGATCATCTCCATCAACCAGACCGGTGTCTTCCTGGGAATGCGCTTCGTCGCACCGGCCATGCTGGCGCAGGAATCCGGATCCATCGTGAATGTCTCGTCCATCTGGGGACTTGTCGGAGCAGCCGGCGTCGCCGCATACCAGGCATCCAAGGGTGCTGTGACCATGATGACGAAGAACGCCTCCGCCACGTGGGCAGCGCAGGGGATCCGCGTGAACTCGGTCCACCCAGGGCTGATCACAACACCCTTGACGGACAACCAGGATCAGGCCATTTCCGATGAGGTGATCGCCAAGACCCCCATGCGCAGGGCCGGAAAGGCCAGCGAAGTCGCCGATGCGATCGTCTATCTCGCATCCGACAAGGCCTCGTACATCACCGGCGCGCAGCTCGTTGTCGACGGCGGATTCACCAGCGTCTGAGCTCCCTTACCAGCCGCCCCAGCTCCAAGGAAGGAACAGCACCATGAGCACGGACCTCGGCCCCGGAACACTGACTGCCGCTGTTATCGACAGTTTCCGCAATACCCCGGATGACCGGCTTCGGACCATCCTGACCAGCCTCACCACCCACCTTCACAGCTTCGTCAGGGAGATCGAACCCACGATCGAAGAATGGGAAACCGCCATAGACTTCCTGACCGCAACAGGCCAGAAGTGCGACTCCGTCCGACAGGAGTTCATCCTCCTCTCCGACGTGCTGGGCGTGTCCATGATGGTGGAAACCCTCAATGACGCCGAAACGCCTGACGCCACCGACTCCACCGTCCTGGGCCCGTTCCACATGGTCGAATCCCCACAGCGTGAGCTCGGCGAGAATGCCTCCCCGGAAAGTGAAGGCGAGGTCTGCCTGGTCAGGGGGCGCATCCTCTCTGTCACCGGCGAGCCTGTCCCCAGTGCTGCCATCGACATCTGGCAGGCAAACACCAAGGGCTTCTACGACGTTCAGCAACCCGGAATCCAAAGCATCGGCAACGGCCGCGGCCTGTTCACATCCAATGCCGCCGGAGAGTTCTACTTCCGCAGCGTCATCCCCAGCTATTACCCGATCCCGACCGACGGGCCGGTCGGGGACCTGCTGCATGCGACTGACCGGCACCCGAACAGGCCAGCGCACATCCATTTCATCGTCAGCGCGCCGGGTTTCCGGGAACTGACGACCCACATCTTTGTTGCCGGCAGCGACTACATCGACTCCGACGCCGTTTTCGCCGTGAAGCAGAGCCTGATCGCCGAGTTCGTGCCCAACACCTCAGAAGCCGATGCAGCCCGCTATGGGCTCAACTCACCGTTCATGGAGGCAGTGATCGACATTGTCATCCACCCCGACCTCGTCGACCCGGACATTATCAACACGGCAGTGATGTCCCCGTCCACTGCACGCATTATCGAAGCACAGGAGAACACCCGATGAAGGATTTTCAGTACCAGGCACTTCCGATGCGCGTCCGCTTCGGAGCAGGCTCGCTTGCCTCACTTAACGACGAAGTCGTCAGCCTTGGCCTCAAGCGTGTCCTGGTCCTGGCTACACCCTTCCAAGCGGACATGGCCGAAAGGGTTTCGCAACAGCTGGGCGAGCTGAGCGCCGGCGTGCATGCAGAAGCTGAAATGCATGTGCCCATCGAATCCGCCCACAAGGCGCGTGAAGTAGCTGCTGCTGCCCAGGCTGACGGGTACGTTGCGGTCGGCGGCGGGTCCACCACCGGCCTGGGCAAGGCCATCGCGCTGGAGTTCGGCCAGCCCATCATTGCGGTGCCGACTACCTACGCGGGCTCCGAAATGACGCCCGTATGGGGCCTGACAGCCGACGGCGAGAAAAAGACCGGACGCGACTCAAAGGTTCTGCCCACCAGTGTCATTTACGACCCCGAACTCACCGTGTCCCTCCCGGTGAAGATGTCGGTCACCAGCGGATTCAACGCCATCGCCCACGCCGTGGAAGCCCTGTACGCGCCGGACGGTTCGCCCATCATCTCCCTGATGGCCGAGGAGGGCACCCGTGCCCTGCTCGAAGCGATGCCAAAGATCGTCGAAGACCCGTCCAACATCGACGCACGCTCCGATGCCCTGTACGGGGCCTGGCTCTGCGGAGCTACGTTGGGTGCGACGACCATGTCCCTGCACCACAAGTTGTGCCACACCCTCGGCGGGACCTTCAACCTTCCCCACGCTGAAACCCACACAGTGGTGCTTCCCTACGCCCTGGCCTACAACGCCCAGCACGCCCCGCAGGCGATCGCCGCCCTGCAGCGCGCCACCGGGGCAGACAATCCGGCGGCCCACTTCCGGAAACTAAGCCTCGCCCTCGGTGCACCGTCGTCCTTGGCCGAGCTGGGCCTGAAGGAATCCGACATCGACAAGATCGTTGAAATCGCCACCAGGAACCCGTACGCCAACCCGCGGGAAGTAACCCCCGAGGGCATCCGCGAACTCGTCACGGCCGCGCTTCATGGCAGCGACGTCTAACAATCCTGGTTGCCCCCTGATGACTGAATCTACAGAAAGAACACAACATGTCTGACACCGTCAACGACGTGCGCACGGCGTCCGCAGCACCTCCGCTCGGGACCGTGCCGGCCGTCCTGGTCCGCAAAGACGCCGGCGGCACCGTCACAGTCGAACCCGGCACAGCACCCGTCAACGCGCCCAGGCCCAACGAGCTCCTTGTCCGGCCCGCTTACGTGGGGGTGTGTGGCACGGATATCGAAATCCTGCACGGCAGCATGCCGGAATCCTTCAAGATCAATTACCCCCACGTCATGGGCCATGAATGGTCAGGCATCGTCGTGGAAGCCGGCGCAGCTGTTGAAGGATTCCACCCGGGGGACCGCGTTCTCGGGCACGGACACCTGGGCGGCAACGACTGGTTCGGGGTCACCCACGATGGAGCCGCCGCCGAGCTGTTCACTGTCCCGGCGGACATGTGCTTCCACATCCCTGACGAGGTGGACATGCTCACGGCCGCCGTTATTGAACCCTTCGCCTGCGTATTGAACGGACTTAAGAAGATTGGCGGCATCAGTGCTGCCGACACGGTCCACGTGCACGGGCTCGGAGCAATCGGCCTGAATGCAGTGATCCAGGCTGTCACCGCGGGAGCGGAAGTGGTCGTATTTGATCCCAGCCCAATTCGTCGCGAAACGGCGATGAAACTGGGCGCTACGGCTGCCGTTAATCCGGTCGAAACCCCGGACACCACCGGTGCTGCAGCAGCAGCCATGGGGCGGCCCTTCGCCGACGTGGTCATCGAAGCGTCCGGAAACTCCGCAGCACAGGCAGCAGCCCTTGAAAGCGCAGACCACAACGGACGCGTCCTGCTGATGGGTGTCTCCACACCAAAGTTTGCGCCTGCACGCCTGGGTCTGGTGCAGGAACGAAACCTCTTGATCACCAGCTCCACCGGGGCGCCGGTAGCAGTATGGCCCGCAGCAATCCGCTACGTGGCAAACACCCGCCTCAACCTCGGCGAGATCGTCTCCACTGTCGTCCCGTTCTCCCGCGGAGACGAAGCCCTCCAAAGGGCACAGGATTCAAGCCGGGAAACGAAGGTCATGCTCGCCCCGGATGCCACCAATGCCGACGGCGTGGCCGCCTCCTCAACCCACAAAGCCAACTAACAAAGGACGAACGTGAACGACACGAACATCATTCAGAACCGGGACCTCCTGGCCTCCTGCTGGACCTGGGCAGGCAACGCCGCCCCGCTTCGGGGCGATGAAACGAGCCCGATCGATGTGCGCACCCGGGTTGAGGCTGCCGCCAAGGCAGGCTGGAAGGGACTGGGCTTTATCCACGCCGACCTTCCGGAGATCGAAAAGACCATTGGTCTCAAGGGGCTCCGTCAGCTGCTGGACGACAACGGCATCATCCACGTCGAGATGGAATTCCTCGCGGACTGGTGGAAGACCGGCCCCGAACGCGAAGAATCCGATCGCTGGCGCAAGATCCTGTTCAACGCCGCAGAAATCCTCGGCGTCAAGACCATCAAGATCGGCGCCGAACTCGCCCTGGAAGGCGAGCCGGCGCCTGTGGATGAAACCGCGTTCCACCAGGAATTCGACCGGCTCGCCACCCAGGCCGGGGACGTGGGCACGCGCGTCGCTCTGGAACCGATGCCCATGAACAACCTCAAGACCATCGAAATCGGTGCGAAGTTCATCAGCGAGGTCAACAACCCCCACGGCGGGCTCACTGTTGACACATGGCACACCAGCCGCGGCGGCACCCGCTACGAAGACCTGGCCGCCATCCTGCCGATGGACAAAGTCTTCATCGTCGAGATCGATGATGCCCGCAAAGACGTCATCGGTTCATTGTGGGAAGACACCATCAATGAGCGTCTGTACCCAGGTGAAGGGGACCTCGACACTGTTGCCTTCGTCAAAGCCATCCACAACGCCGGATGGCGCGGACACTGGGGCGTGGAAATCCTCGCTGAATCACACCGCCTGCTGCCGTTGGATCAGGCATTGGCACGCGCCCACGATTCAGCCGCGGCGACACTCGAGGCAGCGTCCCAACTGATCGCCGCGGAACAGCCCGAAAAGGTCTAACCCGAGCTAATCCACGTAAACCTGGCCCACGCGCCACCCTGCAGGGTGGCGCGTGGGCCAGGTCTGCCACGGTGCCTTTACAAGAGAAGCGGAACACCATGAGCGCACCAGCCCCCGAGGCACGATCGGACGCCGCCATCCAGCTTGGCATGCGTCTTCGTGACGCCAGGCAGAGCGCCAAACTATCCCTGCGTGAACTTGCGCGCCGGGTGGACGTCTCCGCCAGCCTCGTTTCACAGGTCGAGCTTGGCCGCACATCACCGTCTGTCGGAACCCTCTACGCTCTCGTATCAGAACTGGGCCTCTCCCTCGATGAGCTCATGCAGGATGGCCCACACTCGGATAATCAGCTGCCAAACACCACTCTTCGCGTTGTTGAAACCGCAGCCATCAATGGCGACGACGGGCCTTGGTCATCCGAGACTCTTGCGAGGTCTCTTCCGCCAACCGAAGCGGGCAACGAACTCCCAGGGCTCCTGAAAGTCAAAGACCGCCCAAAACTCCGCGTCGCTGGTGTCCTCTGGGAGCGACTCACCCCAGAAAACGACCCCAACGTCGAACTACTCCGCGTGACGTACGGAAGCGGCACCGAATCCTGCCCGCCCGACAACCTCATGCGGCACGGTGGACACGAGTACTTCCACATCCTTGAAGGAAGACTCCACGTCGAAACCGGGCCTGCGGCAGGAACGCTTAGCGCCGGCGACAGCATCAATTTCATCTCCTCCATCCCTCACCGGCTCAGCAATCCCTTCCCCGAAGAGTGCATCGCAATCTGGGTGGTAGTCGGCCGGCGGAGCCATGAGCCCGGCACCCTCATCTCGCCCATCGCATAGTCAGACGGGTCACGCACACATTCATCAGATGCACTCACGGAGCTTAGAAACGGAGTCCCAGTTGAATTCGACATCTACACAGAAGTGGGGTCAGGAGCCCGCTGGCGAGGCTCAGCCAAACAATGCGGGCACTCCTGCGAACTGGGGCGAGCTCTGCCCGGGCGACCATGTCTGGGTGGTGTGCGCCAAATCTTCCCATTCCGGCATTGTTGACGCTGCATCTGCTGACGGAGAGTATCTGTGGCTGCTTCTCAACGGCGGACACGGTCGCAGGTTGTTCACCAGAGCCGAGGTAACCAGGACTTACGTCGATCCGATGGACCTCGCCAAGCGGCCAAGACCAACGCATTGACCTCTCTTGCCTCAGTGCGGACTGAAAGAGCGGGACTGTGTAAATCTGCGGGCGAAGTCGTGAACAACCAGAGCCGCGACCCCTGGGTCTGCCCAACGCCGATAAACCTGCTTACTCAGCCTGGGAGAAAACGATGAGATTGCTTCTCCACCGAATTTCGGTTCTGGTCGACGGCGCTGGTTACGGCGGCGGCCCGAGCGCGCAAGACAGCCCAATGGAGCCGGGGTTCCCCCAAGGAGTCCTTGCTTCATTCCCCTGGGAAGGCTGGTGGCACGATGAGCCGGATAAGAGCACCAGCCCATAGGCGACCGCTGAGGTCTAGGGCACAAACAACAGAACCTGGCCTGCAAGGCAGGCCGGGGCATCCAACAGCATGACCCAAGCCCCGGTAGTAAAAATCGACAGGAGACAGCACCTTGAAACCGATCGCCGTAGGACTTCTGGGAATCACACACCCGCACGCTTCCGCGCGGGTCCGCGCCCTCCGAGAAATAGAGGGCGTGGAGGTGGTTGCCGCCGCTGACGACGATCCTCGATTGAACTACTTCACAGCTAAATACGATATGGAGGCCCGCGATATCGACGGGGTGCTCCAGGACGACCGCATCGACGCAGTCATGGTTCATTCAAAAAGTAAGGACATGGTCTCCCATGCCCTGCGGGCCCTCGACGCCGGGAAATCTGTCGTCGTGGAAAAGCCGGGCGGCGGAACTGTTGATGACCTGCTGCAGCTGGCCAAGGCAGAGATCCAGGCCGCTCCCGGATTGGTAGTTCAGGTCGGGTACAACGTACGCCTGGCACAGTCGGTCACCCGAGCAAAGGAGCTCATAGACGACGGGACCATCGGGAACGTGGTCAGTGTGTCGGCCAGAGGCGCCGCTCTCGCCGGCGAGCATCTCACTGCTCACCTGAACCAACCGGCGGACATGGGCGGGGCGCTATGGATCATCGGGTGCCACATGATCGATACTCTGGTCAGCATGTTCGGCGTCCCCGAGACCGTCAATGCGCGGGTGCGCAAGTCCGCGAAGCTCTCAGACGAGTCGAGCCGCGAGGACTCTGCAGCTGCCCTGCTGAATTACCCCGACATGTCCGCTGCCTTCAGCTTCGACAGCCATGATCGACTCGAATGGTTCGAAAGTTCCCGCATATCCGTTTACGGCACCACCGGAATGATCGAAATCGGCATCCTTCCCCAAAAGCTAAGGGTCTACGTCGAGAGGGAACGGGCCGGCTGGCCAGCTGGCTGGACCGAATGGACGCAGAGCTATTTCACCCCGCCGTTCGCCCGCACTGAAGAGAACAAGTTTTCCGAGCTGCCCGAACTGGAAAACATCAGCAATTTCCGCACGGAGATGCGTGGATGGGTCAACAGCATCCGCACCGGCGCCCCTGTGGTGGCGCCCGTCTTGGATGCCCTGGCAGTGGCGCGGATTATCGACGCCAGCTACCGCTCCGAGAAAGAACGGGGGGCATCCGTCCAAGTGGTGCAAGGCGTGATCCTGGAAGCGGATCTCGCTTCATGACAGCCGTTCGCTGAGGAGCCCTCACCGCCGCCTGCATCGTCCAGGACCGCTTCCTGCTCGCCATGAAGAAAGCCCGCAATGAGGCTGCCGCCACGGTTCCGTCCAAGGGCGGTAGGCCGGAGTTTCGTGTCCAAAAGGTACATCGACACCCGTGAAGTTCGCGAGGAATGGCACCGACAAATGGACGCAGGCTAACGAAACAAGGGTGGCAGTGAAGGCGCACAGCGCCTAAAACCCAAGTGCTTCATGCCGGTGGAAACCCTCCGACCGGGGCACTGCAGCGATGACAGTGCAATCAATCAGCCTGTCCCGCCATCATCGGGCTGGGGGAAGAAGGCGGAACTTGGGTAACGCTCTCCGGCGTCTACCTCGAGTAACATCCGAGCCATGCAGCCCTGGGGCTCTCGCGGGCACCGGGACCTCGGGTAACCAAAAGGCCGGGCCCTGCCGCGGTGGCGGCAGGGCCCGGCTTGGGCAGAGAGGGTTAGCCGGCGTAGGGGTCGGCAAGGCCGATGTATTGGGTGGTGGTGTATTCGGCGATGCCTTCGGTGCCGCCTTCGCGGCCTAGACCGGATTGCTTGACGCCGCCGAACGGTGCTGCGGCGTTGGAGATGACGCCAGCGTTGAACCCGACCATGCCGAATTCGATCTGCTCCGCGACGCGCAGGAGGCGGTTGAAATCCTTGCTGTAGAGGTACGAGGCAAGGCCGTACTCAGAGGCGTTGGCTAAGCGGATTGCGTCGTCTTCGGTCGCGAAAGTGGTGACCGGTGCGACGGGTCCGAAGATTTCCTGGCCCAGGATCGCCGCGTCGTTCGGGACGTCGGCGAGGACGGTGGGCTGGTAAAAGTAGCCTGGCCCCTCCATCGGCGCCCCACCTACGATTGCGGTGGCTCCGGCGTCCACCGCGGCACTCACCAGGGCGTGCACGTCGTCGCGGGCACCGCTGTCGATGAGCGGCCCCACCTGCGTGGAGACTTCCGTTCCACGGCCGGTGGCAAGGGCGCCCATGGCTGCAGCGAACTTGCGGGTGAAGTCCTGTGCCACGGACTCGTGGACGAGGAACCGGTTGGCGGCGGTGCAGGCTTCGCCCATGTTCCGCATCTTCGCGGCCATCGCCCCTTCGACGGCGGCGTCAAGGTCGGCGTCCTCGAACACGATGAATGGGGCGTTCCCGCCGAGTTCCATCGAGGTGCGCAGGACGTTCTGCGCGGCGTCGGCCATGAGTCGCTTGCCAACGGGAGTGGAGCCCGTGAACGAGACTTTCCGGAGCCGGGAGTCCTTGAGCAGGGGCCCGGAGATCCCGGACGCGTTGGAGGAGGAGACGACGTTCAGGACACCCGCCGGTAGGCCGGCGTCGAGCATGGTCTGCGCGAAGTACTGCGCGGTGAGCGGGGTCAGCTTGGCGGGCTTCAAGACCGTTGTGCAGCCTGCAGCAACCGCAGGGGCGACCTTCCTGGTGGCCATGGCCAGTGGGAAGTTCCAGGGAGTGATGAGTAGGCACGGCCCGACGGGTTTGTGCTGAACCAGGATCTTGTTCTTGCCCTCAGGAGAAGTGAGGTAGCGGCCGTAGTCACGGACCGCTTCTTCGGAGAACCAGCGCAGGAACTCTGCCCCGTAGGCGACCTCGCCCCGGGCTTCGGCCAGGGGCTTGCCCATCTCGAGGGTCATCAGCAGGGCGAAGTCCTCAGCGCGTTCGGTGACCAGGTCAAAAGCCCTGCGGAGGATCTCGGATCGCACCCTTGGTGCGGTGCGTGCCCAGGATGCCTGGACTGCGTCGGCCGCGTCCAGTGCTGCTACGGCATCGCCGCTGGTGGCCGAGGCGAGCGTGGCGAGCACTTCTCCCGTGGCGGGGTCGTGGACGTCGAACGTGCCGCCGTCGGAGGCCTCCCGCCACTGGCCGTTGATGAGCAGGCCGGCGGGCACGGAGGCGAGCAGGGAGGCCTCCCGCTCGGTTGAAATGGCCTCGGTTGAAATGACAGGGGATAGTGCAGAAAGTGTCATGAGAAAGTTCCCTAAGGAGTGTCGTTAGATGGCATGGTTTGCTGGCCCGGCCAAGGGTTTGGTCGCAGGAGCGGCGTCGGGGGAGGGCTTGGCCCCTTAGTAGGCCTTGACCCTCTGCTCGACCACGAGATGGATGAGTGCGAACACTTTGTCGTGGTCTATGGCCTGGAGTGCAGCTGCGAGGGCGGCGGGCACGTCGGCGTCTTGTTCGACTCTGATGCCGAACCCGCCGAAGGCCTGGGCCGTCAGCGCGAAGTCCGGGTTCTTCAGTTGCGTACCGGAAACGCGCGACGGGTAGTGGCGTTCCTGGTGGGTACGGATGGTGCCGTACTCCTGGTTGTCCATCACGATCACCAGGGGAGTGGCGCCGTACTGGGCGGCGGTTGCCAGTTCCTGGCCGTTCATGAGGAACTCTCCGTCGCCGGCGATCGTCACGACGCGCCTGCCGGGGTATTCCAGGGAGGCAGCGATGGCTGAAGGAACGGAGTAGCCCATTGAACCGTTGCGGGCGCTGATCATGGAGGCGTAGCGCTGGGTGGGGAAGTAGCGGTGCGCCCAGTTGGTGTGCTCGCCCGCACCGAGGGTGACCATGGCATCCGCCGGGAGGGTGGGGACCAGATGGGCCATCAGGGTGTCCATCCGGGCCTTGCCGGGTGATGGTGCGGCTGTGGGGAGGGTGGCGAATGCTTCCTGTTCGCCGCGCATCCGGGCCGTCCAGGGTTTCCATTCGCCATTGACCGGGAGTTCGATCTTTGCAAGGTCCCGGATGAACACGTCCGGTTTGGCAACGATCTGGTAGGAGACCGGCCCTGAGCGGCCGCGGAGTGAGGGGTCGATGGTGACGAGGAAGTTCTTCTTGGACCAGTCCTGGCGGCAAAGGAATCCGTCGGTGATGACATCGCCCGGGACGGTGCCGACGAAGATCAGCAGGTCGGTTTCTTCGAGCAGGTCATAGGTCGGGCGCGGGCGCCCGTAGCCGATGGGGCCGACGTAGGACGGGGAGTCGAAGGGCACGGTGCCCTGGGTGCGCCATTCGGCCGCGGCCGGGATGTGGTGCTTTTCCAGCCACTTCGTGAGCTGGTCGGCGCCTTCCTGGGTCCAGTCGTTGCCGCCGGTAACAAAAAGCGGTTTGCTGGCGGCGGCGAGGGCCGTGGCCAGGGCGTCGGAGTCCACCGTGGTCATGCCGCCGGTGGCCACCGGGATGGGTGGATGTAGTTCGGTGGGAATCTGTTGCCGGATGACATCTTCGGGCAGCCCGATGACGACTGGCCCGGGTCGGCCGTTCATGGCTGCGAACAGGGCCTCTGCGACGATTTCTGAAGCACGCTCGGCGTGGTCCAGGACCATCACACGTTTGGCGCCGGTGTCGAACCAGGCTTTGATGTCAAATTCTTGGAACGCTTCACGGTCCCGGTGCGCGAAGGGGATCAGGCCCACGAACAACACCATCGGGGTCGAGTCCTGCCACGCGGTGTGAAGACCCACATGAGCATTGGCAGCACCAGGGCCGCGGGTGACCATGGCGATGCCCGGGCGCTGGTTCATTTTGCCGTCAGCCTCGGCCATGTAGGTTGCGCCGCCTTCATGGCGGCACACGATGGTTTCGATGGGGGAGTTGTGCAGGCCGTCCAGGACGTCCAGGAAGCTTTCGCCCGGCACGACATGGGCCCGCTTGATTCCGTGGGCAACAAGGGTGTCGACGATGACGTGGCCTGCTGATTTCGTGGTGCCCGCCGCCTCAGTCGTTGGTGTCGGTGTAGCGTCGGCGATGGTTTCCGTCATTGCTGGGTGCCCTTTTGTGATTGGTTGGAGGTGTGGGATCGGGGAGTGGAAGCTCTCGCGGCGCGAGCGACGGTGTGCCGCCCGCATGGTGCCGACGGATCAGGTGGAGCGACGACGGTAGCTGCGCCGGTGCCGGAACACGATGACGTCGTCATCGGGAAGGACCATTGACCGGCCTCGGCCGTCATTGTGAAGGATCCAAAAGACGCTGCCATCGAGGGCAATCGTGTCGATCCGCCCTGTGGCCAGGCTCTTGCCGTTTCGGCGCACCAGCTTTAGCTCATCCTTGCGGGCAAGCTTCGTCCAATCCAGTACAGGTTCCAGATCGGCGTGCGGCATGGCGGGATGATCGTCGATGGCCATTTATAGGTGTCCTTGCACATGTTGCGGGTGAGGTTAATGCTGGCCTTGCGGCCGATGCTCCGGCGCTTTTTCTGGCTGCCAGCTGGTTTAAAGGGTCCTGAGGGCAGCGCCGTTGAGGAACGCGTCGATGTTTTCGATGGCCTGTGAGAAGTAGGTCGAGTAGTTCCGTCCTGTCACGTAGCCCAGGTGCGGTGTGGCGAGGACGTTAGGCAGGGTGCGGAAGGCGTGGCCGGCCGGCAGCGGTTCCTGTGCGTAAACGTCCAGTCCGGCACCGGCGATCCTCCGGGCAGTCAAGGCATCGATCAGTGCCTGCTGGTCGACCAGGCCGGCGCGGGAGGTGTTGATAAGGATTGCTCCGGGTTTCATCAGCGCCAGTTCGCCGGCTCCAATGAGGTTCCGGGTGCGGTCGCCGAGCACGAGGTGGAGGGAGACGATGTCGCTGGCCGCGAGCACGGCCTGCAGGGACGGGGCCTTCGTGGCGCCGGCGGCTTCCGCCTGCTCTTCGGTCAGGTGTTCACTGCAGGCCAGAACGTTCATCCCGAAGGCGTTACCGACGCGGGCGATCTGAGAGCCGATCTTGCCCAGCCCAACGAGTCCAAGGGTTGCCCCGTGCAGGTCTGTGCCCACTGTTTGCTGCCATGGGCCGCCGTCGCTCAAGGCGTCTGCCTCCGTACGCAGATTCCGGGTGAGCCCGAGAATGAGTGCCCAGGTGAGTTCCGCTGGAGGTTCGGAGTTGCTCTTCGTTCCGCAGACGGTGACATCTCGCTTTCGTGCAGCTTCCAGGTCAACCGCGGAGTTGCGCATTCCCGTGGTGACAAGCAGCTTCAGCCGTGGCAGACGCTCGAGCAGTGTGGCCGGGAACGGGGTGCGTTCACGCATGATGACGACGATCTCGAAGGGTGCCAGCCGCTCCGCCAGGACAGATTCATCGGTGAAGTGCTCCCGGAAGACCGTCACCTCCACCCGGTCTTCTATGGGGGACCAGTCCGCGTACGTTCGGGCAGCGTCCTGGTAGTCATCGAGTACAGCGCAACGCAGGGCCATCTGTGGTTCCTTCCGGTTTATCGGTTGACGGCGACTTCGCCGCGCATCAGCACTCTTGCCGTGCGGAACAGTGAGGCAGTCCTGGCATGCCAGACACCGTTCTCAGTTTCTGCGGTAGCGGCGGCAGGAACGATGCCGGAGGGTTGGCCGATGCGCAGTATGCCCTCGGTCGTGGATGTGGCGTGGAGTTGGTTCGGCAGAGTTCCCTCAATCGCGGCGGCGGTTGCGATGCAGAGAGCTCCCGTGCTGGTGACGGCGCGGTGCCAGCCGCCCATGGAAAGCATCCGCACGGAAATGTCGTAGTCGTCTGCGCCGACTTCGGCGCCGTCAAGGGCCGTGAAGGGCTTAGCAGGGCCGACGACCGCGATTTTTGGGTTTGCCAGGGCGATGGATTCGGGGGAGCTCCCCAGGCCCATTGCGACACCGCCGGCGCGGCGGATCACATCGAGCCGGCGCAGCAGGTCATGGTCTGCGTCCAACGCGGCGATGCTTTCTACGCCTGTCATCCCGACGGTGGCGGCTTCGACGAACACGACAGGGTTGGTGGCATCCACCAGCGAGACCTCGATCTCTCCGAGGCCCTCGACCGTTAGCCGGTCACAGACATTGCCTGAGGGAAGGACACCGGAGGTGATTGATCCTCCACCGTCGTGGAACTCCAATTCGATGGGCGCCCCGAGCCCGGCAACGCCCGGCAGAGCGAGGTCCCCGGTCGTAACGGGGGAACCGTCGCGGACTTCGAAGGTTGAGGTGATGAACTGCCTGGTGTTGGTGGCGTGGATGCGCACCGAAACGGTCCCGTCGGGCACCGAGATGATCCCGGCTTCGACGGCCACCGGTCCCACCGCTGATGCCAGATTGCCGCAGTTGACCGCGTAATCCACAACCTCCTGGTCCACGGCGACCTGGCCGAAGGTGTAGTCCACGTCCGCATCCGGGTGGCCGCTTGGTGCCAGTATGGCGATCTTCGAGAGGGAAGAAATGCCTCCGCCCATCCCATCGAGTTGACGGCCGTACGGGTCAGGACTTCCGAGGGCAGCCAGGAACAGCGCGTCCCGTTCCGTCTGTTCCGCCGGGAGGTCTGCGGCGTTAAAGAACAGCCCCTTGCTGGTTCCGCCGCGGGCAAAGATGGCCGGGACATAGTTTTGTCGCATATTCGAACCTCTGGAAGTCATGAGTAGTCGTTGGGTGATGAGTTATCGGGTGATGTTTTGGGGCTGTGCTGTGAAGGGTGATTCGATGCCGGCATCGGCGGCGAGGCTCTCCAGTTCGGCGCGGATCTTGGCGGGAAGCCGCACACCGCCTGTTGCCAGGACGGTCTGTTGATGCCGTTCGGCGTGCTCTCCCGGGTAGAAGATTTCTTCGGTACCCTCGGCCAGCGGTGCGGCCTTGGTTTCGTCCACAAGCTGTTGCACCGCCGCCATGTACGAGCGGGTCTCTCCAAGGCTGGCGACATCAATGGCGATCATGAGGTGGCCTACGCCGCTTTGCTTGTCGGGGTCGTAGGGGCCGTTGACGCGTGTCCCGGTTTGGCTTCCAGTCAGGGCACCGGCCAGGACGTCCATCATGAAGGTGATCGCGTATCCCTTCGGTCCTGCGATGGGCTGGATCAGCCCGTCCAGTGCCGCGGCCGGGTCCGTGGTCGGCACCCCGTTCGCGTCCAGTGCCCAGTCGGCCGGGATAGGCTCGCCGCGGTCGCGTGCAAGAAACATTTTGCCGCGCGCCGCGGCCGTGTTGGACAGATCCGCCACGACCACGCCGCCAGGAGTGGGGGCTGGGGCAGCGATCGACCAGGGGTTTGCACCGAGCGTTTTCTTCCTGCCTCCCCATGGTGCCATCGCGGGACTGGAGTTCGTGGTCAGGAAGGCCACGCACCCGTCCTGGGCTGCACGGCGGGTGTAGTACTGCGCGGTTCCGAAGTGGTTGGAGTTCCGCACGCCAACCATGGCGATGCCATGCTCGCGGGCCCGTTCCACTGCCTCCCGGCGGGCTATTTCAGCGAGCACTTGGCCGATGCCGTGACGGCCGTCCAGTACGAGCATGCTGTCACTGTCCAGCACAACCTGTGGCCGGGTGAGAGGGGTGACCGCGCCGCTGCGCAGACGCGCGACGTACCACGGAAGACGGAGGAGCCCGTGTGACTGGTGGCCCCAGAGCTCGGCCTGGACCAGGCTGTCGGCGACCAGATGGGCGTCCTTGGCGGGCACACCCTCGGCTCGGAGTACGGCGGAGGCAAAATCTATCAACTGCGTGGGGGCAGTGCGGGGTTCTGTCATGAAGGATTCTTTCGCTGTGTGCGTCTCCTTGGAGCGGGCCAGTGCGGCGGTGGCCCCCCCCCCCCCCCCCGGGGTGGGGGGGGCCCCCCCCCCCCGGGGGGGCCCGGCGCAGACGTCCTGGGGGGCCCGGGTAAAGCGCGTTGTGTAGACCGTGAAACGCCGCCCCACGCGCCCCCGG